>JBBRDD010000164.1:0-10800 GCA_038204235.1 Desulfobulbales bacterium
TCTCTTACACGACGAGCTCACCAGTTTTATCATCAGTGAATGTGGTGGCTCTACCCAGGCGTTAAAAGAACGCCTGGAAAAATTTTTCCTCTTGGAAATCCCTAAATTCTCCGAAAGCGGGATCAGAGAACCGGCCCAAACAATAGCCTTTAACCGCGTACTGCAGCGGGCTGTAGCCCATGTTCAGAGCTGCGGGAAGCAACAGGTTGACAGTGGCGATGTGCTGGTCTCTATCCTTGCCGAGGAGGAATCCCATGCCGTCTATTTCCTTACTTCGGTAGGAATTGGTAAAATGGCGGTCGTCAATTTCATCTCCCATGAACTGCCTGCCGATGGCCTGCAGAAAGAACCTTTTGCCACCCCACCGGAAAGCCCAAATCCGCAGAAGGGGACAAAAGACGCCAAGGCATTGGAAGAATTTACCGTCAACCTTGCTGAATATGCAGCTCAGGGAAAACTCGACCCGCTCATTGGACGCAATGAAGAGATCAGCAGGATTATGCAGGTGTTGTGCCGGCGCAAAAAAAACAACCCCCTGCTCGTTGGCGAACCCGGTGTCGGCAAAACTGCCATGGCCGAGGGACTTGCCCTGCGCATTTATGAAGATAAAGTCGCCAGGGACAAAGGTGAGAAAGCAAAGGTTCCCGACCTGCTGCAGGATGTAGAGATTCACCTGCTCGACATGGGAACCCTGGTGGCTGGTACCAAATATCGCGGTGACTTTGAAAAAAGGCTGAAAAGCGTGGTATCTGCCATAGAGCAGAAAAAAAACGCCATCCTCTTCATCGATGAAATGCATACCATTGTCGGCGCTGGTGCCACTAGCGGCGGCTCGATGGATGCTTCCAACCTGCTCAAACCTGCGCTTCAGGCTGGAATCCTGCGCTGCATTGGATCCACCACCTATGAGGAATATAAAAACCAGATTGAAAAAGACCGGGCGCTGTCCAGACGATTTCAGAAAATCGATATTGAAGAACCGTCGGTGGAAGATACCCATTTGATTCTCAAGGGGTTGAAGGACAAATACGAAGAACATCACAATGTCCGGTATTCACAGAGTTCGCTCAAAGCCATGGCCGAACTTTCGGACCGATATATCAACGAGCGTTTTCTCCCGGATAAAGCCATTGATATCATGGATGAAGTGGGCTCCTTTTTCCGGCTTGAAGGCAGACAGGGCACCATGGTCAAGATTACCGATATTGAGAAGGTGGTCTCCCGCATTGCCAGAATTCCGGCGAAGAGCAGTTCACATTCAGAGATCGCTGAGCTCAAACAACTAGCGGCCAACCTGAAAAAGGTGGTCTTTGGCCAGGATGAAGCCATTGAAGTGGTAACAACCGCGGTAAAACGCTCCCGCGCGGGACTGGGCAACCCTGACTCACCCACTGGCAGTTTTATCTTCGCCGGACCTACCGGGGTCGGTAAAACCGAGGTGGCCAGACAGCTGGCAAGCACTCTCAACGTGCATTTTGAACGTTTTGACATGAGCGAATACATGGAGAAGCACGCCGTTGCCAGATTAATCGGCTCACCACCTGGTTATATTGGTTTTGATCAGGGCGGCCAGCTCACAGAAGCTATTCGCAAGCACCCCTACTCGGTACTGTTGCTCGATGAAATAGAGAAGGCCCATCCGGATATATTCTCCATCCTTCTCCAGGTGATGGATCACTCGACCCTGACCGACAACTCAGGGCGGAAAGCGGATTTCCGCAACGTTATTATAATCATGACGAGCAACGCCGGAGCAAGAGAACTCACCAGTAGAAGCATCGGCTTCGTTACCGGCAAAAAGGGCAAGGACCAGACTGCAATCAACAAACTCTTTGCCCCTGAGTTCCGCAACAGGCTTGATGCAATTGTCACTTTCAGCGCCCTTGATACGAATGCAACCGAGCTGGTGGTAGACAAATTAATAAAAGAACTGGAAGGACAACTTGCCGAAAAACGGGTCAGTATCAAACTCAGCGATGAGGCCAGAAAATATCTGGCCAAAAAAGGATATGACCCCGATTATGGTGCCAGACCACTGAGACGGCTGATTTTGAAAGAGATAGGCGACACGTTGACCGAAGAGATCCTCTTTGGCAAATTAGCCAGAGGCGGGGAAGCTTTTGTCGACGTAAAGGACAATGCGCTTACCTTTAGTTATAAAAAATAACTGTAACCAGATTAGCTGATAGACTTATAATAGTTGTTTTTTGCGCATAACACTGCCGCATCATAGTAGCTCCCGGAGATACTGTAATGCGGCATTTTTTATATCTACCGCCGGAAAAAGCATAAAACCTGTGCTGCCGCGTATTTACGAAAACTTTATGGTGTTGTATACAGAGTTGGATTAAATAGAGATAGATGTCGTTTTGAGTACCCCCTGGAGGAGTGCTCTTTCCTTCACGAAATAATTTGCTTGAAAAGCACAAGATGTTTGATATGTCACTAAGGAGGCTCAACAATGGACAACTGTATCTTTTGCAAGATTATTGCAGGCGAAATCCCCTCTAAAAAACTTTATGAAGACGAGGACGTCCTCGCATTCTGGGATATTGCACCGCAATCGCCCGTTCATTTTTTGGTCATCCCCAAGAAACATATTGCAAAACCGGTTGACGTGACCGAAACGGACGACGCCTTAATTGGCAAACTTATTCGAATCGGATCTCAGCTGGCCAAGGAAAACGATACCGGCGATGGCTTCCGGATAATTTTCAATAATGGCGCCAAGGCCGGACAGGAGGTTTTCCACATCCATTTACATATTATTGGTGGTCGAGATAAGCCGTGGGCTCTTTAGTGAAGTAGAAATTTTTTCGGTGCAGTTTCCGGAAAAATTTCGTGACTGAACTTATCCCGCAAATCTTTTAGGCGGGATTACCCGTTCCATCTGTGGAATCAGTCATTTCGTGACGGAACGTACACCCGTCGAACGAGAACTAAAAAGAGCACCGCAAATCTTTTAGACGGGATTGGTCAATTTACCACAAGCTGCCTAAGCAATTTCATTTTAGGCGAGATTGCCCGTTCCGCCCATTTTTCATCAATCGTCTTCGAGCAATTACCGCCAAGCAATAACCAAAGGAGAAAGAATGGAACAATGGTTTCATGAATTTTCACCCATTACACAAGCCCTGATCGGTACCCTTTTCACCTGGTTTCTCACCGCGTTAGGTGCCGCCATGGTCTTTTTCTTTAAAAAAATCGATCGAAAAGTGATGGATGGCCTGCTTGGTGGTGCGGCCGGTGTCATGATAGCCGCGAGTTTCTGGTCGCTGCTGGCACCGGCCATCGAAATGGTCGAAACCAGAGGCGGGACTCCCTGGATAGCCCCCCTGATAGGCTTTCTGAGCGGCGGGATCTTTCTGTGGTGCGCGGATAAGATTTTACCCCACCTCCATCCAGGATTTCCTGAAAAAGACGCTGAAGGTATCAAAACCGGCTGGCAGCGCTCGGTTCTTTTAGTGCTGGCCATAACACTGCACAATATCCCGGAAGGACTGGCGGTCGGGGTGGCATTCGGGGCTGCTGCAGCCGGACATCCTGCTGCATCGCTCGGGGGGGCGATTGCTCTGGCCATCGGTATCGGTATCCAGAATTTTCCGGAAGGTGCTGCTGTCTCCGTCCCCTTGCGCCGGGAAGGTATGTCGCGGACCAAGAGTTTTCTCTACGGCCAGGCTTCCGGCATAGTCGAACCCATCGCCGGGGTTTTAGGTGCAGCGGCCGTTATTGTCATGCAGCCGATTCTGCCTTATGCCCTCTCTTTTGCTGCGGGTGCGATGATCTATGTTGTCGCGGAGGAACTTATTCCCGAATCCCAGGCGGGAAGACATTCCGACATTCCGACCATAGGGGTTATGCTTGGTTTTGCTATTATGATGACCCTCGACGTCGCTCTTGGTTAATACGGGCATGACTGAATTCGCCATGGCTTTTGTCATTTTTCTGCAGGGCTTTCTACCGCAAAACTTCGCCTTGCCATCGCTGGTTCTGCTGCTGACGATTACCACTCTGCTTTTGGGACTGGTCTCTCTCCTTCTCGCCTGCAAAATTACCAGGCTGATCAGGCAGCAGCAAAACATTGCACTTGCGTTGACGACCGCAGAAAAGAAGGCCGCAGATGCGCTGGAACTGCATAATCGCCTGACCATTCGGGAAGCCAAGCTCATCACCTTGCTGACCAACGAGAGAAAACATGCCACCGAAAAGCTCCAACTGCTGGAAAATGCCCGGGAAGAATTGAAACTGCAGTTTGCCGGCCTGGCCCAGCAGATCTTTGACGAAAAAAGTGCCCGGTTCAGCGAGCTGAACCGGGAGAAATTGGATGCTATTCTCCAGCCTTTCAACAGTCAACTGACCGCTCTGAAGCAGGAGATTAACGATATTTATCGCCATGACAGCCGTGAACGGTTTTCCCTGAAAACTGAAATTGTCCAGCTCCGCGATCTCAACCTGCAGGTAAACCGAGAAGCAGTCAACCTGACCAACGCTTTGAAAGGCGATACAAAGATCCAGGGGAATTGGGGCGAGCTGGTTCTTGAACGGGTACTCGAAAAATCCGGGTTGCGCCGCGGCCTGGAATACGACACGCAGGGCGGTTTTCGCGATAACAGCAACCGATTGCTTAAACCCGACGTTATCGTCCACCTGCCCGAGAATAAAGATATCATTATTGACTCCAAGGTATCGCTGGTCAGCTGGGAAAAATACGTCAATACTGACGATGAAAACGAACGACGAATACATCTCGCAGCAATGCAGAAAGCCATTCGTGAACATATTGCCACTCTCAGCCAAAAAAATTACCCCGAACTGGCCGGCATTCACTCCCTCGACTTTATCCTGATGTTTATGCCCATTGAGGCCGCCTTTTCCACCGCCTTCGCCCTGGACGACACTCTTTTTCTTGAAGCACTCAGCAAAAATATTATTATTGTAACGCCTACCACCCTGCTGGCTGCCCTGCGTACGATTGAGAATATCTGGCAATTTGAACATCAGAGCAACAACGCCCAGGAGATAGCACGACGGGCAGGCATCATGTATGATAAGTTTCGCGGCTTTATGGAAGAGATGGAAAAGATAGGTAAACAGCTGGCCACCTGCCACAGTACCTACGATGGAGCCTTACTTAAATTGACCCGCGGCCGGGGCAACCTTGTCGCCCAGGCGGAACAATTGAAAGAACTTGGTGTTCAGGTCAAAAAAGAGATCCCAAAATCAATAACCGACCTGGCCGAACTTGAATTGAAAAACTGACCCGGCAACGGGAACAACGAACCAAACTTACTGGAAATATAGGTTTTAACCCCGCCAGATAGGTTTTGGGGGATTTTTTTTAATATCCCTTGAGGGGGATACGTTCCTTCACGAAATAATTTGCTTGAAAAGCCAAATAATTAATTTGTAAACACTAACCCCGCCCAAAAGATTTGCGGGATAAGTTCCTTCACGAAATACTTCTCTTGTAAAACGCACAAGAGAAGTATTTCTAAGTCACTAAGGAGACGCTGGTGCTGCTACATCATCAATTTATCGACATCGCCAAGCAATATAACAAGAAACTGGCTATTAATGACCTGACAACCAACCGGGAACTTACCTACTCTAAATCTCTGATTGCCAGTCTGATTCTCTGCCGTTTTTTTCGTCAGCTCGACCATGGCTTTATCGGTCTTATGATGCCGACCTCGGCCGGCTGCATTCTTGCGAAAATCGCCATCCTGATGAGCGGCCGGATCCCGGTTATGATCAATTATTCGACCGGAGCTGAGCATAACGCCAGATACGCCCAGGATAAATGCGACTTCAAGACGATCATTACCTCCAAGGCGCTGCTGGAAAAGATCGAATGTCCGCATGTGGAGGGGATGATTTATATAGAAGAAATCATGGCCTCCGTTACCTCCAGCCAGAAAATCAGAGCCGCGCTCACTGCCGCTCTTCCTGCATCACTCATAAAAAAACTGGTTCATTGCGGTGATGAAGACGACACGGCGGTTATCCTGTTCACCAGTGGCAGTGAAAAAGATCCAAAGGCAGTACAATTAACCCACAAAAATATTCTCGCCAACGTCAAATCGGTATTCCCCAGCTTCAATTTTACCAGCGACGATGTGTTCCTGTGCACCCTGCCCTTTTTCCATGTCTTTGGCCTGACCGTGGATCTCTGGGTCCCCATATCCTCTGGCATGACTATGCTCACCTACGCCAATCCACTTGATTTCAAAAAGGTCTGCACCATCGCCAGAGAACATAAAGCGACCTGCCTGGTCGGCACACCATCTTTTTTCTGGGGATACCTGCGCAAGTCGGAAAAAGGCGATTTCGACACGCTGCGAATTGCCCTGACCGGTGCCGACAAATGCCCGGAGGCTTTGCGTGACGGGTTCAAAAGCAAGCATAATATTACGGTACTCGAAGGCTACGGGGCAACCGAATGTTCCCCGGTTATCTCCACCAATACGATGCACGCCAACAGGCCCGGCAGTGTCGGCAAGCCGATCCCCGGGATTCAGGTACGCATCGAAAATTACGAGACCGGCGAAGAATGTACCCGTGGCGAAGATGGCCGTATCCTCGTCAAAGGCGACAGCGTCATGAAAGGATATTTCAATGACTTCGAACAGACCTCCCTGCATATCCGTCGCGGGTGGTATGATACCGGGGATATGGGCAACCTTGACGAAGACGGCTATCTCTGGCATGTGGGTCGCCTGAAGCGATTCGTTAAAATCGGCGGCGAGATGGTTTCTCTGGTCAAGATCGAAGATGTACTGGAAAAATTCATCCCGGAAGACAGCCATTGCTGCGTCGTAGAGATCCCCGATGCAATCAAAGGTGCCCGGATCGTGGCGGTGGTAACCACACCGCTGGATGAGAAAACCGTCCTCAAAGAGATGGCCAGCTACCTTCCCGCCATTGCACTGCCAAAAATATTTCTCGTCTGGGAAACACTGCCGAAAATGGGCAGCGGTAAAATTGATTTCAGAATTATCTCAGAAATGGCCAGGGAACAACTGACCCGCAAGAGTATCTCATAAATCAACAAAGAAGCATGCCAAGAAACCCGCACCATACGAATACTGAAAGCAATAATCGGCATATTCGGACGTTTTTCAGCAGTCCGCTATTCGATATCTGCCAATTCTCTCTGCTTATTGCCATCTTGGCATGGCTGGCGGTGCATAGTGCTGAAAATATCGGTTATAACTGGCAATGGTACCGAATTCCCCGGTACCTTTTTTCAGTTACCGAATCCGGGATTGTAATAGGCCCCTTGGTTGAAGGTCTATTAATAACCATGCAAATATCGCTGATCAGTTTGTTTTTTGCCCTGGCTATAGGCTTATTGACGGCTCTATTCCGTCTCTCCAACTCCTTTGTTGCCCGGGGCCTGGCAATTATCTATCTGGAAACCAGTAGAAACACACCGCTGCTTATCCAGATATTTTTTATTTACTTTGTTGTCGGTCCGATGCTGGGACTGGAGCGGATGGTCGCCGCAATTCTCGCCCTCAGCTTATTTGAAGGGGCCTATGCCTCGGAAATTTTCCGTTCCGGGATTCAGTCGGTTGACCGAGGACAGGTTGAGGCGGCGCACAGCCTTGGCCTCACCACTTTTGCCACCTATCGCCATATCATTATTCCACAAGCCATACGAACCGTGCTCCCGCCGCTTACCAGCCAGGCCATCTCCCTGGTAAAAGACTCGGCGCTGGTCAGCACCATCGCTATTTACGATCTGACGATGCAGGGTCAAGCTCTCATCGCCGAATCCTACCTGACTTTTGAAATCTGGTTTACTGTAGCAGCGATGTACCTGTCCATTACATTATTTTTATCAGTGGTCGTTGGTATGCTGGAAAAACGTCTTAGCTTACCTTGAAAGGGTCATCAAAAACTATGATTTTTTATGCAGTACCTCAATATAATGTATATTTTTTCCTATCAATCCAAACCTTTACCAGGAGATCAGCATGAAACAACACGGTTTATTCGTCCGCCTGAGCATATTCACCCTCCTGCTGACGTGCATCGGCAGCTTCAGTTACGCAGCCTCTATGCAACAGGAAATTTCTGCTGCCAGCACCATCGAAACCATTAAAAAGCGTGGGGTACTGAAAGTCGGCATGGATATTTTTCAGCCCTGGGCCATGAAAGACAAAAACGGCAGGCTGATTGGTTTTGAAATTGACGTCGCCACCCGTCTGGCCGAAGATATGGGGGTGAAGGTTGAATTCATGCCCACCGCCTGGTCCGGAATTATCCCGGCGCTTTTGACCGGAAAATTCGATGTCATTATCGGCGGCATGGGCATCACCGCCCAGCGTGCTCTACAGGTCAACTTTTCCCAGCCTTACGAATATTCCGGAATGAGCATCGTCGCCCATAAAAAAAATGCCGCAGGGTTCAAATCTCTTGAAGACTTCAATAAACCCGAGGTACAGATAGCCGTCAAACTCGGTACCACTGCTGCCGCTGCAGCAAAAAAATTCCTGCCCAAGGCAAAACTGAGAATGTTCGACACCGAACCCCAGGCCTATCAGGAACTGCGCAACGGCAATGTCCATGCGGTGATCGGCAACGCCCCCCGCCCGGCCTATGAAGCAGTCGATTACAGCGACACTCTCTTTCTGCCGGTACAGGGAACCTTTACCAAAGAACCTATCGGTTTTGCCATGAGAAAGGGCGATCCCGACACCCTGGCTTTCTTCAATAGCTGGATCACCATTGTCAACCTTGAGGGCTGGCTGGAAGAACGTCATCAATACTGGTTCGACACCAAAGACTGGAGCAATCAGGTCGAATAGGCCAGGAAAAATGCACCGTGCACTGGCGGGACAGACTCCTTTGGCTGCCCCGCTTTTTTTAGTATCTTACAGATTATTTTCTTGTTTTTTCAAGAAGATATTCTGTCTCAAGGTACTTATCCCGGCTTATTTCCTGTTTACCGGGGTTAGTACCTTACAGACTTTCGAGCGGCTGACTCTCTATGCAAGCGAAGAAACCAGCAGTAACCATGCTCGACGGGATTATACTCGCGATCATTATAGGCTTTTTTGCCTATGTATGGTATCGCCTCTTTTTCGCCCTCAACTACAAATGGAACTGGGGGGTCATCCCCACTTATCTGTTTCGTTTTGACTCCGACACGCAGCGCTGGACCGCCAATATCCTGCTCGAAGGATTTTTCACCACCATTAAAATCAGTGTCTGGGCAACACTTTTTGCCGTACTGCTCGGTTTTACCATTGGTTTAATGCGGGTTTCTCCCCGACTGTTTTTCCGGTTGATCGGCCGAACGTATATTGAATCGATTCGCAACACCCCGCCCCTGGTGCTGGTTTTTATCTTTTACTATTTCGTCAGCGACCAGCTGCTCTCTTTTCTGGCAGTCGAGGATTTTTTTCGCAGCCGTTCGGATCAGGTACAGCAAACCTTGACCTGGTTCTTTGCCTCGCCCGGTCTGATCACCCCTTTTCTCTCAGGTGTTCTGACGCTGGCCCTTTTCCAGGGAGCCTATATTGCCGAAATCGTCCGGGCTGGTATCCAGGCAGTCGATACCGGACAGTGGGAGGCAGGTAAAACTCTCGGGCTGACCAGATGGAAACTGATGCGCCTGATCGTTCTGCCCCAGGCGGTGCGCATCATGCTGCCGCCGCTGGCCAATGAGTTTATCAATACCATTAAATGGTCTTCCATTGTCTCGATAATCTCCATCCAGGAACTGACGTTTCAGGGGCTGCAGGTTATGGCGTCAACCCAGGCGACTATCGAGGTATGGCTGACCATATCACTTATGTACCTTATCCTCTGCCTGTTCCTGTCCTTACTGGTCAGAAGAATAGAGGTACATCTGTCGCGCACCGATCAGGCTACACTGCCTGCCCGTCGCTATGCACCCTAGAGAGCGGGCACTCTCAACTATCACCTGAAGGAAACCGCATGCAAGCTGCAACCTCGCCTTTTTCCATTGCCAACGTTCGACTCTTCGTCGCCTTCCGTGTTTTCTTCAATGCCAGATTTTACTATCCGGTCTTCACCATTCTCTTTCTCGATTTTGGGCTGACTATCGAGCAGTTCGCTCTTTTGAATACGGTCTGGGCAATCACTATTTTCTGCGCCGAAGTACCTTCCGGGGCGCTGGCCGATATTTTAGGGCGAAAATATCTGCTTGTCGCCACCGCACTGCTGATGACGGCTGAGATGTGCCTGCTGGCCTTTGTACCCCTGGGCAACAGCCGTCTTATTTTCTGGGCCTTTCTCACCAACCGGATCCTGAGCGGTCTGGCCGAAGCGATGGCCAGCGGGGCCGACGAGGCCATTGCCTACGACGCATTGGTCACCGAAGGCAACCCCGATGACTGGCCGAAAGTACTCAGCCTGCAGATGCGGCTGCGTTCCATTGGAACAATCATCACCATGACAGTCGGCGCCTTTATCTACGACCCAAGTGCAGTAAATCGCGTGCTCACCTGGCTCGGCTCCTCACTGACGGTAACGCAACAGATCACCATGCGGTTTCCCATTTATCTGACTCTGCTGCTTGCTCTTCTGGCCACAATAACCGCACTGAAAATGACAGAAGAAAGAAAAAATAGCGATGATGGTTCTTTCGAAATCATTGCTGCCTTGAAGATAACCTGGAATGCCGGCGTCTGGATTGCCCGGACACCATTTGCTCTGACGGTTATCCTTTTTGGCATGTGCTACGACCATATCCTGCGCATGATCATCACCATGAACAGCCAGTATTATCGACTGATCCAGCTCCCGGAAGCCAGTTTCGGAGTTATC
>JBBRDD010000165.1:0-10686 GCA_038204235.1 Desulfobulbales bacterium
GGAGCTCTCCATGATGTGCATTGTCCTGCGCAAAGGTTCTGCCGCCGCCCACTACATCATGTGCGGACCTCAGGCCAACAACAACAATGCCTTCACCCTCGGTACGCCGATGACTGAGATCTATGTCATGCACGGCGAGACCGCCGCTGCTGCGTCCTATGCACGACGACTGGTCAAGGAGGACGCCGCCGGTAACGATCTTGGTCCGGTTCTCGACAAGATGAACCAGATGATCAAGGATTATCAGGATAAGTCACGCCCGGCGTTTTGTGCAATGAAAGGGCTTGTCGATGAAATCGTCGAGTTGCCTGCCCTGCGCAGGTACATCCAGGCTTTTGTCGGGGCGAACTATCAGAATCCGCGATCAATCACCCCCGTTCATCAGATGCTTCTCCCGCGAATTATCAAAGGATAGATTGATCGAACAGGCGGCAATGGTTGTTGCCGACATAACGTAACACTAGATTTTTAAAATCATGAGAGCAGTCGAGGGCACGAGAAAAATACCATTGCAGGGTTTGTTTGAGTGTCTTTCCGCCATGATTGCAGGCAGATAAATAACTATCGGAGGACAAAGATATGACAGAAATCGCTTTTCAAGATCAATATCCTGATGAATTCGCCAATTGCTACGGTTGCGGCAGACTCAATGAGGGTGGCTTGCAGATAAAAAGTTATTGGGACGGCGATGAGACCGTCTGTCATTTTACACCGGATTCCAAATATTCCGGCGGGTTTCCGGGGTTTCTCTACGGTGGCATGATTGCCTCTCTGCTTGACTGCCATGGGGCAGCGACTGCCTCGGCAGCCAAAGCCCGAGCGGAGAGCAAACCGCTGGGTCGCTTTGTTACTGCATCGTTGAAGGTCGATTTTCGTGCCCCGACACCGATAAACACCGTGCTCGAAATTCGGGGAAAGGTCTCCGAGATCAAAGGGCGCAAGGTGCTTGTCGACCTGACGCTTTCAGCCAGCGGTAAGCTGTGTGCTGAAGGCTCCGCGGTGATGGTCCAGATCCCTGAGAAATAAGCAGGAAAAAGAAATGGCAGCAAGCCGCGTGAATCTGTCCCTGACCGACTGGAAGCTCATTGATAAACTGGCAACTATTAACAAATAATACCGAAGGAAGACAATGAATATACTGGTTTGTATTAAACAAGTTCCTGACATGGAGTCGAAATTCAAGGTTAACGGGGCCGGCAGCTGGTATGACAGTGGTGATCTGGCCTGGCGGATGAACGAGTATGATGAATATGCAGTTGAACAGGCCGTACAGTTGAAGGAGAAGAGTGGCGGCGACCTGACCGTGCTCTGTATTGGTCCTGAGCGGGTGAAGGAGACGATGAAGAAGGCACTGGCCATGGGGTGTGACCGTGGCGTCCATGTGGCCGATGACGAGTTTTTCAAGAAGGATTCCTTCTCTATTGCCGCTATTATCGCCGAGTTTGCCAAGACCAAATCTTTTGACCTGATCTTTACCGGAATGCAGTCCCAGGATCGGGGAAGCGCGCAAGTGGGCGTGATTACCGCTGAGATGCTTGGCATGCCCAGCGTCACCACCATTGTCAGCTTTGTTTTTGACAATAATACAATCACCGTAAAACGAGAGTTGGAAGGTGGGCTGAAGGCAATTATCAAAGTGGAGATCCCCGCTCTTGTGACCTGTCAGCTTGGCCTGAATACGCCCCGTTATCCTACCCTGCCTAATATTATGAAGGCAAAGAAGAAAGAGCTCCTCTCCATTCCGGTCGCTGATCTGTTAAAGGTTGCTCCTCATCAGGAAACGACAGCATTGTACTTCCCGGAGAAGAAGGGTGGTGGTCTTGTTCTGGAGGGTGATGTAGGCGATGTGGCCGACAAATTGATCAAAATTTTGAAAGAGAAAACCGCCGTTCTGGCATAAGGGGAATTCTATGAAGACACTACTTGTAGCAGAATACAGAGAAGGCAAGCTGCAGGGCAGCGTAAATGATCTTATGGCATTCGCCAAAAAAGTCAGCTCCGACGCTGCAATGTTCCTGGTTGGCAGTGAGATTGATCTGCCCAAGTTCCAGGGAACGCTGTATCTTGCCGATACGAAAAACTGTGGGGAATACAACCCGGACGTACACAAGCAGCTGCTGCTGGACACGATTGCCAAGGTCAAGCCGGACATGGTTGTTTTCAGCCATTCGTCCTATGGCTGGGATCTGGCCCCCCGGGTGGCTTTTGCCTTGAAGGCCTCCCAGGTATCAGAGGTGGTGGATGTGATAGACGGTGTGCCTGTCGCCCCGGTCTGTAACTCGAAATTACGCAGGAAGGTTGCTTCGAAGACACCTGTTACCGTCCTGACTCTGCAGGCTGGGGCGTTCGGACTCGCTGAGGAAGCCGCAGGGGTACCTGTCATCGAGAAGATTAGCACGACGGCCACCGGCAAGGTTGAGTTTTGCGGCTATGAACAGGCTGAAATGGGTGGGGTGGACTTGACCAAGGCGTCAGTCATCGTCAGTGCTGGCCGTGGTATTGGTAAACCTGAGAATATCGCGATAATTGCCAATCTGGCCAAGGCTTTGAAAGGCGAGTACGGAGCCAGCCGTCCGGTGGTCGATGCAGAGTGGGCCGAACATAATCGTCAGGTTGGGACCACAGGGCAGACCGTGTCGCCGAAACTCTATGTTGCCTGCGGCATATCGGGTGCGATTCAGCATCTCGCCGGGATGAAAAAATCCGAATTTGTGGTCGCAATCAATACCGACAAGGATGCACCCATTGGTGAGGTGGCCGATGTTCTCGTCGTCGCTGATCTGAAACAGTTTGTGCCAATATTGACAGAAAAAATACAGGCTCTGTGAGAGTGATTTTTTTTCTGCAATGTAAAACGCAATACAAAATGCCAACAAGGAGTCGCACAAGAGAAGGTAAAGTTTAATTCATGAGAGGATGGCTGACAGAGATAAGTTACGCTCGAGGTTGGTTTTACAACCTACCGCAGAAAGCAGCTGCTTATCATCATAAATGAAACCACATTTAACAAGGGAGAACGAGATGTTAACAACCAGGAAAACCTTATCATTAAAGTTGGTAATGGGAGTTGTTTTGTCAGTGATGCTGGTAACAGGTTTTGGCAAGTCTTTTGTATCAACTGCCCATGCGGAAAAGACCTACAAGTTAACGATGCAGAATATGTTTTCTCTGAACCATCCTATTAGCGTTGCCATGAATCAACTGGCAGAAGATGTCAAAAAACAGTCAAACGGCAGGCTAACTATTCAGATTCTTCCTTCAGGGGCCCTGGTAAATGGGCCGGAAATTTTTGAATCCGTCGGGATGGGATCCATTGATATGGGCACCACCTGTAGCACGTATCATGGGGGGATCCTGCCGGTAGCGGCCACGGCTTTTGCATTGCCGGGGGATCCGAGAGGGGTCAAGGAAATTATGGATTTCATCTATATGGACGAGACCATGAAATTCCTCAGAAATGTCTATGCCACGCAAAAAGTGTATTACGGCGCACCCCTTGTTATGGACGGTTATACCATTGTCTCCAAAAAACCCATTAAAACTTGGGATGACCTGAAAAAATTGAAGGTCCGGGCGTCGGGCTCCATTGCCAAAGTGTTACAGAAAATGGATATTCCAACAGTTTTCATTCCATTTTCGGAGATATATGTGGCCCTTTCCCGTGGGACCATTGATGCCGAGATCAGCGGCAATCATGCCGAAAGTTTTCTTGGGAGTACGTACGAAGTAGCAAAGTTTCAGACCACTCCATATATCTCCGGAGCCCAGAACTGTGAAGTGATTGCGAATCTGGACAGGGTTAACGAGCTTCCTGAAGATCTGAAGGTAATTTTTGCAAAGGCCCTCCGGGATTCATCGGCGAATGTGGTTAAGGCATTTGACGCTGAAAATAAAGAGGTCATGGGGAAACTGTCGGCTCATGGTACTCAATTCATAGAGCTTCCCAAGGATGTCATGGACCGATGGACAAAGACGTCCATTAAAATGTGGGACGAAGAATTCACAAAAGATAAATTGTCCGCCGAGTATATCGCACTGGTCAAAAAGGATCTAAATCGTCTGGGGTATAATCTGCAATAACCCATTATATCTCTTTTGGATACCACTGTTAATGGTGTCCGAAAGGGGTAACTATTAGGATTGACTATGCATTCTATCGAAAAAACGATTCTTATCGTAGAAAAAATAAACAAAAAAGTCGGCAAGGTCTGCTGTAATCTGATCTTTGTGTTCATGTTCCTCATGGTTTATGAAGTCCTGGCACGGTATGTTTTTCAAAGACCGACCATCTGGGTACACGAAATGTGTGGATATCTTTTTGCCGCCTATGTCGCTCTGACCGGTGGCTGGGTCCTCCTGGAAAAAGGGCATGTGGCTGTGGATATTATCTACCAGTATTTCCCGAGAAAAGTAAAATACACCGCTGACATTGTGGTTTCCGTTGTCTCCCTGTTTATGTTCGTCGTACTGTTCTGGCAAGGATATAAATTTGCCTGGCATGCATTTGCAACCGGTCAGCATTCGCATACTCTGTTCGGTCCGATATTATGGCCGGTAAAAGCGATGCTTCCCCTTGGCTGTCTGTTTTTTATTCTTCAAATACTGGCGGATTTTGGCAAAACTGTTCTGGAATTTAAAAAAGGGAGTGTGCAATGAATCCCGGATTAATCGTAGTACTCATGTTTGCGGCCGTTGTCGTTCTTTTCGTGCTGCGGACACCGGTTGCCATTACCCTGGGAAGTGTGGGGATCATTGCTCTGTACCTGATAAATGGACCCAGGTTTTTACAGATGCTGCCACCGTCCATCTTTGAAAATATGACCAGTATCATTCTTCTGGCAATACCCTTGTTTATTTTTATCGGTTGTCTGTTAGAAAGATCAGGTATTGCCGATGAAATATTCGAAATGATTTATATGTGGCTTGGGCCGGTGCCCGGTGGGCTTGCCATTGGAACCGTCTTGATCTGTGTGATTTTTGCGGCCATGGTGGGTATTGTCGGTGCTGCAACAGTTACTATGGGCCTCATCGCCCTTCCGGCAATGTTGAAAAGAGGGTATAAAACCTCCCTCGCCATTGGTTGCATTTCTGGAGGCGGTGCCCTGGGTTTTTTAATTCCGCCCAGCGTGACCATGATTGTCTATGCATCTCTCTCCAACCTTTCTATCGGGAAAATGTTTTTAGCCGGTATTGTCCCGGGATTCTTATTGGCATTTCTTTTTATCGCTTATATTCTGATAAGAAGCCTGATAAACCCCAAGCTTGCCCCGCCTATTCCAGTGGAAGAAAGAGCCAGCTGGACACAAAAATGGGTTTCAGTCAAAAATCTGGCGATGCCGTTTCTCCTGATATTTTCCATTATGGGAACTATCTTTTCAGGCATTGCGACCCCTACTGAGGCGGCTGCCGTCGGAGCGGTGGTTTCTATGGCAATCGTCGTCTTCAGAAAGAAATCTTTTAAAACAAGCATGGGGCTTGTGTCGACTGCCGCAGAAAACGCCACCTTTCTGACGAGTATGGTTTTGTGGATTATTGTCGGATCTCTTGCTTTTTCCGCTGTGGTCAATACCCTGGGACTTCCCCTGCTGTTGAAGGATGCCATTGATTCTCTCGGAATGAACCGCTGGTCCGTACTCATTGCCATGCAGATTAGTTTCTTTTTGCTGGGAATGGTGATGGATGATCTTCCCATCATTATGATCACTGTTCCTGTGTATGTTCCGTTGATAACCCTTCTCGGATTTAACCCTCTCTGGTTCGGGATCCTTTTTATCGTCAATATGCAAATGGCGTATCTGACACCGCCCTTTGGTTTTGTGCTGTTTTATATGAAAGGTGTTGTTCCCCCGGGAGTTTCAATGGGAGATATTTATAAATCTGTTTGGCCCTTTATCGGTCTTCAGGCGCTGTGTTTGATCCTCATCATGATTTTTCCCGAAATAGTTCTGTGGCTTCCTGCTGCTGTCGGTATGTAAAAATCTTTCCGGTTCATGTTTATGATATGAGAATGGTGAAAACAGTTTTTTCTTTAAGAGAGTTCTGAGATAAATAGCAGGTGACTACATTGATTAAAGCAATCAGTGATAAAGAGATTGTTGATTCTTTCAGCAGTGGGATTGTTGTTACCGACTGTCAGGCTATTATCACTCATATCAACCGCCGGAGTGAAAAAAAACTGGAGATTGTCGCAAGCGATCTGATTGGTAAGAACATTGCCGAGGTCCTGCCTTTTTTTCACTCCTGCATAACGGAGTGTTTGCAAAGCGGCAAACCTCTCATGAATCAGTTGCTTGAGGTGGTTCAGGGGCAATTGGTTGTCAATGTCAATCCAGTGTTGCGCGATCAGGAAATGGTCGGTGCAATCCTGAATTTTCGCGCCTCAGACACCTTCGAAGCCTCTGCCAGGAAATCTGATTCCTATAAGGAACTGAATCGCCAGCTCAAGGCTATTATTGCTGCCTCCTCCGATGGCATATGGGTCTGCGATGCGAAGGGGTTCGTCGTCACTATTAACAGCGCGTCGGAAAAGCTCAATGGTATTAAAGCAAAAGATGTCATTGGTAAAAATGTTTCCGAGCTTCTCGACAACAAGAGCTTTGATCAATTGGTGACCACCAAAGTTATCGCCAGCGGCAAGCAGGAAACTATCGTTCAACACATCAAAAAGACCAACAGGGTCCTCTTGTGCACAGGAACGCCTGCCCGGGATGAAAATGGCCGTATTGCGCTCATCGTTGTCAATGAGAGAGACATGACTGAACTCGAAAATTTGCGCAAAAAATTCGCCCAAAACCGTAAGATTACTGAAAAATTTAAAGAGGAATTGTCAGAGCGGACATTAAGAGAACTCGAAGATAACACCATCATTGCCGACAGCATCCCAATGAAACAAATTATCCAGAAATCTTTAAAACTTGCCCATATTGGCGCCTCTAATATTTTGATTCTTGGAGCTTCGGGTACCGGGAAGGGGTTGTTGGCAAAATTTATCCACAAAAACAGCAACAGGCGTGAAGATCCTTTTGTCGAAATCAACTGCGCAGCAATTCCTGAAAATCTTCTGGAGGCGGAATTATTTGGTTTTGAAAAGGGTGCTTTTACCGGTGCAGCCGAAATAGGCAAGGTTGGCTTGATTGAATTGGCCCAGGGAGGAACCCTGTTTCTTGATGAGATCGGAGATATGCCCATAAACCTGCAAACAAAGCTGCTCAAATATCTCGATGATAAGCAATTCAGGCGTCTTGGCGGGACTAAATCTATAAATGTTGAATGTGCCACTATTTCGGCGACTAACCGGGATTTGCAGGATCGTGTGCAAAATAACCTGTTCAGGGAAGATTTGTATTACCGTCTCAGTAGTTTTACCTTGGAAATTCCATCCTTGTGCGATCGCAGTGACGATATTCCGAGGCTGGTCCGCTTTTATCTGGAGAAATATAATAAAAAATATAACAGATCTACCCACATCAGTTCCAAGGTCGTCGCGCATCTGCAAAATTATTCCTTTCCCGGTAACGTCCGTGAGTTAAAAAGTTTAATAGAGAATGGAGTCGTCCTCAGCGAGGATGCATCGTTGGATAGATACTTTGCCAACATTGAAAAAAAAAGCAGTCCGCTCCTTCCGGTTCTCGATCTGCCGGTATCCTCAAAGCCAATAGATTTATCCGAGACTCTTGCTGAGGTTGAAAAACAACTTCTTATTAAGGCGAAACAGCACTGTGAAACAACCCGACAAATGTCTCTCTATCTTAATATCTGCCAATCAACTGTGGTAAGAAAATTGCAAAAGCATGGTCTGTAAACAATCGGGCGCAGCGTCTTATTGCAGCTGCATTCAGGGCTGAAACATTTACCATCTAACAGGAGTTGCAAAATGCATCTTGAACCGGATAAAGAGGTTAAAATCGAAGTGACTCAATGCGAGTGCCATCTCATGAAAAAGGGGGACTGTCTCTATCTGAAGGGGCCTATGATTGACAAAGATAAATCGGATACCATTTGTGTGACTGCACTTCTGGCGATTTATCCCTGGATCATGACGGCCCGGTTTGGTGTTGAATCGAAAAATCTGGAATTTGACCAGGGGTGTTATCGGGTATGGTGTCCCGAAAAATTAGTGGAGTTCAGTATCCGGCCGGTTTAACCGAGGAGTCACGCCCTGGCGGGGGAGCTGAACCACAGCAGTAAAATACCACTGTAAAAGAGCACTGATGCGATAACGCATCAAAATCCGCTTCTGTCGGTACTGATTCCCGTGCAAACTCCAACGGGGCATCTGACAGGTGTTGTCAACTCCTCCATAGAAACACATCCGATACACTCTAACAATTTGAAATAACGAATATAATCTGTTATCTCTTTGCGAGTCGATGTTTCTTCCTGTTGCCTCGATGCAATTGTGCATCGACGTAAAAATAAGTAAAAACAGCACAATGTCTGATTCTGATGCATTCCCGCATCAGCTCTTGCTGTGACCTCGACCTTACACCCCTCTCATCCTGTCGTTTTATGGTGGTTTTATCTATGCTCTGCACTTTGGTATCATTTTTGCTGATACCCGTTCCAAGCATACGAGTCGTCAGATAAAAATCAAAACAAGGGGTAGAAAATGACAAATCCAAAAACAAATGCAGCTCTCCAGGAGCGTCGCAATAATGTCATCGCTAAAGGTTTCGGCAGTTCCACCAACAAGTATATTACCCACGCTAAAGGGGCCGTTATTACCGATGTAGAAGGAAACGAATATATCGATTTTGCCGGCGGTATTGCGGTGATGAACGTCGGTCACTCCCACCCAAAGGTGGTCCAGGCTATTAAAAATCAGGCGGAAAAATTTACCCACACCTGTTTTATGGTTGCCCCTTATGAATCGCCGGTTGCGCTTGCAGAAAAATTGTGTGATGCAGTTCCCGGGGATTCAAAAAAATCTGTCATGTTTGTCAATAGTGGCGTTGAAGCTGTGGAAAATGCGATAAAAATTGCCAGGTATTACACCCAGAAAACAGCGATCATTGCCTTTGATAGTGCTTTTCATGGCCGCACCTTGATGGGCATGTCTCTCACCTCTAAGATCAAGCCTTATAAACACGGCTTTGGCCCCTTTGCTCCTGAAGTTTACCGTATGCCCTATGCAAACTGTTACCGCTGTCCTTTTGGCAAAGAGTATCCCAGTTGCGATATTGCCTGTGCAGATCACCTTGAGGATTTCTTGATCAACTCTGTTGGTGCCGCGCAGACAGCTGCAATCATCGTTGAACCGGTTCAGGGTGAAGGCGGATTTATTGCTCCTCCCAAGGAGTACTTTCAAAAGCTGAAAACTCTCTGTGAGAAAAACTCAATTCTTATGATCGCTGACGAAATTCAGTCGGGGATGGGCAGGACCGGGTATATGTTTGCCATGGAATATTATGGAGTTGAAGCCGATATCACGACTGTTGCCAAGAGCCTCGGCGCCGGTATGCCGATCAGTGCAGTCGTCGGCAAAAAAGAGATAATGGATTCCGTACACCCCGGCGGAATTGGCGGAACCTATAGTGCTAACCCGATTGCCTGTGAAGCAGCTCTTGCGGTTTTTGACATCTTTGAATCAGAAGACCTGCTTGCCAAGGCGAAGGTCCTGGGCGAAAAACTTTACGCTACTTTAAAGGGATTTCAAGAGAAACATGCACTTATCGGCGACGTTCGAGGAATTGGTCCCATGATTGCTATGGAACTCGTTTCTGACAGGGAGGCAAAGACACCTGCTCCTGATAAGGCAAAGCAGCTTGTGGAGTTCTGTCTGGACAGAAATCTTATTATTTTAGCCTGTGGCACGTATGGCAATGTTATTCGGTTATTAATGCCTTTGGTGATTACTGAGGAGCAACTGACCAGAGGGATGGAAATTGTCGATAATGGTCTGACTGCAATCAGTTAATCCCCTATTCGTTGCGGTGCATGAGATGTACTCCCTGGAGTCTGCCAGCAACTTACCGTTTAGCTGCAGAAGACAAACAGCGGAGTCTCTGCCGAAAACTAACAAGGTTGCGAGAAATAACTGACTGTTCAGTTATTTCTCTTGCTTTGTATTATTTATGATCAACGAGGTAATGGATGTTTGGATACTATAATCGGATTTTAACGATCAATCTCAGCACCAGGACAGCGACCATCGAACCAGTTACGGATCAGGTGCTGACTGAATGCTTTGGTGGTAAGGGACTGGCTACTCGGTTGCTTCTGGAACGCAATAAGCCGGGCGTCGACCCGCTATCGCCGGACAATCATCTTATTTTCGCAACGGGGTCCTTTTGTGGCGGGCGTCTGTGGGGTGGAAGCCGTTATGGTGTCTACACCAAATCCCCTCTCACCGGTTTTTATGCCGAATCCTATTCTGGGGGGAAAGTTCCTGAAGCGATCGATTCTGCCGGCTTTGATGCAATTATTTTAAGCGGCAAGTCGGAGTCTCCTACCGTACTGAGTATCACCCCTGAAGGTGTCGAGTTCCACGATGCCGGCGACTTATGGGGAACCGATTCTATTATTGCTGAAGAAGAAGCTGTTGCACGATTTGCACCGAACAACGAAGGCTATCGAAAACCGGGCGCGGTCTCTATAGGGCCTGCCGGGGAAAATCTGGTGAAATTTGCCCTGATTGCCAATGATAAGTGGCGCTGTGCCGGCAGGACCGGAGCCGGGGCGGTGATG
>JBBRDD010000166.1:0-10505 GCA_038204235.1 Desulfobulbales bacterium
CGCTTCCCCTGGCAGAAGTTACACCCTCAGGCAGTATGGAAGCCTGGTCCCAAGCATTATGCACGCGGAGCCTCACTGGCAGGCGCTTCGGCTTCTCGGGGTTGCTACCTGGCAGGGGTTCGAGAAGCTTCGGGCGGACAATCGCGCGGTGTGGCAGGAGTTGTGGAAGGGCCGGACCGTCATCAAAGGTGCAAGCCCGGAGTTTCAACAGGCACTTGACGCGGCATTCTTCTATCAGAAGAGCAGTATTCATCCGTCGTCGCCCTGCAGCATCGCGCCCTTTGGTCTCGGTTCACGCGAGGTATATTATGGGCATGTCTTCTCATCGACAATTTCTGCAGCAAAGGCAAAAGTTTCAGCAAGAGTGGGATGGGCATGAACCGTCAGACTGATATCTTCGGCATTAGCGCCCATTTCCAGCGCCAGCACCGCTTCATGAATCAGCTCTCCAGCATTCTGGCCACAGATACCCGCACCAATAATTCGCCCGGTCTTTTTATCGAACAGTGCTTTCGTCACACCTAAAGAAGCCCCGGCGCTGAGCGCCCGACCACTGGCTCCCCAGGGGAATTTCCCTTTGTCAAAATCGATCTTCTGCAATTTGGCCTCTTTTTCAGTAAGCCCCATCCAGGCAACTTCCGGGTTGGTATAGGCAACCGACGGGATGGTCATTGGCGAAAAAGCCGACTTATGACCCGCGATGACCTCGGCGGCAACCTTGGCCTCATGGGTGGCTTTATGGGCGAGCATCGGTTCGCCCACCACGTCCCCGATGCCGTAAAAATGCGCCACATTGGTTTGCTGTCGCTCATTGACCTGCAGAAAACCCCGCTGATCCATGGCAAGGCCGATCGTCTCAAAGCCCATATCGGCGGTGTTCGGCTTTCTGCCGACTGCCACCAGAACCGCATCAAACTCAGCATTTTCCGGAACATCTTTTCCCTCCAGACTGACCTTGATGCCGCTTTTGGCAGGAGTAATGGCGGTAACTTTGGTCTTCGTCAAGATGGTATATTTCTTTTTCAGCTTCAAAAATAAAGGCTGAACCAGGTCCTTGTCGGCGGGAGGAATGATCTGGTCAAGCATTTCGACGATAGTTATCTCCGATCCGAATGCACTGTAGATCTGGGCCATCTCCAGGCCGATAATACCACCGCCGATGATCAGAAAACGCTTCGGCACCGCCTGCAGCTCGAGAGCGGCGGTAGAATCCCAGATACGGGGATCGTCCGGAATATCCGGCAGCTTAAATGGATGGGAACCGGTGGCGATGATCGCGTTGGTAAACTTCACCTGCTGCTCTCCGTCCGATCCGGCAACCATCAGGGTGGTCGTATCCTTAAAAACGCCACTACCCGTCAGTCTGGTTATTTTTCTTGCCTTGCAGAGACCGTCCAGGCCCGAGGTAAGCTGTTCGATCACTGCATTTTTTTTAGCCAGGACCCTGGCAATGTCAACTTTCGGCGGCGCAAAATCTATCCCGAATTCGGCGATCTCTGCAGCTTCCTCAATGACCGTCGCCGCATGCAGCAAGGTCTTTGACGGGATGCAGCCCACATTGAGGCAGACGCCTCCCAGTCGCTGCTGTTTATCGACCAGGCAGACTGAAAGCCCGAGATCGGCTGCGCGAAAGGCAGCGGTATAGCCGCCCGGCCCGCCACCGAGAACAACCACATCATATGTTTTTGTTTCGCTCATTGACAGCTCCCTAATACCTCAGAAATTCTCTTCCTGCTTGCTGATAAGAGCAGTAAAGAATTTCGTGAAGGTAGTTATCCCGACTTTTTTCCATGTATCGGGGTTATAATAAGGCTCGTTTCAAGTCTTCAATATTCATCCGCAATGCTTTGCAAAATCTGGCTGCTTCCGCCCCGTCGATGATCCTGTGATCGTAGGAGACGGAAAATGGCAGGGTGAGACACGGCACGAACTGTTCCCCGTCCCAGATCGGCTTCATATAACTCCGTGACAGGCCGAGGATAGCAACCTGCGGGCTGTTGATAATCGGGGTGAAACCGGTTCCGCCGATACCGCCAAGACTCGAAATAGTAAAAGTAGCCCCCTGAATATCCGGAATGGTCAATTTACCTGCCCTGGCGCTGGTGCTCAGTCTCTTTAATTCCGCAGCAATTTCTCTCAATCCTCGCCGGTCGGCATTTTTCACCACGGGAACGACAAGCCCTTTTGGCGTGTCGACTGCGATGCCGAAATGATAGTATTTTTTCAGGATCACTTTCTCGCCCCCCGGCACCAGGGAACAGTTAAAAAGTGGAAATTCCCTCATCGTTGCGGCAACCACCTTGATAATGAAAACCAGGGGGCTATAGGCAGGTTCGTCTTCTTGCAGACCATCATTCAGCTCTTTTCTGAAGTGTTCCAGTTCGGTAATATCAGCCTCATCGAAATGGGTGACATGGGGAATGGTAATCCAGCTCCTGTGCAGCTGCGGTCCGGAAATCTTCTGGATGCGTCCAAGCTGTATCTCTTCAGTCTCACCATATTTGGTGAAATCTTCCAGGGGCGGCTCCTGGTGTGAAGGAGCTGTTTTCGTCTGCTGCTCTGCCGCCAGGAGATCTTCTTTTAGAATGCGTTGATTCGGTCCGGAACCAATGAGCTTGGCCAGATCGATCTGCTTTTCTATGGCCAGAGCCCGAACCGAAGGCGTCGCATGGAACACCTGCTCCTTTTGCCGGTCTTTTTCCGGCGGAGCTGCCTGTTGCTTTTTAGCGGATTTTTCGGGCGCCTTTTCAGCGGTCTCAGTTGCTTGTTCGTCAGTTGCCTGCTTTTCTGTCGGTAGCTCTTTTTCCTTATCCGCAGCGTTTTTCACTGTCTGTTCGGTCTGCTTTTTCCCATCGTCGTCCGATGTCGCTGTCGCCTCACCGCCTGTGTCAATTAACGCGATGACATCACCGCTGCCGACCACATCCTCTTCTTTAACCAGAACTTCAGTAATAACCCCGGCAAAAGGCGACGGAATATCCATTACCGCCTTCTCGCTTTCCAAAGCAATAAGAGACGCCTCCTCTTCTACCGAATCGCCCGCGGTAATGAACACCTCGACCACGGTAATTTTTTGTACCTCACCAAAATCGGGAATAGTAATTTTCTCGATGGCCATTTAGATCTCTCCTCTATCTGTTAAGTGCGTGCGGCTCTTCCGGATTAATGTCGTATTTTTTCAAGGCCTCACTGACCGTGGTGTAAGGGATTTTGTCGTCATCGGCCAGGCTGCTGAGGGCGGCGACAGCAACATGATATCTGTCCACCTTAAAAAAGCGGCGCAGCACCTCGCGGGAATCGCTTCTGCCATAGCCGTCCGTGCCAAGAACGGTAAGCGGTCGATGGATAAATCGACGCAATTGCTCAGCATAGGCCTGCACGTAATCGGTACTGATGACGACCGGCCCTTCGTGTCCGTCCAGCTGAGCCTCAACGTAGCTTATCTTTTTCGGCTGTTCCGGATGATGACGGTTCCAGTCCTCAATGAGTGTGCCTTCGCGGTGCAGCTGATTGACGCCGAGGATTGACCAGACATCGGCTGCTACCGCAAAATCTTCCTGTAACAGGTCGGCGGCGGCAATCACCTCGCGCAGGATGGAACCGGAGCCCATCAGCTGCACTCTCAATCCCTGCCCTTCGCCTTTTTGCAGGAGGTACATCCCCTGATGAATGCCTTCTTCCACTCCTTTAGGCATCTCGGGATGCGAGTAATTTTCATTTAACAGCGTAATATAATAAAAAACATCCTCTCCGTCTTGAAACATTCGCTCAATTCCTTTCCGGATGAGTACGGCAACCTCGTAGCTGAAGGTGGGATCATAGGCCACACATGACGGATAGGCCGAGGCGAAAAGCAGCCCCTGACCATCCTGATGCTGCAGGCCTTCCCCGTTCAAAGTCGTCCGCCCGGCGGTGGCCCCCAGGAGAAAACCTCTGGCCCGGCTGTCCCCTGCCGCCCAGATTTGATCGCCGACCCGCTGAAAGCCGAACATCGAATAGTATATATAAAAGGGGATCATCGGCATCCCGTAATTGACATGGGCGGTAGCCGCAGCCAGCCATGACGAGATGGCCCCGGCCTCGGTAATTCCCTCCTCCAGGATCTGTCCTTGCGGGTCCTCTTTATACCAGGAAAAGGTCTCTGCATCCTGCGGCTCATAGAGCTGCCCGGTAGGTGCATAGATGCCCAGCTGACGAAACAGCCCCTCCATGCCGAAGGTCCGGGCCTCATCGGGAATTATCGGGACGATATGTTTGCCGACATCTTTATCCTTTACCAGTGCCCCGAGCAGCCGGACGAAGGCCATGGTCGTCGACAGCTCCCGCTCTTTTGACGACTTGAGCAGGGCGTTGAAAATGGACGGTTGCGGCGCAGGAAAAGGACGGTGAACGATGTCCCGGTGAGGCACCGGCCCCCCGAGCGCCTGCCGATGTTCCTTGATAAATTTTTCTTCTGGACTGCCCGCCGGCGGCCGGATGAACGGAAGATCGGCCAGCTGGTCGTCTTCCAGAGGCACATGAAACTTGTCCCGAAATGTCTTCAGGGAGTCGAGGTCCATCTTCTTGACATTATGGGCGACCATAACCGATTCACCTGCCTGGCCCATGCCAAAGCCTTTGATCGTCTTGGCCAGAATAACGGTGGGTTTTCCCTTAAACTGCATGGCTGCTGAATAGGCCGCATAGACCTTGCGGGGATCATGACCGCCCCGGGTCACCTGCCAGAGTTCGCTGTCGCTGATATCTTCAACCAGGGCCATCAGCCGGGGATCGTCGCCAAACACTTTTTCACGCAGATATTCCGGACCACGCGCCCGAATTGTCTGGAAATCGCCATCGACCATAGTGCCGAACTTTTTAAGGAGCAGACCTTCCGTATCGCGCTGTAAAATGACATCCCACTCGCTGCCCCAGATCAGCTTGATTACATGCCAGCCGGCTCCCCGGAAGCGGCCTTCCAGCTCCTGAATGATTTTACCATTGCCCCGCACCGGCCCGTCAAGCCGCTGCAGGTTGCAGTTGACCACAAAGATCAGGTTGTCAAGATTTTCCCGGGCGGCCAGGGAAATTGCCCCCAGTGATTCCGGCTCGTCGGATTCGCCGTCCCCCATGAAAACCCATACTTTTCTGTCGCCCGCTTTTTTCAAACCGCGGCTGTCCATATATCTCATGAACCGGGCCTGATAAATCGCGGCCATCGGACCAAGCCCCATCGAGACGGTCGGGAACTGCCAGAAGTCCGGCATCAACCAGGGATGCGGATAGGAGGAGAGACCATGGCCGGAAACCTCCTGACGGAAATTTTCCAGGTGCCCTTCATCCAGTCTGCCTTCAACAAAGGCGCGGGCATACACACCGGGTGAGCTGTGGCCCTGGAAATAAATCATATCGGCGCCATTGGCAGCATCCGGGCCACGAAAAAACCAGTTAAAGCCAACCTCGTACATGACGGCTACCGAGGCATAGGTTGAAATATGGCCACCCAATCCCTTACCGTCCTTATTGGCTTTTGCCACCATGGCCATGGCGTTCCAGCGCACATAGGCGGCGACATTTCTGGCGATCAAGGAGTCACCCGGTATCACATCTTCATGTTCCGGGACCATGGTATTGCAGTAAGGCGTCAGCAGCCCGGGCGAGGTCGACACGCCAAGATTTCTGGCAATGTCAGTCAAACGGCAAAGGAGATAGTCTGCTTTTTCGCCGCCTTCCTGTTGTATCACGCCTTTGATCGAGTCGATCCAATCCTGGGTCTCTTCAGGATCCTGGTCCTTAAAATACGAACTCATTGCCTACCTCTCGATATTTCTTCAAAAAAGTCTGTGTCATCGCCTTAGTCTACGTTCTGTTTTTATTCCTTCTGGCCATACTTCTCGTAGCTCACCTTGTCATAGAGCAGCGACGATTTATCATGGCCGGGCTTGTCTTCTTTGGGATAGCCGATGGCAATAACCGCCTCAACCATTATATTTTCGGCAAGGCCCAGAAGTTTTTTGACGTATTGGTCCGATGTGGTCTGGGCATCATGCTCGCGCATCCGGAGCTGCACCCAGCAGCTGCCCAGTCCGAGATCGGCTGCGGTCAGATGCCCGATAAGAGCGGCAATCGAACAGTCCTCAACCCAGACATCACTTTTATCGGCATCGCCGCACACCACTATCGCCAGCGGTGCATTTTTGATAAACGAGGCGCCATGGGGTTTGGCCTGGGCAAGATCACTCAGGGTCCGGGGGTCGCGAACCACCACAAAGTCCCACGGATTCAGACTTCTTGAAGATGGTGACCGGAGCATTGCCTCGATAAGCAGATCGATCTTGTCCTGTTCAACCGGCTTACTCGCAAATTTCCTGACGCTTCTTCTTGAACGTAAAAGATCCAGAAACATAGCTGCTCCTTTGCTGAAGATTAATATTCTGTAGACAATTAATAACAGAAGAGTATAGACATCACCTGGCAGTATGTCCTCTGCTGCTCTTGAAAAAATGACTGCTCTGGTAAAATATCCATACGAATATAACAAAAAACTGTATATTACCGAGAGTAAATACTCGACCGAAGAACAATCGGAGGAATCATGGATGCACAAACATTTGTAACCTGTCTCATCGCTGTGACCCTCCTGACCCTGACCCCGGGAGTGGACACCATGCTGATCATCAGAAACAGTGCCCGCGGCGGCTGGCTCGATGGGGCAGTGAGTTCGCTTGGCATCTGCAGCGGCTTATTCGTGCACGCAACTATTTCAGCGCTCGGCATATCGATCATCCTGCTGCATACGGCCTGGGCTTTTTCTGCTCTTAAATTTGCCGGGGCGGCCTATTTAATATGGTTGGGATTTTGCAGCTGGAAAAGAGCGGTCGGCGGGCGACAAAATATATTTGCCGGCAGCGTTGCCACCAAACAAGACAGCTTTCGCTTTGCACGGTCGCTAAGAGAAGGCTTTCTATCCAATGTCCTTAATCCCAAAACAGTGATTTTCTACATGGCTTTTCTGCCCCAGTTTATTAATCCGGCCGAGCCACCATTATTTCAGTCTCTGCTGGTGGCCGGTATCCATTTTACCATCGCCATGCTGTATCAATGCGTTCTGGCCGCCATGGTAAACAAAGCCAGAAAGTGGCTGCAACGCCCCATGGTAAATCGGGTCTTCGATAGCTGTACCGGCTCAGTTCTATTGTTCATCGGTTTTAAGATAGCCACTGAAAAATAATCTTCGATAATTGTAGACAGAGGAGACTCTTGAAAAAAAAGCACGTACCGGCAGACAACAGAGAAGGGGTTATCGTGGCTCATTACGGCGTGGCGGTCGATGTCCTGTTTACCGAGGATAATACCCGCAGCATGATCCGGGTGAAACGAAACTCAGGTCACGTGGTCGGCGACAAAGTAGTTATAAAAGAGGAAGTGCTGACCCGGCTCGAACGTTCTTCCGAGCTGTCCCGCATGGATTCGCGGGGGGGGCGACACATTGTCGGTGCAAACCTTGATGTGTTGTGTATTGTCGTTTCCTGTGAACCTTTGCCGCCTCCCGGATTTATCGATCGGGCTATCGTTTCCGCCCGGGCCTCTCAACTGCGCCCCGTGTTGATCGTAAACAAATCGGATCTCCCCTGCTTTTCTGATTATCTAGCGACCATAGAATCGGTTTATCAGCAATCAGTAAAGATATTCACCATGAGTGCCGAAGACGGGACGGGTCTTGAACCTCTCGTGACTTTCTTCAGCGAGGGACATAGAGGGGTATTCGTCGGGCCGACAGGGGTTGGCAAGAGTTCTATTCTCAATGCTCTCCTGCCGAAAATCAATCTAACCACCGGTGAGATAAGCGAGACAAAAAAACGAGGGAGAAACACCACTACCGTTTCCACCCTCCATCTTCTCAGTGATGGCGGTGAATTAATCGATTCCCCCGGCTTCAACGACTTTGGCCTGGTGGACATCTCCGCCGAGCAGCTCTCAACCTATTTTCCCGGATTTGAAGAAGCAGGCATGCTGGAATGCAGATTCAGAGATTGTAAACATCGCGAAGAGCCGGAATGCAGAGTTATCGAGCTTGTTGACCAGGGCGTGATCGACGCAGCACGCTACACCATCTACCTGCAGATGCTGAGTGAAGTGGAAGCATTACAGATCGAACCGGATTATCGGGAACGCCGCCACCGTCGTAAAAAAACGTAACTTCTCCACCAATTACTTCGAGCCAGGCTTTATCCGGCCGTTGTTCAAACATTGATTTCCTGACCATCATTACATATTCTTCTATGCTACATGCAGCGGGCACTCGCAGATCTGTCTTTATGCCCGTTATTCCGCAAAATTTCTCAATGAGAGAAGCAGCAAAAGGAGATTTATGATGCGTTTATTATTCTCATTGTTACTTGTAACCTTCTTGAGCACAAGCAGCCTGGCCGGGGAAAATATTACCTATTCAGTAGACGGGCAGCCATACGAAGGATATCTCGTCAAGACCAAACCCGATGCGCCGATGATTCTTCTTGTTCATGACTGGGACGGCCTCACCGATTACGAAGTTAAACGGGCGCAGATGCTTGCCGATCTTGGCTACAGCGTCTTTGCCGCCGACCTATTCGGTGCCGGAGTACGGCCGACCAAGCTCGAAGACAAGAAACAACATACCGGCGAGCTCTATAAAGACCGACAAAAACTGCGTAAGCTACTCTATGGTGCCCTGGACGCGGCAAAAGCCCAGGGGCTTAATACCGGCAATGCAATAGCTGTCGGCTACTGTTTCGGCGGGGCTGCGGTGCTGGAAATGGCCAGGTCGGGCGCTGATCTCAAAGGCTTTGTCACCTTTCACGGCGGCCTTGTCACCCCAGAGGGACAGGATTATTCCGCCGCCAAGGGCAAGTTCCTCATATTGCATGGCAGCGCCGATACTGCCATCACTTTGGACCAGTTTGCCGCCCTTGCAAAAGAACTTGAAGAAAATCATGTCGAGCATGAAATGATCACCTATAGCGGTGCCCCCCATGCCTTTACCGTGTTCGGTGCACCATCCTACCGTGAAGATGCCGATAAAAAATCCTGGAAACGATTCACCGAATATCTCAGCGAGACTTTATAGCGCATGATGCCTGCCGAAGGAAAAAGCGTTCGCCTTCCCTGGTGGCGTTTATAAAAAACAGGCCATGAATAACATTTTCGGTTATTTCATGGCCTGCAGCGGCACTATGGACCGATCTTTTCCTCAACATATCTGTACTCAACGATACCAAATCCATGATAAAGTAAACTCGTGGACAGGTAGAACCCTCCTCAACTTCTGCTTGGTTGCTTTCATAAGGACAACACGTACACTCTCTTTTCTGTACTGTTATCATCGATAAGTACGCTTAATCCGAAGGAACTGAAAAATTATAAATAATGTCTCGATCATCAATCAGGAGTATTGTTTCCAGACATCATATTTTCGGCGAACTTGAAATCCGACAATACGTTTCTGTGTATTTATTTTAATGAATTTAAGGACATGAGTAATGAATCTGGATATTGATGAGAGCAAACTACGTGAAGCGACATCTCCCGAAAACAATTGCAAACCGCTCAATCAAAAAAGCTGGGCCAAGGCAATAAGTAGATCTGTAAAAACTACCTGGAGCAATATCAAATGTCTGTCACGATCAGTCAGGATTTTTCTATTTGATATGGTTCTTATTGAAGGGACGGAAAAGCATTCCGGACAGTCAGTAAAAACCCTGTACTTTGGCGAAACAGAGCTCCCCAATTTCAAATTCGGCAAGCTCTATTCAAAATCTGAGGCGGTTGAAAAGTATGACAACTTTACTTTCGTCATGGACAGCATCTATGCGAATTACACCATTATTAAGCAAATCAAGAATATTAGCGGATTAAGAATTCATCAGGAGTTGAAAAAACACGAAGCACAGGCAGATATGGTATTTGTCGACACTGAGCTCCTGTTTGTCCATATGCTTGAGAGAGATAAATATCTTGCCCTTCCTCAATGGGTACATTTAAAATTGAATATCCCCGATCGATGGGATGATGTCGTTAAGTCTTTCCCTAAGAATTTGCGAAAAAAATTAAACCGCATCCTTAAAGGACGGTATCAATATTACATCTCTAATACTGATAATGTCTTTCAATATTTTTATTATGCAATGTATGTCCCCTATACGAAAACACGTTTTGGCGATGCAGCGGTTATTGAATCACCAGACAGCCTCAAAAAAATTCTGCAACAAGGTGAAATATTAATTCTTTTCCGGGATAATCGTGTATTACTCGGATCTTTAAATACCTATAAAAATGATCGTTTGCTTCTCATTTGTGCTGCCTCAGCAGAGAATATCCAGCCAGAGATGTTCAAAGGCGCCGCTGAAGCGATGGATTATTTCGCAATATTGTCTGCCTTTGAAAAAGGGTGCCACTGTGTCAATTTCCTGGCCAGTCGACCGTTACTTGACAATGGCGGCTTCCGATACAAACGAAAATGGGGTACCCATATTGACAAGTTGTATCAG
>JBBRDD010000167.1:0-10448 GCA_038204235.1 Desulfobulbales bacterium
GTTATCCTTTTTTCGCCCCCCTCATTTATTGTTTGCTGGTGAATATAATACGGCAAATGACGAAGGACCTACCCCCGCAATGGTTGCAATCGCGACTCTCATTGAATAGCGATACAGCAGAGTCCACAACTCGAGATCCCGTCTGGTGCAAAGGGAAACAACTATCTAAATACTAACTGTATTTTGTGAATTCATGTATTAAATCATTGTCATATAAAGCAACGTCAGTTAGATATTATTTTGGTAGAAAAGCGTACTTTTTTATAAACCTCATCAAGGAGAAGAGAATGAAGAAACTCTGGCTGTTAGCAGCAATAGCACTCGCAGTGCTAACGTTTACAACAGGGTCTGTCTTTGCCGAAGATACCCTTTCGAAAATTCAGAAGCGGGGTGTGCTTCGGATAGGTACCGATCCCGGATATATGCCTTTTGAGTTAATTAACAGGAAAGGCGAGGTTATCGGTTTTGACATCGATATGGCCAAAATGATGGCAAAAGCCATGAAAGTAAAGCTGGAGATTGTCTCTACCGCTTGGGATGGAATTATTCCGGCATTAGCGACCGATAAGTTCGACATAATTATGGGCGGTATGACCGTTACTCAGGAAAGAAACCTGAGCATGAATTTTTCCACACCCTATATCCTTATCGGTCAGTCGATCCTGCTCAAAAAGGATCTTGCCGGGAAAGTAAAGTCATATAAGGATTTAAATGACCCCAAATATACCGTTGCCGGGAAGATTGGAACAACTGGTGAGATAGCCACAAAGAAGCTGATTGATAAAGCCAAATATATTTCTTTTGACACCGAGCAGGAGGGGGTTATGGAGGTTATAAACGGAAAGATCGACGCCTTCATTTATGACCTGCCGTTTAATTCTATTGCTGCGAGCCAGAAGGGCCAGGGTAAATTAGTCCATCTTGACCAGCCATTCACGAAAGAACCTCTTGCCTGGGGAATTCGCCGAAGTGATCCTGATTTCCTCAACTGGCTCAATAACTTCATGAGTCAGCTCAAATACGATGGCAAGTATGATGAGATATACAATAAATGGTTCAAGGATGATACCTGGTTAAAGGAAATCCAATAACCAAGTGAATGCCCAGGACACAAGCACCATTTGCAAAGAGCTTTGAAATTATTACCGGTGCCCACCTGAAGATGGTGGGCACCGGTATGCGGAATTGCGATACAACGCAAACGAATACAGTAACTATTTGGTTTCAGGTTTAAATTTTAAAACATTGCAAAGCAACGCTTTGTATACCGGAAAGCCTGAAATTGGATCTCGATTCTCATAATCCGTGAGAATATTGACATTGGCCGCTTGCCATTCTTTTGGACCAAGCGGACCACCGCCACCCATATTTGCTTCGATCACGCCCGGTACGATATCTTCAGTTACATACGCCCAAAAGTGAACTTTCCCCCGTGGAGATTCGATTAGAACCTCGTCACCATCTTCTATATCTCGTGGCGTTGCGTCCTTGGGATGAATCCAGACCAGCGGTCTGGGCTGCATTGCAATCAGGCTCTTCATGTTAAGATGCTGGCTGCGAAAAGTTGACTGCATCCTGGCACCGGAATTAAAAACAAGTGGGTAGGTCTTTGCCAATTCTACCGCGAGAATTGGACCTTCCGAGGGCTCGGTGTAAACAGGCAGTGGTTCATAGCCATTCTCCCTAAACCATTCAGAGGCAAATTCAAATTTTCCGGTTGGTGTCGCAAAACCGGGTTTGCCGTCACGACGCAGCTCCCCGGTTTCATACTTGCGGTATCGCATTTGCGGCACCGCCAATGGTACACCGGCAGGATTTTCCTCGAGTTGCGCCAAAGTGATTCCTGTTCCCTGCAAACCGCGCCGAATTTTTTCCTCGTCATTTTTCGGCCAGATATGTCCATACCCAAGACGGTCGGCAAGTTCTGCAAAGATCGAATAATCTGAACGGGAATCGCCTAACGGTTCAATTACCTGTTTTCTAAGCTGTACCCATCCATCATGAAACTGATACGAATCACTCTCGTATGGAGTTGCCGCAGGTAAGAGCAAGTCTGCATATTTGGCATCAGCGGTGGGGAAGCGATTCACCACAACCAGTAAATCCAGGGCAGCAAGCGTGTGTTCCCAAAGTTTCGAATCAGGCCACGACGTGATCAACGAGGAGCCGCTGACAATAAGCCCTCGAACCGGGTACGGGTCGTTTCTGAGCACAGCCTTAGGTAATTCAATTGCGTGAGCTTCATTGCGAAGCTGATAATAAAGGGGATACTCTGCAGCACCGAAGGGAAGTTTGCCCTGTACGGGTGGTTCGGTAGTGGTTCGATTGTGCTGAATGCGATTGGGCATTTTGAATATCTTGCCACCAGGTACGTCAATATGGCCAGCCAAGGCCTGGATAGACAGAACTGCACGAATCGACTGTACCGCACCGTTGGAATATTCCAGCCCTGTATACATAAGGATTGAGCAACCCTTAGCGGTACCGATAGCGTTGGCTAGCTCGATAATCGAATGAACAGGTACACCGGTGATGGTTGCAACATGCTCCGGTGTGAAATTCTGCACATATCCTGCTAATTCCTCGAAACCATGGGTCCATTGTCTGACAAATTCATGGTCATACAGTCCCCTGCTGATCATGACATGAATGATGCCAAGTGCCAGAGCCCCATCGGTTCCAGGGCGAATGCCTATCCATTTGATTTTTCCATCTTTGGCAGTCTCGCTGCGGCGATGATCAATGCTCATCACCGGTATCCCGGCTTTCAGCGCTTTTCTGATATATTTCATTTTGCCAGGGGGCGAATCTGTTGCCGGATTGGCTCCCCAGATCAGAATGAGATCGGCATTGTCCAGATCGTCATTGATATGTCGATAATGTTGACCGAAACATGCATGCGGTGCAATCATGCCATATGCGACAAAACAAAAAGCCCCAACACCGGCGGTATTGGGTGAGCCAAAAGGAAACAAAATGGAACTGGCAGAAGACTCGCTCGTACCTGCCGGCGGAAAAGTCTCCTGGACACCGAATTCGAAATTGCCTCGACCGGTGTACATACAAATAGCTTCGGGACCAAATTTTTTTTTAATTTTGTCTAGCTTTTCAAGCCAGAAATCATACGCCTGGTCCCAGGTTATTCGTTCAAAACGACCTTCTCCGCGTTCACCAATTCGTCGTTGAGGATAGAGCAACCGATCTTTGGAATAGATAATTTCCTCAGCATGTGCACCGCGGTGGCAAATAACGTTGCAAGGATGGTCTTTAAGCCGAGTCTGTTTTGTAATCATTCCATCAACAAGATGAACATTAACACCACACCCCGCATCACAAATGCCGCATACTGTTGGGATTATCCGTTGTTCCATAAAAGCCAGCCTAGAGCATGTTTGTCTGATCAAAAGTGCTGCAGGAGGGATTTTCAAGCACAGAGTTCCCTCCCGTTGCTTTTCTTTTATTTGGTAAACTCAATCAATGTATTGCAGTAACTTTCCAGAGCCTCCCGGATACTTTGCTGATCTTCTTCCGTGGGGGCTCCCTGCCATTCATAATGACCGAGAATATCCCAGCCGGATTTTTCAGTTTTTGCCTCAAAATCCCTTTGTGCGCCGCCAACCCATCCGTAAGAACCAAAACGGAACACCTTCTTGTTGGTGACTTTTTTCACCATCATCTCCTCGATGGTATGCGCCATGGGAGGAAACATCTTGTATTCATAGGTGGGCATGCCGAAAATCAAGCCTGCTGATTTCCAGGCACTGGCAAGAATATACCCGATTTCATCTTTCGGGACCTGGAAGATATGCACCGGAATATTCCTTTTCCGCAATACCTCAATCACCATATTCAAAACCTGTTTGGTGTTACCGTACATGCTGCTCCAGACAACCGTCACTTCCCGTTCCGCCGGCCCTTTGCTGTAGGACGCATATCGCCTGTAATGCTCAATGATAACCGCAGGATTTTCCCGCCAGATGATCCCATGGGACGGACAGATCACCTTGATATCCAATCCTTGCAGCTTATCCAGCCCCTTTACGACAAAAGCGGAAAAGGTGGCAACAATGTTGGCATAATAGCGTAAGGCTTCGTTTTCGAAAAATTGATGTCTTTCCTGAGAAATCTGATCGTCAAAAATCGCATGCTCGTCAATGCTCCCGTACGATCCAAATGCATCGCAGGAAAACAGAATGCCCCTTTTTCTCTCATAGGTCATCATTGTTTCGGGCCAATGAATATTAGGTGTATCAAAAAATTGCAGTTCATAATCACCTACTTCCAGGACCATACCATCGGTAATGGCTATGGCTCTTTCCGGTGGTACCGCGGAAAAGGCCTTCAAGAGTGGAATTGCTTTTTTGGTACAATAAATGACAGCCTTGCTGTTCTTGGCGCAAAACTCACGCAACCATCCGGAATGATCCGGTTCCATATGATTCATGACAATGATATCGATATCTTCTATACCCAACGCGACTCCCTCCATCTGGTGGGTGATCTCCTTGGGAAAATCAAAGATATTCTGGGTCAGATCGATGATGACATTTTTCTCCCCCTTAATCAGATAACCGTTAATGGAAATACCGTGGGGAATGGGCCAAATACCTTCAAACAGATAGTTGTTATCGTCAATATTTGTAGAAAGACGATAAATATCATCAATAATTTTATGAATTTTCATTACTTTGTTGCTCTACTCTCAAAAGTTAATAAGTTATTATCCGGCAACTGAATAGTATTCAATCAGAGGATAATGAAACAGGACGATCATTTCAAATTTTGATTACCACTAAAGTTCAGCTCAGATGGTTGAGAGGGATATGAGGTGAAGTTTAGTCGTAATCATATTTAAAATTTGCAGTTTCCGGACCGGTTATCATGCACTGTGCGAGTTATCTCGGATAGCCCGATGCATTCGCTTCATGGTACGATCAAAACTAGCGGAAGTTTTAATCATTTTCTAAGACATGAACAACCCCATAAGTGGAAAATCAGCTGCCAATAATGTGCATAGAGGCTCTACCAATACCTCTTTTTTGATATAATACCGGTCAATAGTACAATGTATTGTTATGCAGGAACACACTTCACAAAATAGACCCTTTATCATTATTGCCGCGCTTCTGGCACTATTTCTGGGTGCCCTGGATGCCCTGATTATCAGTGCGGCTATGCCTTCCATCGTCACCGATCTCGGAGGGCTAACCCTGTACAGCTGGGTCTATTCCGCCTATCTTCTTGCCCGGGCAGTTTCCCTGCCGGTATTCGGCAAACTGTCGGACCGCTACTCCACCAGAGGGCTTTTTCTTTTTTCCATCACCGTTTTTCTGCTTGCCTCGCTTGCAGCAGGTGCAGCCCCGTCCATGTTTATTCTCATTGGCGCAAGGGTTTTTCAGGGGATCGGTGCCGGAGGAATATTTGCCCTGGTATATATTGTGCTGTCGGATATCTCGCCTCCAGCTGAACGAGGCAAGACCCTGTCGCTGGCCAGTTCGGTGTGGGGCATTTCATCGATTATCGGTCCAACCCTGGGCGGCGTTATCGTCACTTATATTTCATGGCGATGGATTTTTTTCCTCAATGTGCCGCTGGCGCTCGTGTCTCTTGCAACAATCGGTCGCTGCCTGCAGCATCAGGTCCGCACTCCGAAAAAAGTCCGATTGGATATTGCCGGCATTACCTGTCTTTCCGGTTTTATCCTTTGCTTTTTGACACTCTTCATTATTGGTGGAAGGGATTACGGCTGGTTGTCCGGTAAAATATTGGGACTCGGCGCGCTGTCGGCGATTTTTGCCGTGCTTTTTATATTCATTGAAAAACGGGCGGCTGATCCAGTGCTCGACCTGCGCTTTTTTACCCGGCCAGTCTTTGCCCTTGGCAACGGCGCGGCATTCTGCGCCAGCTTTGCAATTTTTTCACTCTTTGCCTATGTTCCGCTCTTTATCGAAGGGGCACTGGCCAAAACACCCATGCAGGTGGGAGTAACCATGCTCTTCCTGAGCCTTGGCTGGTCAGCAGGCTCTCTTGTTCTCGGTAGATTCGTCGACGGCACAGGCACCAAGCAGGCCGCCGTACTGGGTGGATGTATACTGATGATCAGCAGCGTGGCCATGCTGTTCTTTTCCCCCCAGACCTCTCTGGCCGTCTGCTCTCTGGTCTTTTTGCTGGCCGGTCTCGGCATGGGTTTCGTCACCCTGTCCACCTTGTTACTGGTACAAGCAGATCTTACCAAAGGCAATCTGGGAGTGGCGACTTCCTTTCACCAGTTTTCCAGGACCCTTGGCGGAACGATAGGGGTGGGTATCTGCGGAGGGGTGGTGACAACCGGCTTGCTTAATAATCTGCACGAGTCTTCGACTATGATTCCAGCCGCGGTTATGGATTCTCTGCACAAAAGCATGGAGAATCTCTTTCGCGAAGAATTCAGGCACATGCTGAATGCGCAGAGTAATGCTCTGCTCTCGCTGGCCGTATCGAACGCAATGTGGATCATTTTCTGGATTATTCTTGGAGCCACCCTGCTCTGCCTTGTTTGCACTGTATCGTTGCACCGGAAAGTGCCGAAAGACCTATAAGAAGTTAGCAGAAGAGCAGAGCATACCAACAAAACCGCAGAACAACAGCCAACAATTTTTCATGCCTGCCTCAGTCAGCAAATGAGGATTTGTCAGGTCAATGAATCAAAATACTCTATCATTTTGATTCTTTCTTTCGCCGTTGGCATTCGGCCCCGGCCCGCCTGCATATTATCCTGCATATGCTTCACTTTGCTGGTCGCCGGAATAGTGCAGGTTACAGCAGGGTGTGAGATAACAAATTTCAAAAAGTATTGTCCCCAGCTCTGGCAATCGATTTCTCCGGCCCATGGGGGCAACGGCTTACCCTTTATCGCACGGAACAGACTGCCACGCTGATAGGGACGATTGACAATAACTGCTATGCCCTTTTCCTGGGCAATCGTCAGCAAGGGTGATTCAACCTCACGATTTCCTATATTGTAGGTCAGTTGAACAAAGTCAAATTCATTGTCTTTCAATATCTGCATGAGCTCGTCATGATCTCTGCCATGGGAAGTCGTAATGCCGTAATAGCGAATCCTGCCTGCGGCTTTCATTTCTTTGAGGGTTTCCAGTTGCGTTTGCCAGTCGACCAGATTGTGGATCTGGATCAGATCAAATCCGGGTATTCCCCATCTTTGCCGGGATGTCTCCATCTGTTCGCGCCCCTTCTCCTTTCCTTCTATCCAGACCTTTGTCGCTGCAAAAAGATCAGTTTTTCCTTTCACTCCCGGCAGCAACTGCCCGACCACCTCCTCGGCAGAGCCATACATCGGTGAGGAATCGATCATTCCACCGCCCATATCAAAGAAAACCTGGGTCACCTCCTGCAATCTTGTGAGCACCTCGGTATTACCCTTAGCATCAAAAGTACCAGAGGTTCCCATACCGATTACCGGCAGTTTTTCAGCTGTTTTGGGAATAGCTTTACGAAGCTGCAGGGATTCCGACGATGAGATATCGGGTAAAATCAATCCTGCGGCCACCATTCCGGCCAGCCCTATAAATTGGCGTCGATGTATATATGTTTTTTTTTGCATCTTCTGCACCTCACCATCATACTATTTGTTTTCAGCAATTTTTACCTGCTGCCGACCCAGACCGAAGGCAATAAAGGCCCAGAGCAAGGCCAAGGGTACTGCAATCAACGCAACACCGGATATATTCATGCCGATACTTCGCATTCCTGTATATACCCAGTCACTTACTGCGTCGCCTGTGCGGTAGACAAGGGTATCTATTACATTCTTCGCTTTGTACTTCTCCTCACGATTCAAGACAACGTAGAGTATTTCTCGCGCAGGCTTCATCACTGCATAATTTCCTGCGCGACGAATTACCTGTACCACCAGTAAAACAGACAGCACAGGAACCATCCCAAGCAGCGTGAAGCCAATAGCCAGCAGCACCGGAACAATTGCCAGGACAACTGCCAGCCCGAACCATTTGATCAACCGACCCGTAAGAAATATCTGCAGGACCAGAGTCACCGTATTCACCGCAAGATCAATGGCGGCAAAGACAGCAGTACGTGCGGCTGAATCAACAAACGCATCGCGAATAATCTGCGCCTGCATCAAATAGAGAAAGGTCGAAAGAGTTGTATACAGGATCATCAGCAGACCAATGCCCGCCAGATACGGGGAACGAACAACCTTTGTTATCCCGGCCCACACCCCACCGCTGATCAATTGCTCTTTCTGTGTGGCTTCCGGTTGCTCTACTACCGATGTTCTCGCCTCAGACCACCCCGACAGCCTGGCAATGCACACGACCGCCCAGAACAGAAATAGTGCCGACACCAGCAGTAAATTTCTGGGCCCAAGAGACTGGACCAGCAGAGCGGTAATCGCCGGGCCGGCCAGAGCCCCGACGGTTCCCCCCGCAGCAATAAAGCCGAACAGCCTCTTTGCCTCACCATTGCTGTAGATATCCGTCATAAAGCTCCAGAAAACGGAGACAACGAACAGGTTGAAGACACTGACCCAGATAAAAAAGGCTCTGGCCATATACGGCGATGGGGTCTCTGTATCCATCAGGGCGTAAAAGGCCAGCAACATGCCAATGAAAGAGAGATAGATATAGGGGAGAAATATTCGCCGGGGGAATCGCGAACTTATCCACCCAAAAAGCGGAACAACAGCGGTCATGACCAGAAGCGTTCCGGTAAACAGCCATTGCAGGTTTTCCACACCACCGAGAATTCCCATTTCGTCGCGCATGGGACGGATAATGTAATAACTGCACAACAGCGCAAAAAAATAACTGAACGACCAGAACAGTGCAGGTACTTCTCCGGGTTCGATATTTATAGTTTTTAAAGCTCGTTGAATAATCAGCATTTTTGGCCAAAGATGAGACGGTTAGCGTCTTGCCGCTCCCTCGCATGCCCGGATTGCATCAATTGTACGAAACGATTAAACTGTAAAGATGGTGCGGTAGTCCGTCAACAGTGCTAACCAAACATTGCTTTCATTTTCTCTCCGAAAGATGCGTTTGCTGAGAACTGACTCGAGTTCAATGTGTATGTTTACTGTTGCTGTCGCGAACGTATTGTTTTACTGCAGGTGCAACGGATCTAAACCCATGAAAATTTCCTCACACGGTTCTGTCGAACGAAGATGGCCGACAAAACGCCTGGTCAATATCAATGAAGCCAGCCAGTTGAAGGGAAAAACGAGATAAAGGATTGAAAAGTGGGCATTTCAACAGGTGCATCGATAGTCTCCATGCCGGATAAGGGAAAACCATACCCGACGTTACTTGCGTTTTTCACCAGGCGCTTCCCGAAAATCCCGGAACAGATCTGGCAGGAACGCATTGCGGCAGGCAAGGTGCTCAGCGAAACGGGTGAACCGGTAACACTGGATACCGCCTATATGCCCAACAGTCGATTGTTCTATTTCAGAGAGGTAACTGAGGAACCGGTCATTCCTTTTGCAGAAGAGGTCCTCTTTGCCAACGACCACCTGATGGTCGCCTGCAAGCCCCATTTTCTCCCCGTCAATCCAGGTGGGCCCTATGTACGTGAAACGCTGCTCAACAGGTTGAGAGAAAAGACAGGCAACCCTTTTCTCTCCCCCATCAATCGCATCGACCGGGCAACGGCGGGTCTTGTGCTCCTATCGGTCAACAAAGCGACCAGAGGGCTCTATCAGCAGCTGTTCATGCAAGGGCAGGTGCAGAAAACCTATGAGGCGGTGGCTGATTTTCGAGAGACCGCAGGGCAGAGCGAATGGCTGGTGGCAAACCGGATCGAGCCGGGGGAGCCATGGTTTCGAATGAAAACCTGTGCAGGCACTATCAATGCCCGGTCGCAGATTCGACTTATCGAGACAATGGGAACACGGGCCCGATTTCAGTTGTTTCCTTTAACCGGGAAAAAACACCAGCTGCGCATACATTTAAGCGGGCTCGGTTTTCCCATTGTCAATGACCGTTATTACCCGGACCTGCTGCCGGAGATCGACGATGACTTTGACCATCCTCTGCAGCTCCTCTCGCGGAAAATTGAGTTCCGGGACCCGGTCATCGGAAAAGAGATGTCCTTTGCATCGAAAAGAAATCTGATCCTTTAGCCAGCACGCTCTTTATAAAAACGAAAACCGGTTCTGCCAGCATTAGGCGGTTTCGTAACAGGCTAATATTTCGCCAAAATAGAGCGTGTGATAATCTTTATTGGGATACAGTTTTTCCAGGTCCGGATCGAGAAAAGCATGATCCATTGCCGATTTATAAATGATTTTGCATTCATAGTGGACGCCGGGAATATCAATGATGGGCGATTCAACACTTTTCGCCTTTTTTTGCTGCAAATCACATTGTTTAAATTTATCGAAATCTCTGCCCGACTTCGTCCCGCAATAGGCAATGGCCTTGTTATATTCG
>JBBRDD010000168.1:0-10426 GCA_038204235.1 Desulfobulbales bacterium
AATATCTGTTTTTTTACCCGCTAAAGCGGTGTGAAAATACAGGATTTTGCCATCATAGCCAAACGAGACAGGGACGATATACGGCATATCATCTTTGGACAATGCCAGTCTGCACACCTGACACTCCTTGATAATCCGGGAAATTTTATTTGTATCCATTATCTCCTTATCCTTTCGCCTCATCATAGTCTCCTGGCACCATATCGACATTAAAAAGAACAGCCCACACTCTGGTTCAGTCGCTGAACCTTAGGGGCAATCAGATTAAAAATATTTTTTACCTGCTGGCTTTGACGACCACCAACTTCATTTCCGTCATTTCCGCCACCGCATAGCGCAACCCTTCACGGCCAATGCCGCTCTCCTTGACTCCGCCGTAAGGCATCTGATCGACACGGAATGTGGGGATGTCGTTGATCATCACCCCGCCGACTTCAAGCTTTCTGGCAGCATGCAGGGCGTTGTCAAGAAGAGGAGTATATATCCCCGCCTGCAGGCCGTAGACACTGTCGTTTACCTGATCAATGGCCTCATCCAGCGTATCAAAAGGAGCAATCACCACCACCGGCCCGAAAACCTCCTGGCAGGATACTTTTACTCCTCTGGCCACATTGGTGAGAATAGCCGGGGCAACCATGTTGCCGGTGAGTTCGCCGCCGCAAAGAACTGCAGCACCGGCCGCCTCGGCATCCTTAATCCATTGATGAACCCGACGCGCGTCTTTTTCACTGATCAGGGCGGAATAATCGGTGGTCGTCTCGCCCGGGTCTCCACCCTGCAGCTTTTTGGTTGCCGTCACCATTTTGCTGCACAGTTCAGGATAAAGGCTCCGGTGCACAAAGATTCGCTGCAGCGAGATACAGATCTGCCCCTGAAAAGAAAAGGCGCCGACCACACAACGATCGACAAGGCTGTCGATATCAACTCCCTGATCAATGATCACCGCCGAATTGGAACCAAGTTCCAGGGTTACTTTTTTCAAACCCGCCTTGGCCCTGATTTGCTTACCGACCGGAGGACTGCCGGTAAAGGTAATCATCGCCACCCGCTCATCCTCCACCAGGGCCTCGCCGATCACCGCACCACTGCCGCTGACAACGTTTAACGCCCCCGCCGGCAAGCCCGCTTTATGGAACATTTCCGCTGTAAAATAGGCAGAAAAAGGCGTCTGGCTGGCTGGCTTCAGAACAACGGTATTCCCGGCAGCAATGGCTGGGCCAACCTTATGGGCCACCAGATTAAACGGAAAATTAAACGGAGAGATGGCACCAATTATTCCTACAGGCTCCTGCAGGGTAAAACCGAACCGGCCTTTGCCGCCGGGGGCCGCGTCAATCGGCACCATTTCACCGGAAAGACGCCTTGCCTCGTCGGCCGCAAAATGATAGGTCTGTGCGGTCCGGTCTATCTCCAGCAAGGCTGCATTTATCGGTTTGGCTGCTTCAGCACTGAGGATGGCGGCCGCTTCATTGCGGTGCTCGGTGAACAGATCAGCCACCTTATCGAGGATTTCTCCCCGTTCATAGGCCGACAGAGCTCGCATTGCGGGTTTAGCACGTTCTGCAGCCTCGACGGCCAGAGAGACCTGGGCTCTGGAAGCAACGGCAACTTCGCCGATGCTAGCACCATCAAAAGGACTTTTTATGACAACGCTCGTTTCACCTGGGAGCCATTCACCGTTTATCCATAGTTCTTTCATTAATATTTCTCCTTAGGGCTTTAACCCGGTAAATGGAAAATTGGCCGGCACTCACACACTAATCCCGCCTAAAAGATTTGCGGGGATAAGTTCATTCACGAAATAATGTTCTTGTAAACAGCACAAGAACATTATTTCTAATTCACTAAACAGCAATCATGACATGCTTAGTTATCTGATAGTCATGAACGGCCTCGGTTGAGAGGTCTTTACCAAATCCGGATTGTTTGAAACCACCATGGGGGGTTTCCGAAGCCAGCGGCAGGTGATCGTTAATCCATACGGTGCCAAACTCAAGGCGGGCGGAAACACGCATTGCGCGGGCGATATCAGTGGTAAACACCGATGAGGCAAGACCAAAATCGACATCGTTGGCCATGGCAATGGCCTCTTCTTCAGTAGTAAAGGATTGAATAGTGAGGACCGGACCGAAGATCTCTTTCTGGACGACTTCTGCCCGCTGATCGACATTGGTGATGATGGTCGGCTCGAAATAATAGCCTTTTTCCCAAGATTTCGGAATTTTTCCGCCGCAAAGAATTTTAGCACCATACCCTTTGGCCCGCTCCACGAAACCAAGCACTTTGCTTTGATGTTCCGCGGAAACCAATGGGCCGAGCATCGTATCAGGGCTAAACGGGTCGCCAATGATAAAGGTCCTTGCCGCCTCAACCAGCGCTTCAGTTACCTCGGCAACTTTGGCGGCTTCGACCAGAATCCGAGTCGCGGCGGTGCAGTCCTGACCTGTATTGAAGAAGGCGGCCAAAGTCGCTTTTTCGGCTACTTTTTTGATATCGGCATCCCCGAAAACCAGCAGGGGCGCCTTGCCGCCTAACTCAAGATGGACCCTCTTGAGCGTGTCAGCAGCATTTTTCATCAGAGCTTTTCCAGTTTCCGAGGCGCCGGTCAAGCTGACAAGACGGACATCCGGGTGGCTGACCAGTTCTCTGCCGACGTTGCCGGTAATGATATTGAGTACCCCATCGGGCAACCCGGCTTCCTGCGCAATCTCGCCAAGAAGTAAAGTTGAACGTGGGGTTATCGATGCCGGCTTGATAACCGAGGTGCAGCCGGCAGCAAGTGCCGCCCCAATTTTCCAGATGGCCATCATGAAGGGGTAGTTCCACGGCGTAATACCGGCGGTAACGCCGCACGGCTCCTTGCGATAGATAGAAGTAAAGCCGGAAGCATATTCTCCAGCGCGATTACCGCTGGTATCACGGGCTGCGGCGGCAAAGAACCTTAGATTATCAATACAAAAAGGCAGATCTGCGCCAAGGACGACAAAATTATATGGTTTTCCGGAATCTTCCGATTCTATTCTGGCGATTTCTTCCTGGCGCCGTTCGACGATATCGGCCATGCGCGATAAGACCAGGGCCCGTTCCCGTGGGGCTTTACCAGACCAGCGACCATCGGCAAATGCCTCTTTGGCCGCTGCGACAGCCGCTGCTACATCTGCTTGGGTCGCATTGACCACCCTGTCGATGATTTCCCCCGTTGCCGGATTTTCAACAGGGAGCGTCTGACCTTCCTTGCCGGCTGTCCAACATCCATTGATCCACATTGCCTTGTCCATAAGATTCTCCGTATCCCGACTTTTTCCCTTTTAACGGGGTGATAACGAAAAGTTGAATAAACAGCGGAAAGCTGCGGGTCTCTCTGGCCATTGAATCCAGACACCTCATGATTTAGAGCGCGACATTCCGTTGTTTGTTTATAAGCCTTTTACCATCCTCACACGGCAGATGGGTAATGACAAACGAACAACACCATACTCTAACTATAAATTACAGTGAGGCAAGCAGTTGGGGGATGTTACCGGGGATGTGGAAAACTCCGAGGATTTTATGCACGGCAGACGGCTCCCCCATATCTGCCTGTCCATTGCCTTGCAGCCCCTGCGTCGGTGAAGAAAAATATTATTGATTAACGCATTGCAGCCCTTCTCTGGTGATAAGTGATCTCTGGCCATCACTATCACTTATGACAACACCCATCTGATGCATTATCTTCATCAATTGACAGGTGTCTTTTTCGCTCATCTTCAGTTTATTGGCTATATGTCGGGAATTCACCACCTCCGGCTGTGAATTTTTCAGATTTTCTACCAATATTTCAAGAACCTGCAGTTTGTTAGCAAATATAGACATATTCTTTCTCTTTTATTGTGTCTTAATAAACTATATACATTCCTCTTGTTAAGGCCTGCAGCTTTTAACCCTGAGCAGGGATTCCAGCTTCATTCCAGCCTCGCAGACGATAATAATCCTGCAGCATGTACTCCATTTCTGCCGAGGTAAGCGACTTTCCCGAGGGCAGAGCTTCTTTATGCAGACGTTTGGGCAACCGGTCGTCCTCGCTCTGCAGACCTTCCTGCACATTGTAGATCCGGGTCATATTGACAATATTTCGGGCAATTTTCTGCAGATCCGCTTTGCTGCTTGGCTGACCGGTCACTCGGTACACACTGGTCTCAAGCTCCTCCCAGGTATACAGGTCCCGGTAAAAACGGCACAGTACCAGGGTATCAAAAATATTCAGCCGGTCTTCATACTCGATCAGCATTGCCGCCTTATCTTTAATCTGATCCGGTGGGATGAGGCCGGAGAGTTCCGGCTTGTAAAAGGTCGTTCGCAGATGGCAAGCGCCTCTTGGGGAGGTACCAAAAGTAAGCCCCATGCCCTTTAAGGCGCGTGGGTCATATCCGGCTGGCTCGAGACCTTTCACATGAACGGCGATATCTTCTAATCCCCATGCCCGGGACGCAGGGATGATGCCATCTGCGAGAATATCACCGATACCTTCACGGGCGGAAATCATCTTGACGAGCGTGGCAATCTGATCAACATTGCCATACTCGACCGCAAAATCGATTTTGCCGCGAGCTTTAGCCTCTATCGCCAGCCCGCAAAGATTGCCGGCGGTAATCGTGTCCATACCCAGGCGGTCGCAGAGGTCGTTGAGATAGGCAATCTCCGCCATATCGTCAACCATGCATAGACCCCCGAAAGAGTAGATGGTCTCGTACTCGGGACCTTCAACCTCAAGCCCAGTATGGCGGCCTTTTTTCATCTTTGCCAGGCGGCCGCAGGCCATGAAGCATTTGGCACAGGCATGCGGCTTAATGTCGTGGTCCTTATGGTACTTCTCACCACTGATTTTTTCCCAGTGCTCACAGGAGCCTTCACTCCAATATTTTGCCGGAAAGGCCCCTGCCGTATTCATCAGGGCCACCATCATCGTCGTCCCCATCGCTTTATAAGCTTTCACCCCAGGGTGCTGGCTGTTCTTGCCGGCAAAATCCTTGGCGTATTGGGCAACCCCTGCAGGGTCGAAATATTGCCGTTTTCGGTTACCCTGAAAAACCATCGCCTTGACCAGTTTGGAACCCATTACCGCTCCGACTCCCGTCCGGCCGGCACAGCGCCATTTATCATTGGCAATCAGGGCGAATTTAACCATATTCTCCCCGGCAGGCCCTATGGTTACCGCTCCTGGTTTACCGTAGCCAGCGGTGTTTGGGGCAAATTTTTCAACCGCTTCAACCTCTGCGGCAATCGAATCCATACCCCACAGGCTGCCGGCATCATGAAATTCGACAGTATCGGGAGTGATGGTAAGGACAGTCGGACTCGAAGATTTGCCGGTGAGCAGAATAGCATCAAAGCCGACCGAGTCGATAGCCTCAGGCACCTTACCGCCTGAATACGACTCCGCATAAAAGCCGGTAAGCGGAGACTTCGTATAAACGCCATAACGGCTTGCCCCCCAGATTCGCCCCCCGCAGAAAGAGCCTGTCGCAAAAATCAGGTGGTTGCCGGGTGACAGTGGGTCAATACCCGGTTTATTCCGTTCAAGTAACAGACGCGTTGCCAGCCCCTTGCCACCAAAACATTCTGCAAGAACCTCATCTGCCACGGGTTCAATAGTTGCCGACCTGGCGGTGAGATCAATTGTCAAAATTCGGTTATAATAGCCAAACATCTGTTACCTCGCTCTGGTATCTCTCATGCTGTCATTCATAGCTGCAATCAACCAACTCGCCCGGAAGCAAAAAGGGCGTATGCCTCCAAGGAGTTGCCTGCTTCGGATACATACTACCGGATCGCCGTCAGACCATTATCGACAATTTGCATCCCCTGCTCGAGCTGCTCATCGGTAATAACCAGGGGCATCAAAAAACGAATGACATTGCCAAATGTGCCGCAGGCCAGAATCATAAGATTTTTCTCCAGGCAGTATTTAACCAGAGCTTTAGCTTTGTCCGGGGCGGGTGTTTTATCTGTTCGGTCATGCACGAGTTCAATGGCCATCATCGGCCCTACGCCGCGCACATCGCCGATCAGAGTATGCTTTTCCTTTAGGGCGTTAAGAATTACCTCAAGTTTTTCACCCAGTTTTTTAGCACGCCCCAGCAGGTCCTCCGTCTCAAAGATATCGAACACAGCAAGTCCGGCCTCGCAGGCTATCGGATTGCCGTTATATGTACCGCCAATGCCTGAAGCATGGACTGAATCCATAATCTCTTTTTTACCGACCACTGCACTGAGCGGCATTCCAGCGGCAAGACTCTTGGCAACAGTGGTGATATCCGCCTCGATGCCATAGTAGTCCATGGCAAACATATGGCCAGTTCGCCCCATGCCACTCTGAATTTCGTCGGCAATCATCAGCACGCCGTTTTTCTCGCAAATTGCCTTCAATTTCTGAAAGTATTCCTTGGGAGGAGCAATAAAGCCGCCCTCCCCCTGGATTGGCTCGATAATAATAGCCGCGGTCTGTTCGGCAGCTACATGGCTGATAAAAAATTCTTCCAGGTGATCGGCACAGGCGACATTGCAATCCGGGTAATTCTTCCCAAAGGGGCAGCGATAGCAGTTCGCATAAGGCATACGATATACTTCGGGGGCAAAGGGACCGAGGCCAAGCTTGTATGGTTTCACTTTCGAGGTAAGCGTCATACCCATCAAAGTACGGCCATGAAACGCACATTCAAAGGCGATAATTCCCGTTTTCTTGGTGTAATATCTTGCTATCTTAACTGCATTTTCAACCGCTTCCGCACCACTATTGGCAAACATTACGGCTTTCGGCGAACCACCGGGTACAGCGTCACAGAGTTTTTCCGCCAACTTGACCGGCGATGCATATGGAGCCACCATAAAGCAGGTGTGGGTGAATTTTTCAGCCTGATCCTTAATCGCCTGCACCACTTTTGGATGGGAGTGGCCAACGTTCATTACCGCAATTCCACCAGCAAAATCGATATATTCCTGACCTTCAACATCAGTAATGATTGCACCTCGGGCATGGGCGATATATTTATCCGTGCCACTTGCATTGCCTTTAGCGATAACCTTATTTCTGAGCTCGTGCAGAGCTTTGTTGGTATTTAATTTGTCCATGGTGGGTTCCTTGCTATAAAGTTAACTGAGAGGTGAAATGTCACAGATAGAATAGCAAAAGGGATACCATGTTTATATTTTTCATAAAATTATGCCAAAACAGACAGATAGACCAGAATCGAGAGACCGACAACTCTAACTCTTGATACACAAACGAATCAAACCAACTTAATTTATTGAAATATTACACAATATATTGATACTAAAGTGAATCAAAAGGTTGTCACCTTAAATTCCATGGTAACTCCCAGGTCAAAATAATATAAATATAATATATCAATACAGATAGTTAGATTGAAAAACTAGAAGAAGCAGCAGTAGAATGGAAAAATGACCACCGGACATGAATTGACATTCAAGAAAATTTTTGATTCGGAATTGAATCAAAAGCCTCCAATAGACACAAAGAAGTGCTTTGCGCGACTTTGCACAATGTCTCTCTCAATAACTACCGAGTTAAAAAAAGTTGCGGGCAAATGAGGTAAACAGGCGGTCCGCCAAGTGTTCTTACGAAGCATTTCGCAGAGAGGCTGAAACAACAGCAGAAGATAAATGAGGAGAAATGCGACACCAAAATACAAATCTGCGAGAATAAACAGCCATTCACTGCCGGAAGAATTCACGACTGGCCAGGCAGCAAAAAAAAACCGACTCAAACAATACCTGAGTCGGTCTTACCACGCGATGATGATGGTTTCATGCAAAACTGCCAAGCAACTGCAGGCAAACATCTAAAAGAAAATTGGCCAGGACACTTTTCTCCCTTCCCGACCAAGAATCTTAAAACCGCAATTTATCCTTTTTTAACCCATGGCTTGCCAACAGGCAGAATGTCTCTGCCGAACACTTGTAAAAATATTACATGAGCCATCATGTAGTATGCACCAAGGGCACAGGCAACCAGATCAAGAGCGACAAGCGTTTTGATGCTTCCCATTCCGGCCAGGATTTCCAGATCAAGGCCAATAAAGCCGAGGATAAGTGTTCCGAATGTGAAGACCATTGCTGTATGGACAGCAAATGAGGCGACGAACATAATCGCAGTGTAAACAGTATATGCTACCAGGAACCAGCCGAGGTCTCCTGCACCAATTTTAAGGTGCGCGCCAATCCAGCTGCCAGGTGCAGCTTGATAATCCGATACCATGAAAATAAGCGCCAGGGCAATCCAGAATGCACCGTATGATGAAAAGGCGCTGTAGCCAAAATTATTTCCGGCTTTGAACTCCTGCAGACCAGCCAGAAGCTGGGCGCCACCGCCAAAAGCAAGCGCACAACAAAAAACCACACCTGCACCACATAAACCTAGATTATGGAATTGAAGCAATAATGTGGTAGTGGCAAAGCCTGCCAGCCCAACAACTGCCGGATTTCCCATGGGTGTTGCATCAGCCATTTCGTTCTCCTTAATAATGTGATTACTTTTTCCCACTTATGTGAGATGTTTTTTTATCTACCTGTGACGTCCAGAAGACTGCAAGTAGTACTACACACCGTGAATACATTTTTTGGATTCGAAACAAACAAGTCCTCCCAACTTTATGTTGTTAAATTTTCAGTGATTCCAAATTCATGATCAATTTCATCTCGCCTCTTGCCAGATTCTGGGGGTTGCCTCAATCTGCCAGCCGAGGATTAAGCCAGGGCGCACCAACCGGCAACACATCACGACCAAAGATCTCCATAAAAATCACATGGGCCATCATATACCAGGCACTCAATGCACAAAAAATGAGCACATAGGCGGCAACCTTGCTCATTGACGGGTATCCAAAGTGAGCCAGATCCAAAAGGATGAAACCAAGAACCAACAGCGTAAATGTGATCGACATTGCACCATGAATATACAGAGAGGCGAACCAGAGGATAATCGTATAAAGAGTCCAGACGACCAGGAAGTAGCCGATATCAGTCGTGCTGGAAGGATAAATATCAAGTTTGTTGAAGAGCAGGATAATGCAGTAGGCAATCCAAAAGGTGCCATAAGCTGTGAAGAATGCATAGTAGAAATTATTCCCCCCTTTTTGCTCTTCAAAGCCGGCTATAAGCTGAACCAGCCCACCGAACATCAACCCACACACAACGACGGGACCCAAACTGCAAAGCTCAAGATTATGAAATTGCAAGATAATTGTAGTTAGGCCGAAACCACCTAAACCCGCAACCGCAGGGTTTCCCGGAGGCGTATTTTTTTCATCAGACATGAGCAACTCCTCTGGCAAAACGCTGGATATTGCTTAATCAGCCACAATTACTGGAATTTACAACCATTTCAATACATCACCATTTGCAAATTCGATGCCGAGACATAAACGTTTCATATAACGTCACAAGAACAAGAACATATGTTTTTCCAGATGGTTACGGACCCTACAACATACATTGTATCATTTGCAGGTATTTCACCGAAATGCTCGCCAACAGTGGTTCCGGAGAACTTACAATCAAAGTTGTATTACAACCAATATTGTAGCGACACACATCAAGAAAAATAACGGCGGATAATTGTCGCAGATTCACATTTAAAAAGGAACAAAATGAGCAGAAGACAAGAATCCGCAACTGGTTATTGCCATAGTTTCATGCCGACCGAATAGGCGGGGGTCTTGCCAGATGGAGCGCACATATTTATGGGACAACGTCAGTATAAATAATTCTGAAACACTCCATCGTATTGTAAGAAAAACAAGGCACTCACGTCCCTGCTTCAATTGTCACCGTAATAGTAAAAAGCAAACAGGTTTTCACGCTGAGCACTACCGGCAGTATCAAGCCTTTAACCGTTTCCAATTTTCCGGATTTCTGAAAACACAGCTCCGTAAACCGGAAATTTTTATTGACAACTATAACGACAGGTTAAAAATCAGCCCGGATGCATGGCAGTTACCGCAATACGACAATGAAGTACTTTTAGGAATACTTCTTGCAAATGAAAAATGAGAGAACCCATGGAGATATAAAAATTGGGTTATAACTCTACGTCTTCTCAATACAATTGGTTATCAGTTCAGTGCTCGGCAGTTTTGCTGCTTGCTCCTGGCAAAAAGGAAAAACCGACAGATCGAGCTGTAGCTATAACGATAGAGGAGGATTCATATGCAGAATTTTTCTGAAGCAACCTCAAAATCAAAAGTGATCGACAACAACAAGAGCGAAAACGGCTTACAAAAATTGGCGGAATACTACCAGAGCCTTTTCGATATCGAGGAAAACTTTAATTATTACAGCAGAAACGAATACCAGAACGCAAAACGAAAATTTGTGAAATACTTAATGAACAGCCGAGCTCTATAGGAGTATTTCAATTAATTTTCAACAA
>JBBRDD010000169.1:0-10386 GCA_038204235.1 Desulfobulbales bacterium
ATTAGGACGGACCACATCACACAGGATGGCAATGTTCAGAAATATGGTCACCTCTCTGTTTGAGCATGAACGCATTGTTACCACTGCTGAGAAGGCAAAAGAACTCCGCCCGATAGCTGAGAAGATGATTACTCTTGCCAAAAAGAATGACCTGCATGCTAGAAGGCAGGCACTTTCTTTTATCCGGAGTAAAGATGTTGTCGAAAAACTCTTTACCGATATAAAGGACAAATTCTCTGATCGGAAAGGTGGGTACACCCGCATCCTTAAAACCGGCATCAGAAAAGGTGATGCTGCTGGGATGGCGATCATTGAGCTGGTCGGTTATGAAGAAGTTATTGAGGCACCGAAGGCAGAAAGCTAAAGTGACTCTTATTGCAAGTTAAAGCTGGCCGGGGCGTTTGTTCCTGCCAGCTTTTTTTTTGTTGATCTGTAATCGGATTGGTGGAGGTACTTGTTGGATATTTCCGAAAAAAAATTTCCTGACGGGATGGTTCCGCTTGGTGAATCAGAGTTTCAGTTTGCGTGTCATCCTGGGGTCGCATGTTTTACCTTTTGTTGTCGAAATGTAGACATGATTCTTTACCCCTACGACATTATTCGCTTAAAGAGTGCCCTTGGCATCGATTCTGAAACATGTCTGCGTTTGTACACAGTTCTTGAAAAAGCTGATAACCCGTATTTTCCGACAGTTAAGCTCAAATTAACTGCAGATGAACAGAAGGCTTGCCCTTTTTTAACGAACTCCGGGTGCACGGCTTATCATGATCGGCCTTCTGCCTGCAGGACATATCCTCTCGAAAGAGCGGTTGACCGTTCGAAAAATGTTGGTATCGCTGATGAATATTATTTTCTCACCCACCATCCATACTGCCTCGGCCATAATGAAATTAAAAATTGGAATGTTAACACCTGGGTAAGAAATCAGAAACTTGTCGATTATAACGTAATGAATGAATTATGGGCTGAAATCGATACTGTTTTTCGCCAGAACCCATGGCGTGGAGAAGGGTCCGGGGGGGAAAAGCAGCAGCTGGCTTTTATGGTCTGTTACAATATTGATGGTTTTCGCCGCTTTGCTGATGAAAATAAGCTTCTTAAACAATTTAAAATCGACAAAGATTTTAAAAAGCGAATAATCCGGGAAGACAGTGAATTGCTGAAATTCGGTTGGCAGTGGCTCAAACTCATCCTGACCGGAAAATCTTCTCTCATACGAAAGTAGGACTTGCGCGAATATTCCAACAAGTTTTGCACAAAAGCTGAGTATCTTGCGGAAAAGACTGTAACATTCAACTCCGCAAGATACTGTCTTCACCGGCGAAGCTCCGACTAATAAAGGAAAAGTTTCTGGTGAACAGTAAAGCGGATGACGATATTTTTCCGGAGCATCATGTAAAATTACATTGCAATATTTATAACCAGGAGTTGCAAAAGAGCTCAACTAGTGGTAGACAGTAACGTTGTCTTTTTATTGGGCTAGACAAAATTGCCTTTCAATAAAATCCCGACAAAACGTTATTTTTAAACCCCCTTATGGGGCTATAGGGCCTGCGAAAGTTTATTATTTCATTACGAAATCTGTAAAATCTTTTACAGGTCTACAACACACATCTTCGCTCACAGCTGGTGTCGTAGAACATGCAGATGCTGTTCACGATTACAGAAGGTGGAGGAAAAACCAGAAACGGAGAAAATTATGGCAAATGCAACAGTAAAAGACATGCTGAAAGCCGGTGTCCATTTCGGACATCAAACAAGGCGTTGGAACCCCAAAATGAAGCCCTATATTTATGGGCCGCGTAATGGGATATATATTATCAATCTCGATGTTACTAAACGTCTTTTTGATAAAGCATGTGATTTTATTACCGAAGAAGTTAAGAATGGTGGCTCGGTCCTTTTTGTCGGAACCAAACGCCAGGCTCAGGCTATCATCAGTGATGAAGCCAAAAGGGCAGGTATGTTCTATGTTGATCATCGCTGGCTTGGCGGCATGTTGACCAATTTTCAGACCATCAAAAACAGCATTGATCGTTTGAAATCTATTGAATCCATGCAGGCCGACGGTTCCATCAATCGATTTCCGAAGAAAGAGATTCTTCTTATGGAAAAAGAGCGAATCAAGCTTGAGCGAAACGTTGGTGGTATAAAAAATATGCGCTCTTTGCCTTCAGTGATGTTTGTCGTCGATCCGCGTAAAGAAACAATTGCGGTAAGCGAGGCCAATAAACTTGGTATTCCTGTCGTGGCAATGGCCGACACCAACTGTGACCCTGATAACATTGATTTTGTTATTCCTGGCAATGACGATGCTATCAGATCAATTCGTCTTATCAGTCTGCATGTGTCCGAAGCGATACTGACCGGGCAGGCACTTCGCGACGGTGAAAATGCCTCCGAGGAAGCTATTGCAGCCTCGATGGGTGAAATGGACCGCGAAGATGCTGGCGATACCGGCGCTGATACAGCAGGTGATACGGTCGAAAGTGAAGCATAACTTTACTCGAACTCGTCGAGTTGGGCTTTAGTGACTTAGAAATAGTTTTTTTTGTTTTTACAGGAAAACTATTTCGTGAAGGAACTGCTCCCCAATGCTTTTTGGCTGGGTTAGGTAAAAGCAAGAGTCGTTGATGAAAAGGGGCTGTCTTGTGACTGCCCCTTTTTCGTATGTAAATGGCTAGAATCATTTTTCAATGCAAGCCCTCCGGGATGCACTGAGAAAATAATTACTCTCATATAAGTCAAAGGAGATTTACCATGGCGATTACAAGTAAGATGGTAAAAGACCTGCGTGATAAAACACAAGCGGGCATGATGGATTGTAAAAAAGCCCTTGAAAAAACTGATGGCGATATGGAAAAAGCAGTCGATCTGCTTCGTCAGAAAGGATTGGCCGTAGCAGCAAAAAGAGCTGGGCGGGCGACGAGTGAAGGCGTTATCGAAACGTATATTCATGCAGGCGGCAAGCTCGGGGTGATGGTGGAATTGGGTTGTGAAACTGATTTCGTCGCCAAAAACGACGATTTCCGTGAATTTGCCCGAGATTTGGCAATGCATATCGCTGCAACCAATCCAGTTTCCATCAGCAGGGATGAGGTCCCGGCTGAAGTGATTGCCCGCGAGAAAGAAATTTATGTTCAGCAGGCGCTTGATTCTGGCAAACCTGAAGCCATTGTTGAGAAGATGGTCGCCGGAAAGGTAGAAAAGTTCCTCGCCGACATCGTTCTGCTGGAGCAGAAATTTGTTAAAAACCAGGATTTATCCATCCAGGATATCTTAAATGAGCTAGTTGGCCGGATAGGCGAAAATATCTCGATCAAAAAATTTGCCCGTTTCCAGGTAGGCGTAGAATAGGATATCGATAGTATTTCTCCGGCAGGTAGTCAGTTGTTGACTACCTGCTCGAAAAACCAGCCTTCATCTCGATAAATTTCTTTCAAGGAAAATTCTATGACCAACAAGTTACAGTACCAGAGAATACTACTGAAACTCAGTGGTGAGGCACTCATGGGAAATGATGCCTATGGTATCAACACAAAAGTACTTGAGTTTGTTGCGGCTGAAGTAAAAGAAGTAGTAAAGACCGGTGTGGAGCTTGGTCTGGTGATAGGTGCCGGAAATATTTTCCGGGGAGTTGCCGGGGCAAGTAAAGGTATGGACCGGACCACCGCTGATAATATGGGCATGCTGGCCACGGTAATGAACAGTCTCGCCATGCAGGACGCCTTGGAAAGAGCGGGAGTAATTACCCGGGTCATGTCTGCCATTCCCATGCAGTCTGTTTCCGAACCTTATATTCGGCGCAGGGCGACCAGGCACCTTGAAAAAGGCAGAGTGGTCATTTTTGCTGCCGGAACTGGAAACCCTTATTTTACGACTGATTCAGCTGGAGTTCTGCGGGCGCTGGAAATCGATGCCGATCTTGTTATAAAAGCAACCAAGGTTGATGGCGTGTACGACAAGGACCCTGTACTATATCCTGAAGCCGTAAAATTCGATCGGCTTACCTACGATGATGTCTTGCAGAAAGGTCTGAGAGTTATGGATGCCGCAGGTATATCACTGGCCAAAGAAGACAATCTACCAATCATGGTTCTGGACATGTCGGTAGCCGGCAATATAAAACGTGCCGCCATGGGTGAAAATGTCGGTACGTTGATAACATCTAAATCCTGATCGAACAACTGATCTACAGCAGAGGTGACATCATGAATGAAGTGATCCTGGAAGCGTCCGACAAGATGGAAAAAAGTGTCGAGGCTTTTAAAAGTGAGTTGGCGAAGATTCGTACCGGAAGGGCGTCTTTAACAATTCTGGATGGTATAATGGTTGATGCCTATGGCAGTTCCATGCCTCTTAATCAAGTGGGGACGATCACTATCCCGGAAAGCAGATTGCTTGTCATTCAACCTTGGGATCCGCAAATGCTTCCGGCCATTGAAAGAGCCATTCTTAAATCCGGCATAGGACTTAATCCTATGGGTGATGGGAAGGTTATTCGTCTGAATATCCCTCAACTCACCGAAGAACGCCGCAAGGATCTGGTAAAATCGGTCAGGAAGATTGCTGAGGAATTTCGCGTGGCCATCCGCAACATTCGTCGAGATGCCATAGAGACGCTCAAGAATCAAAAAAAGGATAAGGAAATTTCCGAGGACGAACTCTTTAAATTCCAGGATGAAGCCCAGAGCGAAACGGACCTGTATATTAAAGAAATTGATGAAGTGACAGGACGCAAAGAAAAAGAAGTCATGGAGGTATGATCTCCTCCTGCTGTTATCATCAATTTTGCTAAACATTTCACCACAGGCCTGGTATGTCCACCACTCTCCCTCTTGATATGCATCGACTTCCACGCCACGTTGCCATTATTATGGACGGCAACGGGCGATGGGCGCAGAGAAAAAGACAACCCCGGCTGTTTGGCCATAAAGCCGGTGCAGAATCGGTTCGAGAGATTGTTGAAACCTGTCGGAAAATCGGCATCGAGTATCTTACCCTGTATGCATTTTCGTCAGAAAATTGGCGTCGCCCTGTTCAGGAAGTAACCGGTTTAATGAGTATCCTGAAAAAATACCTTGAGGCTGAACTCCCCCGAATGCTGAAAAATGATATCCGACTCATGTCTATCGGAGACAGGCAACGCCTGCCTGAAGCGGTACGGGCAACATTGGAACAGAGCATTAAAGAGACCGCCGGCAATACTAAACTCACATTGAATCTTGCTCTCAGCTACGGCAGTCGCGATGAGATCGTCCGGGCGGTAAGAACGATAAGTTCTCGTTGTGTGCTGGGTGACATGAGCCCGGAACAGATTACCGATCAGTCTATTACTGAAAATCTTGATACCAGTCCGCTCCCGGATCCGGACCTGATGATACGAACCGGCGGGGAAGCAAGGTTATCTAATTTTCTGCTGTGGCAATTATCCTACGCTGAAATATATTTTACTGAAATCATGTGGCCGGATTTCCGAAAAGAGGCGTTCCTGCAGGCACTTTCTGAATACCAGTCTCGGGAGAGGCGGTTCGGGCGCACGGGGGAACAGCTGAATTCTGTATAGACTATGAAACGTATTGTCCCCGGGTTGTTCATTGCTGGTTTCTGGTTTCTGCTGCTGCTGAAAGGGTCGATACTCCTTTTTTGTCTGGCGATTATTCTGATCGTACTGGTAGCCGCCGCTGAGTATGTCAGAATGGCTGATGTTCGGCAGACATCTCTGCCGGAACGTTGGCTTCTGAACGTCATTTTAGCCGCACCAGTGATTGTAACCTGCTTTCATCCGCATCCCAACGCCCTCCTTGTTGCCACCCTTGGTTCTTTTTTGGCCCTGACCAGTTATTTCCTGTATCGTTACAAAAACATTGACAAGAGTTATGACCTCTTCTGCCGCCTGGTCTTCGGGATCCTCTACGTTGGTGTACTTGGCGCACATCTTGTCCTGCTGCGCTTTATGCCGGAAGGCGGCAGTTGGTTGATCATAGCTTCTGCGATAACTGCGTGTTCCGATACCGGTGCTTATTTTGTCGGCAGGTCTCTTGGAAAGAGGAAACTTTGTCCGAGTATAAGCCCTAATAAAACGGTCGAGGGAGCAGTAGGCGGTGTATTGTGCGGCCTTTTGGGGGCACTCTTATTTGCCGCTCTTCTGCTGCCGGCATGCAACTGGCTCCTTCTTATTGGCGCTGCTGTTTTTCTGGCTGGAGCCGGAATTGTCGGAGATCTAACCGAATCGATAATAAAAAGGGGTACGGACACCAAGGATTCCGGCAGTTGTCTGGCCGGGCATGGTGGGGTGCTGGATCGTGTCGATTCTCTGCTGTTCGTTTGTCCGATACTCTATTACCTTCTGGCTTTCCCGGTGTTATAATGCGGTGTATTTCTTTATTGGGTGCGACGGGGTCTATCGGCGTAAATGTGCTCGATGTTATCCGACAGTTTCCGGATCGATACAGGGTGGTTGCCATGGCCGCCGGAACGAACGTTTCCCGACTTGCAGAACAGGTGAAGGAATTTAAGCCTGAATTAATCTCCATAGGCGATGAACAGCGGGCTCGCAATCTGCGGTTGCTGTTGCCCACTGTATATCACGATAGAATCGTCCATGGCACAGAGGGAAACATTCAAGTGGCGGCCTTTCCATCGGCTGATCTTACCGTTTCGGCTATTGTCGGTGCAGCAGGGCTGCTGCCGACCCTTGCCGCTATTGAAGCCGGTAAAGACATTGGCCTTGCCAATAAAGAGACACTCGTCATGGCGGGAAAGATAGTCATGACTGCAGTAGCCCAAAAAGGAATCAGGCTATTGCCCGTCGATTCTGAACATTCAGCTATTTTTCAGGCCCTTGAAGCAGGGCGCAGAAAAGATCTGCGGAAAATTATCCTCACTGCCTCCGGTGGGCCTTTTCACGGCATGAGCCTGGATCAGTTACAAAATGTTTCCAGAGAGCAGGCTCTGAATCATCCCAACTGGAGTATGGGACCTAAAATATCTATCGATTCCGCAACACTTATGAACAAGGGCTTGGAGGTTATTGAGGCCAGATGGCTTTTTGACGTGGCCAGCGATGCAATAGAGATAGTGGTTCATCCCCAGTCCATTGTCCATTCACTGGTGGAATATAACGATGGTTCTGTTCTGGCGCAGCTTGGTATTCCTGATATGCGCATTCCAATAGCCTACGCCCTTTCCTATCCCGCCAGGCTGCCTCTCGCGCTGCAGCCGCTGAATCTCACCCGGTGTGGCAACCTGGAGTTTTTCGAACCCGACTATGACAGTTTTCCAGCATTGAAACTGGCATTTTCAGCACTCGAGAGTGGTGGTGTGCTCCCGGCTGTTCTGAATAGTGCCAATGAGGTAGCTGTTGCCGCATTTCTCGATGGGAAGATAACTTTTCCACAAATTGCGGAGACAGTTGCCCGAACAATGGATATTGTACATCTGGGAAGTGAGAATATTCTTGAGGATATCCTTGGCGCGGATGGTGCTGCCAGACGAGAGGCCCATTGTGTCATCGAGAGTATTCATTGAGCTTCATTAATCGACGTTGCTAAGTACCAGCGACGTTTAATCTATATCTGTTTTACACTATGACTACTTTATTTTCGTTTATTCTGGTTCTCGGTCTGCTTATCTTTGTCCATGAGCTGGGCCATTTTCTTTTTGCTAAATTATTTGGCGTTCGGGTGTTGAAATTTTCTCTGGGCTTTGGACCGAAAATTGTCGGAAAGGTTATCGGCGAAACCGAATACGTCATTTCTGCCTTTCCACTCGGAGGATTTGTCAAGATGTTCGGGGAAAATCCGGACGAACAGCAGATATCCGATGAAGACAAAAAAGGTTCCTTTGCGCATAAACCCGTATGGCAGCGATTTATGGTTGTTTTGGCCGGTCCGCTTTTTAATCTTCTTTTTGCGCTGCTGCTCTTTTTTCTGGTGTTTACTTTCGTCGGTATTCCGACATCTGTCGATACCACTCGAATCGGCAAGGTGAATGATAAATCACCCGCGGCCATGGCCGGGGTGCAGAAAGACGATGTGATAGTATCCATTGACCAGAAAGAGACGCATGGCTGGGTGGATGTACTGGAGGCGGTGAAAAGTAGTCAGGGTAAATCCATCCATATGGTTGTGGAACGGGGCGGTGCCAAAGTGAATCTGGAAATGGTGCCGGCAATCGATGCGGTTAAGAATATTTTCGGCGAAGAAGTCGAACAGCGCTATATGATCGGCATAATGAAAGCCGATCAACTCACCTACGAAAAAAGCAATATTATTGGTGCAGTACAGAGTGCGTGTCGTCAGACCTGGATGTATATGTCTCTGACGGTCATGGGCTTTGTGAAAATTATCCAGCGCGTTGTCCCTGCCTCGGAGATGGGTGGTCCCATACTCATTGCCCAGATTGCCGGGGAACAGATGAAGGCCGGATGGATGAATTTCATTTATTTTATGAGTCTGCTCAGTGTCAACCTTGGCATTCTCAACCTCCTGCCAATCCCGGTTCTGGATGGCGGTCATTTAGTCTTCCTGACGATCGAAGGCCTACGGCGAAAACCGATGAACGAGCGGGCGCAGATAGTGGCGCAGCAGGTAGGCATCGGTCTTCTCGGTTCGCTGATGATCTTTGTATTTTACAACGATATTGTCAGGCTCTTTCATTGATGGATTTCCATCCTCCACTGATACTGTCGATGGACACGGCGACTGCGTGCAGTGCAGTTGCTCTGACCTCCGGGACGAGAAAAGACGGGAGAGTGCTGGCATCGCTCAGCCTCACCGGCAATGTAACGCATTCCCGGCGACTGCTGAAGGCAATTGACTATCTGCTGCAGGAAGCAGGAGTCGGCTGGCCGGAGATTGCCGGAATTGGGGTGAGTCTCGGGCCGGGAAGCTTTACCGGAATCAGAATCGGCATGGCCACCGCTAAAGGGTTAGCCGCAGCTGCTGGAAAAGCTTTATTCGGTATCTCCAGTCTTGATTCACTTGCCGCAAAATGTTCTACTTCTCAACTCATCTGTGCAGTTGTCGATGCGCGAAAAAAAGAGGTATATTCAGCCTTCTATCGTTGCAATAACAGTGGGCTTGCCGAACGAATCAGCGAGATGTGCGTCGTGGCACCGGAAAAACTCGCTGCCGGCATAACCGAACCGGTTGTCATGGTCGGTGACGGAGTTATGGAATATGGTGATCTGTTCAAGAAGCTGCTTGGGGAAAAAGTTACTTTTGCTCCAGCCATGCTACATGAACTTTCAGCTACGTCACTTGGTATGCTCGCCGGGGAAAAACTTCTCGCCGGAGATGCCCTTGATGTGGCTGAAGCGGTACCGCTCTACATCCGCAGCTCTGATGCAGAGCTTAACCTGATGCAGAAAAAAATAGCTGTGCCGGAATACCATCTCGAGAACAAATGATTATCAGAAACAAAACACGGCAGATAAAGGTTGGCGGTGTCGCCGTAGGTGGTGACAGTGTCATCAGTGTGCAGTCGATGACCAACACCGACACCAAAAATGTACCCCTGACCGTTGACCAGATTCGCCGACTGCAGGCTGGCGGCTGCGATATTGTCCGGGTAGCAGTTCTAGACCCTGAGGCGGCTGCGGCTATTCGGCCTATTCAGGATGAAATTACTATCCCTTTAATTGCCGATATTCATTTTGACTATCGACTGGCCATCGCCGCCATGGAAAATGGTGCTGATGGAATAAGGATTAATCCCGGCAATCTGGGTGGTGAAGAGAAAATTGCTCTGGTTGTTGATGCTGCAAAACAGCATGGGGTGCCGATCCGAGTCGGGGTAAACAGCGGATCCATAGAAAAAGATCTGCTGCAAAAGTATGGGTATCCGACTCCGGATAATACCTCAGCCCTGATAGAAAGTGCCATGCGCAATGTCAGGCTGGTGGAAAAAAATGGGTATAATGAGATAAAAATATCCATCAAATCGGCGGATGTATTGACGACGATCAACAGTTACCAGCAGCTGGCGAAGATAACCGATTACCCGCTGCATCTTGGAGTTACCGAAGCTGGTGGGCTGATTGCCGGTACCGTCAAGTCAAGTGTTGCTTTAGGTATTCTTCTGAGTCAGGGCATTGGTGATACCTTTCGCATCTCTCTCACCCGTGACCCGGTTGAAGAGGTGCGGGTCGGCTTTGAGCTCCTGCGTGCGCTGAAAATCCGTGAGCGCGGACCGGAACTGATCTCCTGCCCCACCTGCGGTCGCACCCAGATTGACCTGTTCGGGCTGGCGGAAGAGGTTGAACGATTCGTCCAGACCATGGAGAGTCCGCTGAAAATAGCGGTGATGGGTTGCATCGTCAATGGTCCCGGGGAAGCGAAGCAGGCAGATATTGGTGTTGCCGGCGGCAATGGTGTCGGTATA
>JBBRDD010000170.1:0-10347 GCA_038204235.1 Desulfobulbales bacterium
AAGAGAAATTATTTCATATTGCTTTAGCCAGATGATATAATCTAGCTTATCCCGGTAAACTGGAAAAAAGCCGGAGTAAGTTCCTTCACGAAATACGTCTCTTGTAAAAGCACAAGGTTTAAAATAGCAAATCACTAATCCCGCCCAAAAGCTTTGCGGGATAAGTTCCTTCACGAAATACTTCTCTTGTAAAAGCACAAGAGACGTATTTCTAAGTCACTAAGTAAGTTAAAGCCGGTTTGTTGCCCATTTGGCATGTATACAGGGAAAAGATATGATAAAATTACTGCAGAATCTGATCGACCAGATGTCGAGAGAACTTCCCGGAATCCTGGCTGTGGCCGTGGTGACCGTGGAAGACGGGATGTCCATTGCCGAAGTCAGCCGAAGAGATGATGTCGAACCTGCTGTCGCGGCGGCGTATCTGGCATCCATTGTAAAATCCAATGTCAAGGCCATAAGCCTGCTGGCCGATGATGAAATTGTCGAAGATATCCTTATCACCACCCGCAATTATAATTTTATCATTCGTCATGATGCCACCCAGCCTTTTTTTATCTTCCTGATGACGACCAAAGAGGAATGGCTTGCCAAGGCGCGAATGCTGATGAAAAAATATGAGACCCAGTTTGCCGGATTTGCCAGCTATTTCGCGAAAAACTATTAATGCCTGGCAGATGATTTTCTTGGTTTCCGGCAAGGAAACCTCCGTAAGGTATTTGTATCCCTTGAGAGTTATTGAAAAGAACACCTCTCAAGGGAGTACTGAACAGCGTACCCGACAAGCGAGTATTAATAATTTTTGGGCATAAAAGGTGTCTTACAGCGAAGCCGCTGCCTGTATTTTTTTGGAATTTTTCTTAATACTGATCCTGATCCACCCGAGGTTGGTTTCAAGGTCGGCGACGATCACCAGAATGGCGTCCTTGCCAACCGGAGCGAACAGGACCGGGCCGTTTTCAAATTCGAACAAGGTAATTCGAAGCTCACCCTGACCAAGTTGACTGCCCATCGATTCAGCAGAACCGAAGCCGGAGGAGGCGATGGCCGCGATCATTTCGGCGTCAATGCCGGGGCGGGCGAGACTGTCCAGCAAAAAACCGTCCCGGCCAATCAGGCACGCAGTGTGGACGCCTTCAATATTGGTAAATTCCGCTAATATACTCTGAATCTCCGTCATCTCAAATTCCTTGTTTGAAGTGGCCGGCCTATCCTCTCTGCTGTCGGCATCCTTTCGGGCAAGTGGTTCCGCGTCACCAGTTGTGTCCAGATCAATGTCGGTAATCAGTTCTTCTAATTTTGCTGTAGACGGTTGTTCGTCGTCTGAACGGTGGGCAATTGAGTCGGATGAAGGGGCATCATCGTCATAGTCATTTTCTGCCGCGGATTTTTCATCGTTGTTGACTGCAGCCTCAAAAAGCAGACCTTCAATGCTTTTATGGATACTGACGATTGGTGGCTGCACCCCCCGGATATTCTGCAGGGACCCCCCGTTAAAACCGAGGATGGTAAAAAAGGCGCTTTCACCGGTTTCCTGGCCGCACATGGCATGGAGAACGGCTCCATCCTTGAAGAAAATCATTCCTTCTCTGTCCCCGGTGGTGACTTTCAGGGCGGCGGTTGCCCTGGAGAGAGCGTTGAACTGGACAATATCGATTAAATCGACACCGTCGACGGTCCCCTGAAAACCTTCGTTGACCTTGAGAGCCTCTTTGACAATTGTCCGTACATCGTTGATGTCGAAAGGTTTTTCGATAAAACGCAGGCTGCCGCTCATCATTGCCTTGTTCTCATAGGCATTTGATGGGTAGGCTGTCATGATAATAACCCCCGTCGCCGGAAATCGGTTATTTATTTCAATAAGCAGATCAAGCCCATTCATTCCCGGCATATTTATGTCAGTGATAACGAGGTTTGCCGGGCGGTCGCTTAGAATTGCCAGGGCTTCTTCGGCGGACTTGGCAGCGAGAATTTCGACATCTTCCATGCCCTTGTTGAGATTTCTCTGCAGCATCCAGAGCATATCTTCTTCGTCATCAACCACCAGCACTCTTTTCATATTGTCACCATTTTGTCTCTCTGGCCCGACCGGGTTTTGTGTGGTTGGGCTGAGAATTGCATTTAAATCCGGTCTCCAGACAGGAAAACCGGGATTCGGAGTCTATCACTGATTTACCTGTCCGCCCTTAAAAATATGGTAAAGGTTGTTCCTTTGCCCTCTATACTTTCAAGCACAATAGCGGCATCATTTTCCTTGAGGGTTCGATACACGATCGAGAGGCCGAGACCGGCCCCGGAAGTTTTTGTCGTAAAAAAAGGTTCGAAGACCTTTTCGGCGGTTGCCGGCGTCATCCCTGTCCCGTTATCGGTGAAGTGGACTACCACATAGGGTATGTTCTGCAGCAAGGCCGGATATTTTTTTCTATATTTCTGCAACTGCTTGCTGTCAGGCAGGCTGGCACTGATGTCTATGCGGCCCTGTTGCTTAATCGCGTCTATTCCATTTAAGAAAAGATTCAGAAAAACCTGCTGGAGTTGGTGCGGGTCGGCTACAATTTTCGGCAGTTCTCTGCTGATATCCACATGCAGCTCGATATGGTTTTTGGTGAGTCGGCTGTTGATCAGTGGTTTTGTTTCGACAATGACGGCTTCCAGGGAGGTAGATCGTTTATTTGGTTCCGCCGGTCGAGCATACGAAAAAAAATCACTGAGCAGGATGTTCAGTCGATCCACTTGTCTGGCAATCCTTTGGGCGCATTCAAGTTGCTCGCTATTGTCTTTTGCCTCTTCTTCAATCGACTGGGCCATAATCTTTATGCCTGCCAGAGGATTGCGGACTTCATGGGCCACAGCCGAGGCAATTTCGGCAATTGTTGCAAGTCGGTTCATCTTTTCCATTTCCCGGCGGACATATTTTACCTCGGAAATATCCGCCAGGGAGATGATCACCCCGATCTTGTTGCCTGCAGCATCTTCCTGATAAACATTAGAGAAGCCGAGAATCTTTTTCTCCTCCTTGGCAGCGGTGAAGAGCAATTCCCGATCAAACTGGTCGGAGTCTGGCGGCATAATTGTCAGGAGTTGGTCTGCCGCTGCTCCACCGACAATATCTTTAAGCAGCTGCCCGTCGATATGTGCGGTAATTGGTTTGAAAATAGCCTGGGCGATTGCATTACTCTTTCTCACTCTACCATCCAGGCCGGTCACGAGAAGGCCATGATGCAGCCCCTGAATAATAGATTCGGAGAATTTTTTTTCCTCGCGAAGGCTGACAATCGAGCTGCGAAGATCATTGACCAGGTGAATGAGTTGCAGTTCCATTTGCTGGTTTTCAATCATTATGGCCAGAATATGAGCCACCGCCTCCAGGAGCAGGTTCATTTCCGGCGAAGGTTGGTGGAGTCTGTCCACATAGATCGTCAGTATTCCATATGATTGACCATCTTTAATGATAGGTACACAGTAGTTTCCAACCCAATTTCCGAGCAACGGTGGTGAGAGAGAGATTCCCGCAAGCAGAGGGGGGGGATTATTAAAAAAGGAAATCCTGCCATGTTCTGCAGTCTGTCCGCAGTGACAGACGCCGAGCTGGATTGTGCTGCAGGTGTCGGTTTCCAGTTGAGAAAATCCTTTGGCGACTTTGAGCGCCAGGGTTGCCGAATCCTGCTCTGCGATAAAGAGAGCACCTTTTCCGCCAAATTGCAGGTGCGGCAGACAGAGCAGTGACTCAAGTATGAGCTCAACTTTTTTGTAGAATGGATTCGGTTGAAGGGCAGCCTGCAGTATTTCGATAAGGACCGATTGATGCCTGCTCTCCTGGGCAAGAGATACGAACAATGGTATTTTCTCCAGTGGTGTATTGTCGTGGGACATATATGCATTATTGTACATTGAATTTTGTCATAAAAACAAGAAAATTGCACTACTCTTTGAAATTATGGGTTTTTTTGTTAAAAGCGCGACTGCATGGAGCATGCCGTGCCGTGGGTGTCAGTATCGGTTTGTTTTGGTTATTATGCGGGGTGACGGCGGCTAAGGGTGGAAAAAAAAGGTTGTTTTGAGTAATTGAGTGCAGCGGAAGAACTGTGTATTCAAGGAGAAGATAAAGCACGATGACTGAAATTCAGAACGCAAAATTTCTTACCACCAAAGAAGTCGCAAAGCTGCTGCATGTCAATGACAAGATGGTCTATTCTCTAGTCAATGATAAGGGCCTGCCGGCAACGAAAATTACCGGCAAGTGGCTTTTCCCGAGACGACTTGTTGAAGATTGGCTGGAAACGCATATCCTTAATTATCGAAAGCCCGGGTTCGGCAGCTCTTCGGACGAGGGTATCCTGTTGCTGGCAGGGAGCGATGATCTGCTTTTTCAAAAGACGCTGTCGCTTTTTCATGCAAAAGATCCCGGTACCGTCGGGTTTTTTGCCAATCTTGGCAGTATGGGTGGTTTGAAAAGTTTGCGGCGGGGAATTTGTCATATCGGAGTATGCCACCTGCTCCAGGACGACAATGAAGAATATAATTTTGACTTTGCCAACCAGGAGCTTGATAAAGCTCCGGTGTTTGTCAATTTCAGTCGACGGCAGCAGGGGCTTCTGGTTCAGAAAGGCAATCCGAAAGGAATCACCGGGGTGGCCGATCTATCCAGGAAAGATGTGACTATTGTCAATCGTCCACTCGGCACGGGAACCCGGCTGTTGCTCGATTATGAAATTGCCAAATCGGAAATTTCCTCCGGGCAGATTTCCGGATATAGCAAGGAAGTTTCGCGTCATCTGGATGCCGGTCTGGAGGTCTTTGCCGGTCATGCCGATGCCGCCCCTGCCATTCGGGCTGTCGCCGGTCTGCTGGGGCTTGACTTTGTCCCGCTTCGCTGGGAAAGATTTGATCTGCTTATTCTGCGGGAACGTTTTTTTGAGCGGACAATTCAGAGTTTTATCGGCCTGCTCCATGAGGAATCTTTCCGGCAGCTGGCCGGTACATTTGAAGGATACGATGTTTCGTTATGTGGGAAAATGCTCTTTCCCGATAATTTTAAAACTGAGGAGTAAAATATGAAGAAAAAGATGGCAATTTGGTTGGGAGTGTTCTTTCTGCTGGGCGGGCTTGCAGGAAATGTCTATTCCGCTGAGAAGGTATTGAAGATGTCGACGACAACCAGCACCCAGTCTTCAGGTCTGCTTGATGTTCTTTTGCCCGAGTTTGCCAAAGATACCGGTATACAGGTAAAGGTCATCGCTAAAGGAACGGGCGCGGCCATACGGGACGGAGAAGACGGTAATGTCGATGTTATTTTTGTCCACGCCAAGAGCCGGGAAGATAAATTCGTCGCCGATGGTTTTGGTACCAAGAGATATCCGGTAATGCACAATGATTTTGTAATTATTGGTCCCGCCGCCGACCCGGCAGCGATAAAGGGTATATCCGATGGAGCGCAGGCTTTCAAGAAGATTGCCGCTGCCGAGGTACCCTTTATCTCCCGTGGCGACGATAGTGGCACCCACACCAAAGAACAGTCTCTCTGGGAGACATCCGGCATCCCTCTCACCACCCATACGCAAAAAATAGTTGATAAGGGTAAAGAGAAAGAAATCAGTTACAAAATGCCCGCCAATTCCAAGGCCTGGTATATGTCAATTGGTCAGGGCATGGGCAAAACCATTACCTTTGCCGAAGAAAAACAAGCTTATACCATGACTGATCGGGGTACCTATATCAAATATAAATACGGCAAAACCCCCGCGGTTGACCTTGAGATCCTTTCTGAGGGTGGTGATGCGCTGGCCAACCCCTATGGTATAATCCCCGTCAATCCGGCAAAATATCCGCAGATCCAGAATGATCTGGCCATGCAGTTTGTCAACTGGATCATCTCTGAGAGGGGACAGAAGCTGATCGGTGGCTACCGTCTTGAAGGCAAGCAGCTTTTCTTCCCGGATGCCATGTAGTTTCGCAGTATGTGAATCCCGGCGAACTGGAGAACAAAGCCGGGATTACCGGGATTATTTTTCATACTCACCTGTCGGGTACGCTGTTCAGTTCTCCCTTGAAGAGGGTGTTCTGTTCAATACCACACAAACTGGGGAGATATCTTGCAGATTATTTTCTAGGAAAAAAAGGAAATAATCTGCAAAGTATTTATGTTATAAAGACACGTCGTAGGAGGCTATGTTCGCATAGACCTCCTTTGTTGTTCATAGCCCGGTTATTTTAAATAGTTACGGAGTGTACGCAGCCGATGGATCTACTTTTTGACAGTGTGCGGTCAGCTTTGCTGTTGTTTATGTCTTTTGATGCAGAGCTGGTTGATATCGTCATGGTATCACTCAAAGTGAGTTTTTCAGCTACTGTAATCGCTTCTGTTCTCGGTATTCCCGGAGGCTTTCTTGTCGCCTATGCGGTTTTTCCCGGGAAGCGGATGGTGCTGACAGTTCTCAACACCCTGCTGGCCCTGCCGACAGTGGTTATCGGTCTCCTGGTCTATTCTTTTATTTCCCGGCGTGGTATTTTAGGTTCATTTGATCTGCTCTATACCCAGAAGGCGATGGTTATCGGTCAGGTAATCCTGATAGTTCCGGTGATTATGACTCTGACTATTGCCGCCATCAGCCGCATTGACAAACGCTATCGGATGACTGCCCTGACCCTCGGTGCCACCCGGTACCAGATGGCGCTGGTGATTCTTAAAGAAGCGCGTTACGGTATTTTTGCCGCGGTTATCGCCGCCTTTGGCCGGGTAATTGCCGAGGTGGGTATCAGCATGATGCTGGGGGGGAACGCCAAAGGATTCACCCGGACTATGACGACAGCCATGGCACTGGAATACGATAAGGGAGAATTTGTCCTCTCCGTCGCCCTTGGCATAACTCTTATGACTATTGCCTTTGTCATTAATATGCTGTTTCATCTTTTGCAGGGCCGGACCGGAAACGATGCTGTATAGACTGGAAAATATCATAAGAAGGCATGGCGACCGTACGGTGTTGCATATCGATAAGCTCGATATAGAGCCGGAGCAGATTTATACTTTGATTGGTCCAAATGGTGCCGGCAAGACGAGTCTGCTGCAGATTCTCGCCTTCCTCGATCAGCAGAGCAGCGGCAGAATGCACTTTCTCGACAAGGAGGTGGGCTTTGATCAAAGACATCTGTATGGTTTGCGCAGGCAGGTGGTCCTTCTTGATCAGACCCCCATTATGTTTACCGGCTCGGTCCGGCAGAATGTCGAATTTGGGCTGCAGGTGCGCAAGGTTGCCAAAACGGAACGCAGGCAGCGGATTGAAGAGGCACTGGAACTGGTTGGTATGGAGCGTTTTGCCGACTATGACGCCCAAGGGCTTTCCGGCGGAGAGACAAAGCGAGTCGCTCTGGCAAGAGCCTTGGTTTTACAGCCCGAAGTGCTGCTTTGCGACGAGCCGACGGCCAATGTGGACAATGAGAATCAGGAGATTATTCTCAAGATTATTGAAAAAATTAATCAGGAACGTAAAGCTTCCATCATCTTCTCTACCCATTACCTTGCCCAGGGACAACGGCTTGCCCACCAAACGTTGCTTTTGCAAAACGGGGAACTCTCCGATGTCGCCAGCGAAAATATCTACCGGGTGACGGTTGTCGATCGTCGCGAAGATACCCTCACCTGCCAGCTGACCGGCCAGCTGTTTCTCAGCCTGCCGCGGTATATCCTGCCCGATACGGTACAGGTCGCCAAACTCCATATCGATCCGAACGGAATTATTTTAAATCCCAAAACAACCAATCCAGCCGAAGGAAACCTGTTGAGCGGACATATCACCGATCTTGCCCAGGACAGCGGCCGGATACGTGTCATTATCAATGTGGGGGTTCGTCTGGTTCTGGTGCTTTCTATGATGCAGTATCGCCTGGAAAAACCGGGCATCGGCGAGAAAGTGCAGATTTTCATTCCGCACAGCTGTAGTTATTGCCGCCTGATCAATCTGACCAGGTAATTTAGTTCGCCCGGTGTGAGCGATCCTTAATGATCTGTGATACCTCACGGACAAAGGCGAACATGCAATGTGCTGGACAGCGATCGAGGTCTTGCTGGTTGAGGCACTGCTGCGTACACTCTTCCGACAACTGTTTGTTCTCCTGGTATTTTCTGCCTTGATAGAGGGGGAGAAATCTCTCCGCCTTCAGAGCGATAGTTGATCCACACGGCGAAATCTCATGGGTGAAAAAAAATATCCCTTGCTCGATGGTGCTGAAATCCGGTTGGTAGCCATTGAAGTTCAAGTCCGGATCATCCAGAAAGCTATCCCGGCATAGCCAATCTTTTCCACACATTGGACATGTTTTAAATACCTGTTCTTTTCCTGTACTCATCTCTTCTCTCAGTATACATGACTATTTTTTTGCATCAAACTTCCCGAATCCTTTCAATATGCCATTTATTTTTCTCAGTAACAATTGGTTCGTCTGCGAGCGTTTTAGGCTAAGTAATTGAATTGTTTTTCATCTTCAGACAAGCGTAGAATGAATTTTTTATCTTGAAATTGCGCTGAATAGTTTGTTAAATGAAATTGATACTAAAGCCTTTGTTGCTTGTCGTCTTCTTTGACTTGACCTGGTCGTTGGTATAGATACATGCAATCTCCGCTCTCCCTAAGACACTACTCATTCTCATCTTACAGGAGGTTCAATGGACGCCGCACAAAAAACCAGTACTCCCGCCGCTAAAATTTCTCCACACAAGTATACACTTATTGCCGAGATTGATCCGCCCAAAGGGGTGAGACTGGATACTTTTCTCGATACCGCGTTGCAGCTCAGAGGGCGGGTGGACGGTGCGCGGGTGACCGACAGCGAACATGCAATCATGCGCATGGCACCCATAGCTCCCTGTCTGGCGCTCAAGGAAAAAGGTTTTGAGCCGGAAATGATCATCACCGGCAGGGATAGAAACCGGATTTCCTTTCAGGCTGATCTTCTTTCTGCTGCCGCACTCGGCATTAACAAGATCGTCATCAAGGAAGGACATGACCCGGCGGAAGGCGATCAGCCTGTTGTCAGATCAAGCGGCGATCTTGATCTGGTTTCTATGCTGCAATGTGTCTCTGCCCTCAATAATGGACACGATCTGGCTGGTGAGTCTCTTGATGGGGCTACGGCTTTTGATATCGGCGTGGCGATCGAACTCTCCGATGATGTCAATTTTAACCGGGAACGGGCTGAGTTCCTTAAACAGCTGGGGCAGTACGGCGTGCAATCGGTCACCCTGGGGCCGACCTATGACTTGAATATTGTTGAAGGGTTTATTCCTTTTGCCGAGCAGGCCGGCATCAGACTTTTTACCTCGGTGATGTTCTTGAAATCCGTCACGATGGTTCGCTATCTCAATAATCTACAGGGAGTCCCGTCAATTCCTCAGGAATTTTTGAAAAAAATGATGGATGCTCCGGTTAAAAAGGATGCCGGGATGCAGGCGGCAGCCGATCTTATCCGAGAACTGGCTCCGCTCGGTGCAGGAGTTGTTTTAAATGCGATGGGCTGGAGGGACAGGTTACCTGAATTTCTGGATTCTATAGGTCGCTAGGACGCCGTGAATACCTTAGCGCTTCTGTCAACAGCCAACAGAGATGCTGATTCTCTGGTCAGGGATCTGGGTCCCTATCATTATCTGCATACCATCCTCGAAGAGACTCCGAATGGTGTCATTGTGGTTGGTCAGGATCATGTGGTGATCCACGCCAATCCAGCAGCGAGCAGATTCCTGGGGTGTTCGTATGGCAAGATTGATGGTGAGAGCTTACGCACACTGCTGGGAGAAAATAATGGCGATTTCTTCCTCCTCATCAGAGACCATTTTGAACAGCGCGGTAAGGCAAACGGCGAGAAGATCCGCCACGAAGTAGAATTCGCCAGAAACGGTGAACGCTCCATTCTCAGCGGAGTGGTGGTATTTCCTCCAGCCGGTACATCGTATTATCTCGTTTATCTTATAGATATTACCCAACAAAAAGATCTTGAGGGAGAGCTCAGGCGGCGTAACGCTTTTTTTCATAACCTGATAGACAGCTCTGTCGATTCGATTATTGCCTCGGATATGAAGGGTCATATCATGCTCTTTAATCAAGAGGCGCAGTCCCTGCTCGGCTACAATGAAGAAGACATAAAATCCCTGCACGTCACCCAGCTGTATAACGAGGGAGTTGCTTTTGAGCTGATCAAAAGAATGCGCAGCAGCCATTTCGGCGGCAACGGCAAATTGTTGCGTCACGAACTGATAGTTAAACATAAAGATGGTCGCGATATCCCGGTCAGTTTCTCCGGCGGGATTATTTACGATCGCGGCCAGGAGATTGCCACTTTTGGTCTGTTCACCGA
>JBBRDD010000171.1:0-10292 GCA_038204235.1 Desulfobulbales bacterium
TATCGACCGGGATCGGCTATGAATGGACCGGCCTCTCCTACGAGGAAAAGAATGCCGGCGCCCAGGCACCTGCCCTCTATGCCATCTCGCTGTTGGTCGTATTCCTCAGTGTGGCCGCTTTATATGAAAGCTGGACGATCCCCTTTGTGAACCTGTTGATGCTGCCGCTGGGTCTGGTGGGGGCGGTGACGGCGGTGACCCTGCGGGTACTGCCCAACGATGTCTATCTCCAGATCGGACTCCTCACGACGGTAGGACTTTCCACCAAGAATGCCATCCTGATCATCCAGTTCATCAAGGCCCAACTGCAGGAGGGACATGAGCTGGTCGAGGCAACCCTGACGGCAATAAAAATCCGACTCCGTCCGGTCATTATGACCTCGCTGGCCTTTTTCTTCGGCACCCTGCCGCTGGCTCTCACCAAGGGGGCTGGTGCTGGCGCCCAAAATGCCATAGGCACCGCCGTCACCGGCGGATTGCTCTCGGCCACCTTCATCGACCTGCTCTTTATCCCGTTTTTCTTTGTCCTGATCTCTCGACTGTTTGCCAAAAAGCCCAAGCAACCGATTGCACAACGATCAGCTGCCGAATCTGATTCGGGGGAGCAGTGATATGAAACGTACGAAACGGCTTGCACTTGGTCTTTTTCCCGGCACGTATGTTCTCCTTGCCGGCTGCACCATGGACCCCACAGTCTAACTACAGCGCGAGTCTGCACGCGCCGCTTTAAAAAGCATGGTGAGACATCACACCTTGCGGATTCATCTGCTTTTGACTTTCCAGGCATAGGCAAACGTATCCCGAAGCGCGTGCGCCAGATCATATGAAGCTCGTTGTGCGTCAGTCATATTCAGCAAATCAGGATCAATTTGTTTCGCCAGGGCCATCATTTTCGCTTCAACCTCTGGTGCTTCAACCATGCTCAGTTCAGCAACATACAATTCCCGAAACCGGCTCCGTGATTTTGCGAGTTCCTCTTTGGTGTGGACTTCAGGATTCGAGAGAACGCCGGCTGCTTTAACAGCTTCAGCGTAGAGATTCTGGCGAAGAACGTAGAATGGTCGAGCCGCTTCAAGCTCTCTCGCCTCTGCCTCTTTATCACGGGTTGCGTTGAAGCTTAATACGCTGATCACGACTCCGGCGACAACACTCAGCACCTGGGCAGTTGTGGCAATTATTTCCAGTGTGGACCTGCTTTCCGGCATAGTGGCACCTCATGTAGCTGAAGGCTTGCATTTTTCACCTGCAAGAGCGTTGACAGGTCAATGCAGTTGTGAGATAAAATCTCCTTTTGTACTCATCAGACAAGCAGATCCATAAGTTTTGAAACTACTTTTGTCGGCTTGCATTTATTTTCATCACCGGTCTGATACTTGCCCGTTTTTACCAATATTGCATGACACCCAGCATTTACAGCACCGATAATATCCGTGCTCCAATCATCTCCGACAACCGTGATTTCAGTCGGCCCAGCATGCAATGCGGCTATACCTGAAGAAAAATAAGCAATTGATGGTTTTCCTAAGATTTTGATGCTGATATGTGCCGTTTTTTCAAATAGATGAACAAATGCTCCTGTATCAAGGCATTTACTCTTGCCCTTGCTGTAATATGGTGAACCTGAAGCAGCAATAGCAGGAACTCCTTTTTGCATAAAGTAATATATTTTCTGTAATTCATTATAAGTGACATTGTTCTTTTCAAAATCAATTAATGCAATAATCTCTGGCTCTTCACTATTGTTCTCAGTTTTCACTTGTTCTCTTTCCAGAGCACTGCCAACTACATACGCTTTTCTGATGTTATGCTGTTGAAGATAAGCATTAATTGAATGTATCGGACTTAAAATACTCTCTTTTTTCACACCGATACCGACACTTTTCAGTCGTTCGACAATACGCACTGGTGACTTGATAGAATTTGTCATTATTCGATATTCAATATTACGCCGTTGAATCTCATTCATAAATGACACAGCATCCATACTAGCCAGCTTATGATTTAACAGTGTGCCGTCTAAATCTATAAAATACTTCACTTTATTTTTCCTCTCTCAAAGCATCATTTCGCAGTGATGACCGGCTCCGTATAGAGCACAGGCAAACGGTGTACGGCTACATGAGGTATGATAAACCGCCAGAGAATAACATGAATCAGACACACAAACCCTTGAGGGCATGCAGGACAAATGCAATTATCAGGTGACGGCAATTCGATGGCTTAGTTAGCTGTACCAAATTTTTAAGCAAGGTGTCTATCCACTAAAAATCATTTTGCGGGTCGTAAAGTCGATGCTTTGACATTATTTTCTGTATTGGCACATTTATAAGGGTGTTAATCGCTCATCTACTTATATTCAGGAGGATACCCAGATGATAAAATATGGATTTCTAGGACTCGGGATCATGGGCAACGCCATGGCTGCCAACCTCATTGGCGCCGACCTTGATGTAACCGTGTGGAACCGGACAAAAGCAAAATGTATGCCGCTTGTTGAGCAAGGGGCTAGTCTCGGCACCAGCCCCGGCGAGGTAACGGCCCAGTGCGATATCACCTTTGCGATGGTTTCGGATCCGGCTGCCGCGACAGCTCTTTTCTTTGATGCAGGTGGGGTTTTGGACGGCATGGGGCCGGGAAAAGCATATGTCGATGTTTCAACGGTCGACTCGAAGACCTCTCTACATATCGCTGAAGCAGTTAAAACCAAAGGCGGCCGTTTTCTGGAAGCGCCGGTTACCGGCAGCAAAAAGCCTGCCGAAGATGGCACCTTAGTTTTTCTGTGCAGTGGCGATGAATCTTTATACCATGATGCCTCCCCTGCTTTTGAGATTATGGGGAAAAAATCTTTTTACTTTAAGCATAGAGGCCAGGGCGCACAGATGAAACTGGTCATCAATATTATAATGGGCACGATGATGGCCGCATTCGGTGAAGGGCTCGCCCTTGGTGATAAAGCAGGTCTCACGACGACCGATATTTTCGATGTTTTAGCGCAGGGGCCCATTGATAATCCGATGTTTCGCCTGAAGGGTCCACAGATGGCGCAAAACAATTTCACAACCGCCTTTCCACTCAGGCATATGCAAAAAGATATGCGGCTCGCCCTGCAAATGGCCGATGAATACGGCCAGCCTCTCTTTACCGCCGGCGCTGCCAACAACCTGTATATTAAGACAAGGCAGGCAGGCGGTGCGGATGAAGACTTTTCAGCGGTCTTAAAAGCCATCATCCGCTAGCTATGGGATGAGGTTAGGGTTTTTACGACGCCATCATTATTAAAAACCAACAAGATCATCGACCGGAAAAGCAACCGGCGCGCCGGTGATCCGTTCCAGCGTCTTGCTGAGGATTTCTATATTATTATCGAAGCCGCCGTGCGACGCGCTTTCCCATTTCTCCGGCAAATCAGCACTGATCTGGCGCCGGGTAATGATTTTCTCCTCGTTGTGGATATTCAACCGTTTCTTTAACTTGCTGGTTTCGGCGACACTCCGCCAGTTGATGAGAGTTTCGGCGGTACTTGACGATCCGTCCCACCCGGAATACGTGGGATCATAAACATTCGCCAGACCGAGAATCGGCATACGCTGATCGGCTTCAAGGGCGTTGGAGACGAAGTAGAGCAGGGATTTCCGGTAGATTTTTACCACATTATCGTCCTGTTCGCGTTGATCTCCGAGGATATCCAGGTAAAGCCTGTTCATGATCTTGGTTTGTGTTGCATAGTAGCGGTTGGCAAAGGCGACTGTGCAGGCCGGGGCATATAAATGAACGGACTTGACGCTTTCGATTAGATTTTTCTGAGCCAACTGCGACAGCAATCGTCCCAGGATGATGGATCCGGCTGAATGACCTATGAGGTGCAGCTCAAAATCGTCCCCCCAGCTGTTGGCAAGGGAATGGAGCGCGTCGATCAGGAGGTCGCCGCCCCGACCGCTGTCCGATGCCAGTTCGGCATTCTCTTTCATCTCACTCCACAGCGGCCGGGCGAATGGACGGCCAATGGTTTTTTCGATAACCGGATCGGAGATCTTGTCGGCTACCCAGCCGCTCACGCCCCCCGCCATGCCCGCGGCAACGGAGTCAATCTTATCCGACAGAATATCGCCGAAAGATTCAAGCAGACCGCTTTTCCACACCAGAAAAAGCGGATAGCAGCCGTTGCCGAGGAAATACCGCCCCATTGCCTGGGCGCGCTGAATTGCCGCTTCTTCACTGTTCAGGCCGCCGTGGGCGTAGAGCACCAGACGTTTTTTGGCATACTGATTCTCCCGGAACCAGGTGTCCGGCAAGATGCAGGCCTGGTTCTGCAGGGTGCGCGTCACCCCGTCCAGTTTATCGAAACGTTCGACACGACCATTATTTCCCAGCACGATGCTGTGCTGGTAGGCGACCGCCTCGTTCCACCAGTTGGTATGGGAAGCAATACTGGACGCAGCGCTGCCGGCTTCTTGGGTCCCAGCGGCAAGACGCCCCGAGACAACCCCGGGAACGCCCATCGCCGCCACCCAGACATCCATGGCATGAGCGAGCCAATCACCATAGCTGATTACCGCAAAGCCACCGGCTCCCCATTTGCACCCCCATGAATTCTGGAGCACAAAACCGACACGGTTGAATCCAACCAGTGCAAAAGCGTGCCCACCACTGCGCGATGGTTTACCGTCATAATCGATCACCGGCAGACTGGCATGGGAAACCGGCGGCTGCGTACTGGTTTTGACAGTATCCCACCCTCTATGGGTATAACAGGAAACGTAGATCGCCCCGACTTCCTGTATCGCCGCCTGTAAATCGGTAATGGCCTGGGGATCGATGCGGTAATAGACACCGAGGGTCTGTTCGAGGGCGTCGATATCCCAGCCTGCTGCAGGCAGGCCGTTATCTCCAGCCGAATAAGGCCATTTGGACTCAAGGCAAACACCGTTGTGATACCAGCCTTTGAGTGCACCACGGCAGCTTGAGCCGTCGTAATTTTCTCCCTCATATTCATCGTACTGTTTAGCGAATTTATACAACATTCGCGGGCTTGCCGATTCGAGTTTGTCTGGTGATCCGGCAGATTGCCAGCGCAGGTAATTGATGACGCAGGCCAGGCCAAAACCGGTGCAGGCCCCTTCCTGTCCCTGATTGAGAATGAGTCCAGCCTGGGTATAGGCCCCCATGTAATGCTTAACATCCTCATCGTCGGGAAATATCTTCACCAAGGAGCGCGGCGGTGGCGCGTAAGGTCGATCACGCAGGTCTGCCGTATCAGGCGTCACATTAAGGGCTGCGCGGCGATCAGAGACGGGGAGCGGTGTTTCCTGTACTCGCTTGCCGACAATCGTTCTGGTTACAGCGAACTGCTGTTGCGCCTTGCGGTAAGTCTCGGAGAAACGATCCAGACCGTGACTGCCACCATTGACAACTTTGCGGGCAGCTCGCAGGTTGTTTTTGTCCAGCGCGTTGGTTAACTTTTCCTTGTTGGCATTGAGATAGGCCGCCAGAAGACAACCGGCAATTTCCGGGGCGCAGGCACTGTCCGGGTTATCCACCAGGGATATGTCGAGCACTTTGCCAAATTTCTGATAATTCTCACGTCCGGTCAGCTGTACGTACCCCCTCCCCCGATATCGTGCTCCATCACCAGGTTTTTTATTACCGAGCCTGTTCTCATATGCACTAAAGGCTGCCTGACCAGGCAAAGTATTAAAATGGGAAGGATATTCAGCGATTGGCACAAACCCCTCGGTCTCAGCGCGGATGGTACCCAGCGCGACACAGATCATGTCTACATCGGTCAGGCCGAAAGCTGCCAGCGCTGCGGTTACGTAAGGGAGATTCTGGACGATATTAGAAGTTTTGGTAAATGGAAACAGCTTACAAACCAGATCACTATCCACTTTAACGGGAAATTTAGCGGGCCGGGAAATACCAAGAGCAGCCAGAGTGCGCGGTCCGGCAATGCCGTCGGCCACCAGCCCCACACTGGACTGCCAGGCCCGCAGGGCTGTCTCGGTAGCGGCATCGAATTCATCACCGACAGCCAAACCTTGATAGGCAGCAGCATCTTTGCCCAGCATTTTAATTAAGGCCACTTTCAGTCTGGCTACCTCTTCGCCAACATTACCCCGCATCAGCACTACTGTTTTTATTGTCTCGGTTTCCATTTCCGCCCCTCCCCTTAATGTTCAACAATCCTGCTGCTCCTGTCTCTATATCTTATTTTTACCCATTAGTGACTTATCCTTATCCGGCCGGTCATAAGGCATCAATCCCCTGCCCTGGCAACCGTTTTGTTATTTTTCGGCACTTTGACCGTCAGGATTGACGATCTTTACAACCCCAACACCTGAAGCCACCGGCGCTATTATCACCGGATTCAAAATTAATTCCCTCACAAACTCATCATCAGGTTGTGCCGGGGGAGCAACAGAAATCTCTCCCGGCAGAAGTCGTTGACCGTTCAATCGCACATGCGCACGGGGAGACAGACCTTCACCTCTTATGTGAATAGGTATTCCGGCAACAACATGTGGCGGCGGTGGATCTATTTGAGTGATAATCGGTCCCGGTTTTCTGGCGATTTTTCCAGCAAGGTAACCGAGGGAACTGATCCCCATGAGGGGGATAAAACTATCCGGGATCTTGGGCAGTTCAGTCATAGTGGCTGGATCCTGTGCCAGTGTTGCAGTGACAAAGCCGAACACCCCGATCACTGTCCAGAGAAAAAACTGGAGCCGTTCGGGTGCAAATACGCCCCCCGAGGTAATAAAATCGCCCGGTTCCGGATGGATCGTCCCGGCCCCCTTACTCCCCCACATACCTGTAGTACCGAGGGAAAGTGCGGTGGTTCCAGCGCTTATACCGAGCAACATAGGCAGATTCTCAGGAACCTCACAGAGCGACCAATTCCACTGAACCAGCGACTGAGACGCCGCTATATATATGTAAGCAACAACCGCCGCCGCCGACCAGAGTATAAGCTGGAGCCGCGACAGGCTGTAGGTATTGGTCTCATGGTCAATGAAAATATAGGCAATTGTATTGTATGACCGGCAGTTTACCTGGTACTGAGCAGCCTTTCGACGACTCAAAAAATACACCAGCATGGTGAAGAACCCGAGGCCGGCAAAGGCGATTATTCCTGGTGTGATCCGGGAGACAGGAGACAAAACAAGCGGTTTTCGGTTGGATTCGATGCCATCTATCTCAAGCGATGCAGCCATAGGTCGAATGAGGTGCATTCCTTTGAGCGAAAGACCACGTACACTGAGCTTTTTCCAACTCCAGATGAGGCATGGGACCTTCTCTCCACAATCTTTTACCGATGCCTGGCCGGCGTGCCCCTGCAAGGTGTTTTCAAACACAAAAACCGTGTCATTTATCAAGACCTTAATGCCTCTGACGTCATCACCGAAATTGTCGCCTATGATGTCGAAGTCATACTTGCCGTTTGTCGCATAACTTGCTACCGGGACAATTTTTGTTATAACAGGTTTCTCTTCTGCTTTTTCCGAAGCTGCAATTTTCAATCTGGTGCCAATGATTCCCAGGTCTCTGCCGTTTTCATCAACCAGCGACGTTTCATAAATTCCGGCACGTATGGTCCCCGGTATCTTGACCTCGATAATCCGTTTGCGCATCTGACTAATATCAAGAGGAAAATCACTCACTGTCGCACGTCCGGAAATTCTCAGGTACATTTTTATTGTGGTATCGACCTCCAGTCCAAGTTTTACGGTGACACTGCTGTCAGGACGCACCCATTTAGGGATGATCTCGAACCCGTTCTCCGCTGCAAAAGCGGCTGATATAGTCAAAAGTATCAGAGACATAAAAAGGATCAACATACACCCTGCGGACCCCCGCATGGTGTTCAAAGTATTACCTTTCATCTTTATCGCCTCCCGACCGTTCTAGTCGAACACCTCGTCTCCTGTCGGTTCGAGGTGGGTGGTCTGATTCATTTCCTGTCGAAATTTCGACAATTCGTAATACATTCGCAATCGGGCGCGGCTCTGGTTGCCCAGTGGCCGATGTTCCGGCAGGCAATGCCAGGGATTCATTTTCAGTCGCCTGGCAAAGGCAAACTGCGCCTCGGAATCAAATTTTTGTTTGGGGATATGTATGGTGGCCGCCGGGATGAAAGGCGACATTTTTTCCGGCCAGCGCACGGCAGCGTTTTCAATCGGCATGCGATGCGGGTCCGTTTGCAGCTGAATCATAAGATCAAATTCGACATCTTTTTTATCGAGGGTTTTGATCATGTTTTCCCGCAAATAATTAAAAGACGGGTGGCCAAAGGGCAGGCCGGGTATCTTGGTATCCACCTTGGTTTTCGGGACAAATGAATACATCATTGCCTGACCTTCGCCGAGCAGATAAGGGACACAACTATAGAAACGCTGTCCCAGCGGGTTGTACTGGGTCTCATTCCACAAGCCCTGCATCAAAAAATCGAGAATGTGCGGATCTTTCGGATTGAGAAAATAGTAAATCGGCATATCTACCAGGCTCCAATACTGTAACTTGGCATTCTCGCAGGTGTTGGGCGTCACAAAAGTCGATGTACAGACCGTTATGAAATCCTGGGTAAATTTTTCCTCATCCATGATTTTTTCGCCGGGCACGTCCATAAGTTTCACGGCCATACTGGCAAAGCCAACGTCCCGAATATCAGAGGGCACATCCGGCCCGGGGCCGGAATAGCGAATATACGCCGGATAACTGCGCGGCGTGGCAAAGACACCTCTGCGGCAATGTTCCGGCAGATCGTCACGAACGGTCACGGTTGCCCGGACAATACCATGAGTCTTGGTGTTGCCGCCCCGCTCATAGCCTCCAGGTTTGAAATGGCCACGCATCTGGTCGGCCATAAGGTCGATTATGGCATCCAGACTCTCTTTTTCATCCGGATTAATTTTCTCCTCCGCCAGTTGTAAACCTTCATCATTTCGCTGCAGGTTAATGAAATACTGGATGACATCGGCGCTTGGTTCGCGAAACAGCTGGTTCCACCTGCGGCGAAAGAACGGTTCAAAGCGCCGTTCGATATGTAATAATTCGTTAAGAACAATATGCAGGGAATTCAAAATGCGAGTCGTAATCTTCATGTGGTTTTGTCACTCCCAGTTAAAGACGATGCAGCGATATACTGCAGCGCGCGCAACCCGGGCATGAAGAAATAACCGCCGCCGCCGACAGTGACAAATTGTGGCAGATGGCAACTCTTCTGCCCTGGACCTGCAGGATCGGGATGAGTGAACGTGTCGGTTATCCCTCCATCCGGCAAGGCCTCCCTGCCTCCCAGCAGTGGGTCCCGCTCCTGCTGCACTCCACCGAAGCGTGTGCTCACCAGCCAGGCGTTCTGGACAAATTCAAACTGCCGGGAGATATTGGCCACCAGGACGACAAACTGCAACCCGCGCTCAGCTTCCGGCGCATCAGGTTTTATCGCCTCTTCCGGCGGGAGAATGGGCCCATAATTTCGACCGCGTCGTAATAATCGGTGAAATCGGGAGGAGGCGATTAGATCTTCATCCTGCCGTCTCTGCCCAAAACCAAACATTTTAATGAATCTACTGATAAAACCGGTAACCCCTGGCGGAAAATCACCAGTCCGCGGGTTGGCCCGGCGAATATGCGCACCGATCGGACATTTATGGCCCGCCGGATCGTCGTCATAGGTGAAATTATTGACCGGATCATTCTGCGCAATTCCCGGGATATTCTCAGCAACGAACGGTCCCAGAGGTGTGCCATTACGTTTTCGCCCCACCATCCCTGCCGCAAGCTGTTCCCTTTTTTCCGGTACGGAACCGGCCTCCCTATCGACATATTGCCAGAAACCGGGAACATCCTGATGCAGCTGGCGGATCACCAGGTATGAACCGTTTCGCCCGAAATCTCTCAGGGTTCGATCGTCTTCAGCACTTGGCAGCACAGCGGCGGACTCGTCCAGGCGTGGATCGATAAGCGGCCGGGTAGTGTACAAGCCGTATTCATTAGGATAGCCGAGAACCAGTTCCCCGACTGCCAGTAAGTTCGAATACCGGTCACGATCATGCAGATCGGTGCTCTGCGCGCCCGCCCAGTCAATACTCGGCTGACTGAGGCCATCGGTAAAGCCAAACGGTTCAATGTCCTCCAGATCATCGGTCGGCAGGACCTGCACCAGCTGAAAAGCTGCAGCAAACTGATTATTCTCAATGGCTTCCCGCCATGCCGTCATGCCGTCTTTTTTGGCATAGAGCAGTAACATAAGGTGCGGAACCTGCGAGGGATCACTTCCCCACTGCCAGTGCTCC
>JBBRDD010000172.1:0-10282 GCA_038204235.1 Desulfobulbales bacterium
CTGGATGCGGACGATCCGGGCCCCGTCGCAGATCTCTTCGATCGGTTGACTGTAATCACTGGAGATGTTTTTATCACGAACGAGCCTGGTAACCAGATCAACCTGGGCCACATCCTCATGACCGGCTAAAGCCCTGGCAAGCTCCACGACATACTTCGTCTGACCGCCGGTGTCGGCATCACGTCCAAGTTCCAGTGAGTTGCCGCGAATCAGTCCATGAATACTGATCAGTTGCAGATAGAGTCGATTTGTTTTCATAGGCGCATCCATTTTTCCAACAAAACCAAGGCCCCCGTGGCCACGTAGTGTTTCTGATGGGAAACTCATCCTACCCAATTGAAACCGCCAGGGCAATGATTTTCAAGAATAGCTGTATGTGCGGAGCAGACCACTACATGTGAAAAAATTCCCCCGAATACGTTTTTATCTTATGACGGTGGGCAAATTCAGGTATTGGCAATGACAGGTTTCCCACCAGATCGGCTGGCATATACAATGCCGGCAAGAAGCAGCGCGCTTCCCACCAGGGTGATTGCGTTGGGAATTTCCTGGAAGATAAGCAAGGCGAGCAGGGTTGCGCCGATAGGTTCGGCAATGACGGCGATCGAGACGGAAGCAGCGGTGAGGTAGCCAAGTGCCCAATTATAGGAAGAGTGGCCAATGAGTTGCGGAAAAATGGCCATCAGCAACATGACAAGATAGGCGACGGCCGAATATCCGAACAGGTTATGGCCGAGGACAACGGCCATGAGAATGAGGAAAAATGCGGCCGTAGAATAGACAACAGCCGTATAGCACAGCAGGGACATACCACCACGCAGACGACGGCCAATGAGCAGGTAGGCGGAAGCAGCCACCGCGCCAACAAGCGCCAGACTGTTGCCGAGAAGGGGATTGGGCTGATGGGTGAATTGCGTGAGACTGAAATGGAATCGGCCATCGACGACGGCCACTACATCCGCCACGCCAATCAACACACTGCCGAGCATCGCCAGGGCGATGCCTATTTTCAGGGGCCGCGATAATTGTTCGCCCAGCAGAAAAGGGGCTGTCAAGCCTACCCAGAGAGGTGAGGTGGTCACCAGCACCGTCGAGCTGGCCACCGAGGTATATGCCAGCGAGGTAATCCAACTGGCAAAATGCAGCGCCAGCATAAAACCGGAAAGAAGCGCCAGTCGCCAGGAGGTCCCCGACATCTGACTCAGCTCCGAGCGTCGCCGCGTCAGCGCCAGGGGCAATAAAATGGCTGAAGCCAGGGTGAGTCGCCAGGCGGCAATGACAAGAGAAGGCATGTCCTGGCCCTGCGCCAGTCGCACCAGAATTGATCCGGACGAAATCCCAATTACACCGAAGATTAATACCAGGATCGGGGGAAAGCGCGGTGCGGTGTCAGTTGCCATCAATTCTTTTCAACCTGAAAGACGTCTGGACAGTTATCTCGGCCAACCTTCCACGAGAACACGATTATCAACCAATGAGAGCGAGATTGTCGCCCCGCATCATATCAATACGTCAGGTCAAAGGTAAAAAAAACATCATTACTGGAGATTTGCGCAGACGATGTATCCTCGACATTGTCATATGCTGCGGTTCGGATATCATGTTTCCCCATCAGAGACACCTGCAGATTCTCGGTAAGGTGCAATCCCAATTTGACTGACATATCAAGTGAACTGATCATATTGTCGACATTTGCAGTATTTACGAGATCTTGCTGATCAGAATACTGTAACAACATGGAAAGAGACCAGCGGCTATGCCCCGGCGTCACAAGACTGTTTAAGCCAAATGTCCGTTTTGGAACATCCCAGTTTTCCTGGATCCCTGCGTAATTATCAAAGAAAGTAATAAAAGGAGTGATACTGAGCCAGTTGCTGGGATGAATATCAGTTGCCAACTGGAAACCGTTTCTTAGAGCGGTATCGGAAGAGAACCCATCCTGCCAATAACCTGCATTTCGGCTGTATGGCTCGAGACCTGGCCAGGCTGTCGCCACATCGAAGATTTCGTGGAACGCGGAGAAATTCACCGTCAAGCCATTAGAAATCCAATGATCGTAACCGATTTGAGAAAAGCTGAGATACCTGCTGTCAAGTGCCGGAGCATCGTAAAGACTGTTTGCAAATGTGTCCGATTCGTCGTGCAGAAAAGCCGCAGAAGCAGACCTCATTTCATGATGAGCATAGCCGGTAATCGTGCCGTTCTGGTGCACTGGGATTTCTACAGAACTCTCAAACTCCACCTGCTTGGGTCCAGGGCTGGAACTCAGAACCTGATGACGTTTTGAACCGACAAATCTTTTTTGCCAGTAGCTTTCACTCAGTTTCGATACGGTAATCCCAAGGCTGGAGCTGGCATGAATGAATTTTCCATTCGAAAGGTATACGCCAACGTGATTAATCCTTTTTTTCTTCTTGTCGGCGAAAAAAATCAAGTCACCCGGCTGCATCCTTTTTTTGGAAATTTTTTGCAGATCTGAAGATTGATATTGCTCGACGGAGCTGTGCGGCAGTTCAATGCTGAAAACCCTGTCGTAGAGCGTTCTGGCAAAGCCCGAACAGTCCATGCCCTTTTTCGAGGTCCCTCCGGTCTGGTAGGGAATGCCAACATACTCTTTGGCCTTTTTTTCAAATTGCTTTGCAGTAAGTCCGCAGGAAGACAGCAAAGAATCAGCGCGGCTCTCCACACTAAATGCCCAGGATATCGACATAAAGAAAGCAACCACGCAAAAGAACAGTACGATGTTGCCAGGAGACAAATATTGTAGATTTTGTCTTCGATTACTCATGCATCATTTTCTGTTTATTTTGCATATACCAGGAGGATTCAAACGTGCAACTTGTAGTTCACGTCTCTATGACTTGCTAATAAGTATCCAGAAGAATCAATTTTTCAAGCGACAAGGTTACCGCTTTAAAAAAAACAGTTGTTACTCAAATAGCCTATTTCAGGGTGCCTTGTCAAACCAAATTCAATTTTGACCAGGCCCCAGCTCTTGCCAGCAAGCGGTTTTGCACCATCAAAAGGTCAAAAGAATAGGAGGATACACCAGGTTTTGCGCAAAAAGAGAAATGTTGTTTTTTGCCGGTAGCTTTTCGGAAAAGATAGTGCCAAATGTGCCTCGAGCTGGGCCAGGGTGTCTAACTGGGAGGAGGTTTCTTGCCCCGCAAAAAGCGTTGCGGGATTTTTTTCAGTACTCGCTTGACGGGTGCTCTTTTCAGTCCCCGTGCGGTGCGGGGATAAGTTCCTTCACGAAAGCCCCACCACCAAACGCAAAGGGATTATAGCCATCACGCACCATAATCATCCAGGCAGTTGCACAGGTGCTGGGAATGGGGTTGGCATACCAGCCAAAAGGAATCAGGTATCGTTTGCTTGCGTAGAGGTAAGGACGGGTTGTGCGAGCAGTAAATAATTGAGCATATTTTTGCGGCTGGCCAGGAAAACTGACCGTTGCATAGGCGTCGAGGCGCATTGTATCGATTCCCACCAACATCGATTGCACATCATGGCTGAGTGTTTCCATAAAGCGTCTGGCTTCCCGGTAATGCCTCGATTCGTTGGGGATTTTTTTATAATAGCTGATCATTGTGCGCAGCATGTTGATGGCGCCAGCGGTCCATTCCGTGGAGAGAATCCCCTGGCGGAAGTTTCCATCTGCGTCAATACCGTTCCCATCCTGGTTCGAAAATCCTACTCCCCACAGTGTTCTGCCGACACCGTACCCTCCCCACTGTTTAACCTGCTGCCAGTTTTGATAGGCAGCGCCGAAGCCGAACCATGCATCAATCTGCTGCGGCCCGAGGGCGGCAATTCCCCAGGTATTGACATCTACCGCTTTGGGATGCAGACTTGGCACCCATTTAACGGTACTCATCGGGTCGTCAGCACGCCCTCCCTGGACAAACTCCCCGTCACGCCAGGCCAGATTCCTGAAAAAAGCCAGAAGACCGGAAGTTGTGCGATCTTTGCCGACCATGCCGCCGTTGATCATCGCATCGATCAGTTGCAGTGCTTCATTAATTGCTACAGCATCCTTTGGCCTTACTTTTGGCTCATGCGCTATGGACGCCCGCAGGGTGGAATGCAGTATTGTAAGCCCCGCATACAAAGAAAAATTGTTTTCAACCGACACCTCGTAGGGATCCACCAACTGGTCCCCCTGGTTGGCTACCGTACCAGCCGGGGCATAGTAAACAGCACCAGAGGGCGACTGCATTGCCGCAAAACTCGGCAATATATCGAGTGCATTTTGCACGGCCGTATCCTGCAAAGGCACAAAGGCTGACTTCTGATCGATAATATAATGGATATATGCGGCTTGCAGCGGGCCCACCAAAAACGCCCAGCCATTCTCGCCGGTAATCGGCTTCCAGTCGGTCCAGGTGACCCTGCCGGGTTGATATTCGGGGTTGTTCTGTGGCATGGCAGTAGTTTTAATCAGATCTGCATACCTGGTTCCGGCAAAAGGGTCCACCGACAGCCAATTCCTCGGCAGCATGCGAAAAGAGTAGGCCTGTTGAGGCTCGGTAACGGCCCGTTGATTGTAGACAAAGACCTTGCCGCTTGTCATAGCGCGATTCTGGCTGGCATTGACAGTACTGGAGTTGCCGTTGTATCCCTCCTGCAGCAAATAATTTTGATTGCTGACGAGGGCGTAAGCATCCTCACTGTTCGGCAGGGAAAATCGATTGATGGCATGACCCAGCATGACGGCAATCTGCCAGGTTGCAGCATCATAGATGTTGGTTCCGTTGTGGCTGTTGACACGTTCGGTCTGCAGATCGCCGGAATGTGATTTTTGTGGCGTCAGGGTATAGGTTTGCGGATCATAAACATCAGTAACTGAGCAGGAGTTTTCGGGCAATTCGCAGACATACTGTCCCCAGTATTCCGGGCTGTCAGAAAAACTGAGCGGCAGCAGACGACCCTGGAGTTTTCCAGCCGTGGCCATATAGAGAACACCGTCCGCCGAGTCCCGGTCACTGACCAGAAATCGATAGCTGGCCGCCAGATCAGCATCGGTAGATTGAGTATATCCCATGGGTAACATCACCAACATTTGCAGGAGGAAGATGATAGTTGTGAAAATGACGCATTCTTTATGCATCGTCAGACAAGGTGTTGGCTGCTTCATCGGCGTAAAGGATGTCAACCAACTTGCGTATTCTTAACTGTACTCGTTTGTCGCATCTGTCCCCTTAATTTTTATTGCTGCTCTTTGGAACTGCTCTGGATAGCCCGGTACAGGCGTTCCACCAGGGCCTGATTGAAGCCGTGGGAGGTCATGTTGGCGACAATACGTCCTCTGATGGAGAAACCGAGCAGATAGAGGTCGCCGATCAGGTCCAGTATCTTGTGACGCACGAATTCGTCGGGATAACGGAGTTCCGTATTGATGACTTTACCTTCGTACATGATAATATGGGAATTGAGATATCCGCCTCCGACCTTGCCCAGCCGCTGGGCCATCTCGATATTTTCAAAGGTATTGAATGATCGGGCCGGGGCTATCTCCTGTGCAAACGACCCTTTTTCAGGATTAAAAGTATACATCTGTTCACCTATGGGGAGAGAATAGTCAACCCTCATCGATATTTCGAACCCTTCGAAAGGCTCTGCATAGATATACTTTTCATGCTTCTCCTCTTTTCCCACGCCGATTTTCTGACGGATGACAGCAACCCTGGTGAAGGCGGGCTGTTCTTCTATCCCCGCCTGGGCTATGAGATCGCAGAAGTCCTTGCCGGAACCGTCTATGTTCGGCACTTCATCATCGACCTTTATGAGCACGTTGGTTATGCCGTACATGGAAAAGATTGCCATCAGGTGTTCAACGGTGCGTACCTGTTGCCTGCCGTTGTCCAGCGTGGTGGAGTTGGCAGAAAACGTCTTCGAGGAAACAGTATGGGAAAAATTTTCCAGGGAGGTGATATGTCCATGGATAGTTTGACCGTCGAGAGTTTGAAAGACGATGCCTTCATTGATGCCAAGCGGGCTGAGGATAATACCTGTTTTCCGGCCGCTCAGAAGTCCAACACCGTTAAGAACAACATTTTCTCTGAGGGTACGTTGCGGTACAGGGGAATCGACTACCTCCACCATGCCGGGGGGCAGCAAAAGGTCGACGCTGGCGATCTCAATTGCCATATCCGAAGGAAGGTTCCATTCGCTCCTTGGCGGTCGATGCATAATGGCAGATTTCACCTTGTCGAGTAACACCTCAAGATGCAGCGGTTTTTCCATAAAATCGTAGGCACCGGCCTTTATGGCGGCAACCGCCGTCTCGATGCCGGCATGTCCGCTCATCATGATAATCGGCAGTGTGGGAAATCGGCCTTGTAACCGTTTCAGAAGCTGCAGGCCGTCCTGCCCCGGGAGCCAGATATCCAGCATAACGAGAGAGGGTTCCTGGGTATCAAGACTTTGCCAGAAGCTCTCTGCATCCTGAAATACGATGGCCGGATACCCCTCGTCTTTCAGGATATTCGAAATTGTCAAACCTATTAAAGGTTGATCGTCTACTATACAAATAGGATTCATGTCACTCTTGTCCAAAAAACGTTTTTAAAAACAGACCCGCAAAAGATCTATGATAAGCGATTACCCGAAAGTGAACCATACTGTCTTTTCTCGACCATGGCCAGAAACGCATCACTGCCAAGGGGACGGCCATTTTTCTCGTGCAGATAAAATAAATCCGCCTCATTCTCCGGCCTGGTTTCGGCAAGAAAATCCTGCCATTCCCGATCAACTCGTTCCAGTAACGGCCTTGCATGCACTAATGCATCATCACTTTTCATGATATGTGCCCTGGCGCTGCTCCACTGCCAATCTTCGGGCTGGGCAACGTAGTCTCTTTTGACCGGATTAATCTCTATATAGCGGGCGCAGGCGATGAGATACTGTTCATCCAACAGATGCGATGCATATCGCCCCTGCCAAAGCTGTCCACAGGTATTGATTCGGTGATTTATATACTTTGTGTATCTGCTGTGAGCTGCTCTGAGACAGTTGGACAAGGAATTCTTTTCGTCTGGAATGCCAATGAAATGTACATGATCCGGCATCAGGCAGTAGGACCATATTTCCAGCCCATGACGACGGGTGCAGCCCGACAGTATCTCTAAATAAACAGCATAATCGTCATTGATCAAAAAAGGTTTTCGACCATGTAATCCGCGGTGGATTATATGATGAGGCATGCCGGGTATTGTTGTTCTCCTCATATGCGCATGTTTACTTCGATCAATTTTGATCTTTACTTATTTTCGCGCTTATCACGCACCCCGGTCATGCAGACAGCAATTATCCATGACTGATGGACTACATAACGAAAGAACTCCATATTCTTCCAGAAGTTCCCACTGCATGAAAAACCTAGAACGCCAGCACGAACTCATTGTGCATCGCTATAGCTTGAATTGTTCATATGAACGGCACCATACAGTTCTGTAAAAAACACTATTGTCTCGCGAGATGGTGCGATAAATTGAACACCATACATCTGGTCATGAGCTGATATTACTTTGACCTTTTCTTTCATTTTGAAAGTACGTCCAATCCTACAGCTGACAATCAGCAGATCATCAACTTCGTGGGTTCTGGTGGAACGCAACATGAGCCCGCCAGTACTCAAGTTAACAATGTCTACCATGCCGCTCTTCAACTTTGTAGCGCTATAACAATGGGCCGGGATGTTCTCATCCACAACATCATCATGGGATATCCGTCTATGGTGACGTCTTTCCTTTAAATTGGGATCAAATGTATCTATCGGACCAGGGGGAGCCGCAAGAGACACACTCACTGTTGCATCGGCAAAGAATGGCTTGTCAAATTTCTCAATGTGTTCAAATAACCAATGTTCAAGAAAAACGGAAGGTGTCGGCTCCCCGTTTGTCCTGTTGTTCCTGAAGTCATGGATAAACGTATTCAACCTTTTAATCAATGTATAATGTTCGAGACAATGGATGGTAGAATCAGCATGTTTTTGAAAATGTTCTTCTTCGGTCTGAAAGTGTTGGAAAGCGTAGTCACGTAAGACACCCAACAGAACGTCGACAACCCTTATGTTGACCTCTGTTTTGATTGCATTGTTCAAGTCTTTGATCAAATCAAATAGCACTTTATGCTGATTATCGATGATATCGGAACCGACCTTCAGCTTTGCATCCCAGATTGTATATGTATTCATATATGTTCTCTTCCCAGGCGCATGGCGCAGCTATGTTATTAAAAACCTAATAAAATGATCCATAAAGATCTAAAAGATATGGTTGACCAAAATCATTTGCAGATTCAAGGTAAACTGCTTGAGCAAGAACTTCAACCGCATATCATGCGGTACATAAAGTGATGTGACCGCCAAGCATTTTTATAAAAAATTTCAGATCAAGGCGAATCTATTCCAGATTCATGTTCAAAATTGACATTATACTATCATCACTCTTAATACGTTTCCTAAATAGTTTCCAGGCAAAGAGGAGCGATCCTGGCTCTCATTGCGCTTTCTCTGCAGGCATCAGTCTTTGTAGCAATGACATTTTACCCAACGAGGTTTTCTTGCTGGTTTTTGAGCTTGCAATTTCGTTCAAGCACTCGACATGAACCCGACATGGCCTCTATGTGAGGTTACCTGGGACCCTATTCCTCCATATGTCCTCTATTATCCAACCGGTTATCGGATTACAAAGAAAGTGAAGCGATTCATCTCACGATCAAGTTAACCATCATGGAGGAACCAATATGGGTAATCTCTGAACCACGTCCCGAAAAAGTATATCGAAAATCCACCGTGTTACAAAGTACGAATCGTTGCCGTTGGAACACGACGCACGCAAGTAGTTGTTTAATAGATCGAAAATTTTCGACTGAGTAGGGTACTCCCTATTTAGACGACAAAAAAATAACCATGGATATTGAAATGAAGAAAATAATTATGCTGGTGATTGTAATGATGACAATGCTTGTCTCTCTTGGCGGATGCTATGTGGGTCCGTTGCATGACAGAGGCCGGGGACATGACCTTTACTGGAACGACGGATATAACTACGACAGGGGCAGAGGAGGACATGACCGTCGCGGGAACGGCGGATATGACTACGACAGGAGAAGAGGAGGACATGATCGTCAATGGAACGGCGGCTATAACCATGACAGGAATTGAGAACACGACGAAAAAAGTTACTTCCTGTTTCTCTACATGACCGGCCAGACTGCAAAATCTTTGTTTTTTTTATACCCTACTCCGACTGCTCCTTTTCCCAGATAAAGTACATAGGACCAATCGGCTGCAAAGGTACTGGTCGTCGAGGACCAGTAGGCTGCCTGGATATCAGCAAAAGGATGGGCGGATGGGAGAGCCGGAGTATGGGCCGAGGCGTCGACAAGACTTTCCAGCTCATTGATGGTCGGCAAGCGCCAGGGCAGACCTGTCTCTTTGGCATAGGCGCAAACAGCTGCCAATGCCTCGCTCCAGCTGGCAGCTTCTCCGCTCAAATTGGCACTGGTATGCCAGGTGAGATCAGTCAGCCTATCCAGCACCCCGGTTTGCAGAGAAACAAATCGAGGCCTGGGCCATGGAACTCCCATTGCAAGCGAACCGTCCTGTCTGCTTTCGCTACATGCGACTGCCCGCCCCTGAACATCGAAGCACTGTTTTTCTCCGGTAACGGCCAGAACATCCGATGAACCACAAACCGGCCAGACCCAGTAATAACCGTCCTTATTACCGTAAAACATCCTGCCGCCTTCCAGATGAACATACCAGGCATACTTCGGGGCGATGGCTGCAGTGGTAGAGGTCCAGAACCAACCCAGAAATACCTTTTGAAAAGGATGTCCCTCGGTTAATGCCGGTTTTTGGGAGCTGTGGTCAATGAGGCTTCTTAATTCGCGTCGATTCGGCATTCGCCAATCCTTTCTGCCGAACTTTTCCTCTCGGTTGAACCGCTCGATTAAGTCCAACCCCTCCTGCCAGCTCACAGGAAATTCGGTAGGGCAACTGTTTCTCATCCAGACAAGCTGTGTTGCCTGATCCCTGACCAGATTATCGTTGACGAGCTCAAATCGATGCACCGGCCAGTCAACACCTGGACAAAACTCTGCATCCTGCCCTGTCCCCCGACAATCAATCGGCACACCATCGTCGTTGTAACATCGGTGCTGCCCCGTTGATAAAATATGTCTGGAGATCATGGAAGTACCCCTTACTTGAAGTGTGAATCTTATTACCTCTGTTGAGAGGTTAATTATATACTTTAAGAGTGTTCTTATTTGA
>JBBRDD010000173.1:0-10248 GCA_038204235.1 Desulfobulbales bacterium
TTGTAATGCTTCTGCAAGATCATTGTAATGATAGGTGTGTATAGTACAGAAAGGACTGGCTTAAGGTTATGGTGATTCTCCTCCACCAAAAGCCATAGATCAGAAAAAGGGTCAGACGACACTCATGGACAATATCTCCTCCCTTTAATGTTCATGAGTGGAGTCTGATCTTTTTTTTTTCAAGGCTTACTAAAATAGATTCTATCCTTCACCTTGCCACATCAGTATGGCACTAAGATATTCTGAGTGAGGGAAGCGGCATTCAATCTGAACCAAGTGAGGTAAAAATGAGCAAGCGACGCCACCAAAGAGTTGAAGTGCAAAATCTGGTTGCCAATCTATCAGACGGAGTTGATTCCTTCTCGGGAACCGTGAGCAACATTTCCCGTCTCGGCATGCTATTGAATGATATTCCTCAAGGACTCAAAAACCAGGGGAAAAAGTTGTCAATAATCGTTTCCGCAAAAGGTAAAAATTTCAAAATGCAGGTCGAACCAAAATGGGTTAGCGAGAATAAATCTGAAAAGAAAATGGGTGTGACAATTCTCGATCCTCCTGTGGATTGGACTGTGTATACAATGATTTGTGAACCAAAAGATGAAGCATTACAGCTGCATTTTGATAACCACTAACTTTACCGATCCTAATCCTCTGTGTCAGAGCAATTTTCCTTATGATCTTTGATATCAGCGATGTACCATCTGATCCATATTTTTCCAGAGGCGGAATACCAGAAGTTGTGGGAAAGACATTGATTAACTTAAATGGATTTGCTAGATTTGGTGTATATTCATGGTGATAATCTTCGTTTTTACGCTGGGTTAATGCTCTTGTTTTAGAGAAATTCTTACCTCTTTCAATTGGAAATACATTGAGATAAATGTCCGTATCCAGCACTAAAAAGAAACGTGTTTCATCGGGTATCCCTGAGTTGGACCGGTTAATGGGAGATCTGTATATCGGTGACAATGTTCTCTGGTACGAAGATGTCAGCAGCTTCTCTTCTGCATTCTGCCTGAATTTTATTAAAGAGACACTGGCTCAGAAGAGACCGTTAATCTATGTGACGTTTGATCGTTCGCCCAAAAATGTTGTCTCTTTTCTTAGCTCGCAAGCGGAAAGCCAGAATTTGACGATTCTCGATTGCTTTACTAATGGTAAGGGGCATCGCTCAGAGGTTTTCAATAAGTTCTATGAGAAAAATGGCGCACTATGGCCCTACAAGGTTATCAAGGTGAACGACCCGACGAACCCGGACCATGTCGGCGAGGCCATGTACGGTCTACACAGTAATCTCTCAGGTGACGTTCATTTTATTCTCGATAGTCTCACAGGAATGCAGTCGCTCTGGGGTGGAGAAGATCAGGTTATCGATTTTTATGGCAAGACTTGCCCACGACTCTATGAGCTGGATACCATCGCCTACTGGCTTATCGAAAAAGGTGCGCATTCCAACAAGTTAAAAGCAAACATCAACAAGATAGCGCAGGTTGTCATTGATCTCTCGGTACGCCGGGGTAAATCAACGATCAAGATCCTCAAGGCAGAAAAGAGGAGCTCTGAATTCCTCAATGAGCATCATGAGTATCTCTGTGAAGGCTCGAATATAGTTTTTGAGAGCCAGCAGCAGCTCAAGCCCAGATTTGACCTTGGAGCAAAAATAAAATCGGTCCGGCTTATGCGTGGAATTTCGCAAAAGGAGCTCGCAGGCCTTACCGGTGTTACCCCAAGTACAATCTCACAGGTGGAAAAGAACCTTATCTATCCATCGCTTCCCGCTCTGTTTCGTATCGCGGAGAGTCTTTCCGTGGAGGTTGCCACGTTATTCAAGGAGCATGGGGCTCCGCAAAACGTCTATGTATATCCTGTCGGCAGCCGATCAGCGACATCCTTGGCCAAAATTGTCAAAGACGATGCCCACGCGGAATTGTTGCTGCCACCTGACATTGATACCCCGTTAGAGGCAACAATTATACGAATTAGACCAGGAAAAAAACTGGCGGGGCATTTTTTTGCCCATAAAGGAAGTGAGTTGGGCTATCTCATTTCCGGCCAATTGAAGATGACGGTCGATAACCAGTCGTACAAAGTTAATCCAGGTGACATCATTTATCTGCAAAAAGATATTCCGGGAAGCTGGAGCAACATCTCAGAAGAAAATGCTGAACTTCTCTGGCTGAAGTTGACAGAATAGCAACCATCGTCTCTTTACTTTACGCCGCGATTTGGTTGACAAATTCATGTGGAAGCAGAGCTTGATGTTCAAAGGATAAATCAAGAAAATATGGCACATCGAGTCGATTTCTTGATGTGCCATTTAAAAACATCTTAACCTGAGATTATGCTTTGAGAATTGCCTCAGCCGATTCTTTTTGGGCTTCCGTCAGGAACGGAATGCCGGTTTCACTTTCTGTCTCACGGTTGGCGCTAAATAATTCATTCCTGGTAATCTCTGATACGTTGAATTTCCGAACACCGGCCATCAATTGCTGCAGCCCGCACGAGAGCTTGTCAACATAGCCAGCTATGGCCACTGCACCAAAAGGTATATTCTTCATTTCATCAGCACCTACTTTCTGCTTGACGTCTTCCCAGGCTGAAAAAATCTCTTCCGGGTACTTACCAAAGCTTTTGACGGTTGCCGGAAGTTGATCCCAATTGCCATTTATTTCCGTCCTTCTCTCAGGGTAGAAGGTCCCTTCAATGTTGCAGCCCAAGTATCCAGGAATCATCGGTGCACGGCCCATGCAAACAAGTTTTGTGTAGGGTGCACCTAAAGCCAGAGCCTTAAAAATATGATCTTCACGGGCAAAACCGCCGGCAAAAGAGATATCCGGAACCTTGATACCTTTATCATCAAGAATCTTACAGTAGTCATACGCTTTGGCATGCAGGGCCAGGGATGGAACCCCCCAGTGTTCCATCATATTCCATGGACTCATACCCGTGCCGCCGCCAGAACCGTCAATGGTCAGCAGGTCAAGCTTGGCATCTGCAGAATATCGAATGGCCATGGCAAGGGCCTCCATGCCATAAGCGCCAGTTTTTAGAGAAATTCTCCTGAAGCCGATGCTTCGGAGATATTCAACTGATTTCATAAAGGATTCACGAACCTGGGCGACGGTGTCCAAATCAGTAGCTCCAAGTCGGCTATGCCTGGCGAAAGATGTGATCGCACGACGTTCAAAGGCCTCCTGTACGGCAAGATTTGTTGGATCAGGATCGACGACATAGCCACGATCTTTTAGAAACATAGCATAGTCAATTGATTTCACCTGGATTTCACCTCCGATAACCTTGGCACCCTGTCCCCATTTGAGCTCAATAATCACCTCATCACCATATTTGTCAATGACATATTCGGCGACGCCGTTTCGGGTGTCCTCAACATTGAGTTGAACGAAAATAGCTCCATACCCATCTGAATAACGTTTAAAAACATCGATACGTCTATCCAATTCAGGCGCTGATGTTATTTTTCCCCCGCTAAATTTCGAATCCCTGTCGACACCGACAACATTCTCACCGATAACAATAGGAAATCCACAAATAGCGGCACCCGTGGCAAATGAATTCCAATATTTAGTAGCGATAAAGGTTGACCCCAAAGCGCCAGTCATAATGGGTACACGGCATTTTGCTTTGATCTCATTACCGATAACCGTTTCGGTATTGACGTTGGTGAAGACACAGTCATCGGCATTTTTGGTCATCCCTTCACTTAACCCATTGGATCCATATGCATATCCCTGGATTCTCAGGGCATGATATCCCAGGCCAAGAGAGGTTACATTACCTGACCCAGAAGTAATGTTACCGAAATTTCTGGGATAGAGCATTTTGCGGCCCCTTAACGAAGACATCCAGGTTTCACACTTGCCTTTACAATCAGAACTACAAAGAGTGCATAAACCGGATTCACAGGGATTGCCTCTGTTGACGGTACCGAGAGCATCATTACTTTTTGACCATTGAATCATTTTGTTGTCTCCTTTTCTGGTTAAATGAATAGTGTTTTTTCTTATGAATCATTCCCTGTAGAACAATGCTAAACGTGAGGATGAGCTATTGTGTGGGTTATGCTCAACATTCTGGTTGCGAAGCATCTGCTGTGGGGCGATTTTCTTTTGAAAAACATAGTGGTGTATAATGATATTCAGCTGTTTTTCCAGGAGCATGTATAGGGCAAAAATTAAGTAATCTTAAAAGGGAGAGTGAAGGTCTCAGAGGCAGTGCCCAGAGCATCATTGGTTTTCTCTAAACGCATAGCAATCTCCGGTAGAAAAATAGTGTTTTCCCACGAACAGAGGCCAGTTGCGAGGTTTTGTGTGGCCACAAAAAAAGGCATCTGTCCTCAGGAAAGAGGAAACAGACACCTTTGTCTTAATCGTATGAAGAACCTACACGCCTTTGTGTCGATTCAGTAATATATAGTCAATTAATGTAGCTGCACTTAATTTCCTTGTCAAGAAAAACAGGATACGAGAGTTAAAGTTCTTCAGACAAAATGAGTGCATCGGCAATTTCTAGCATGGATTTACGAGTATCCATGCTTCTTTTCTGAATCCAGCGATATGCCTCTTCTCCACTCATCCGGCGTCGGTCCATGAGAATCTCTTTTCCCCGTTCGATTTGCTTTCTGGTCTGGAGTTCCCGTTCTATGACCCTTGTTTTTATGATAAGTTCGGTGTTGTGGATCGCAACTGCTGCCTGGCTCGCAACCGCGCTGAGCATATTTATATCTGTTTCAGAGAATTGATGAGGTTGGCAGGTAAAGCAGTTTAGTACACCTATAACTTTATCTTCCTTACCTTGCAGAGGAACACTCACCATTGAGACGAGGCCAAGGCTGTTGGCCATCTCCTTTTCTTTGAATCTGTCATGATTTTTCACATCAGCAATCACGTAGGGGCGCTGGGTGGAAAGCACATATCCAACCACACCTTCATGCAGTCGCAACGCTCTGTCTTTCACATATTCCGGCTCAAAGGACTGGGTGGCCTTCAACTTGATGAGGGGAGGGGTTTCATTTTCATCCACAAGCCATAGTGAACATATGGCAACTCCCGTGACCTTGGCGGTTACCATGACAATCAGCTTAAACAGATCCTCTAAAAAAAGATCAGAGGTGATTGCCTGGCTGATGTCCATCAGCGCCTTAACATAGTGATCGTAGGTGTATTGAGTGGATGTGTTCATGTAACCTTTGCGCTAAAGAAGCTGACTTTAAATGGCGATTTCTGTCATGTCTGCCTGTCGATTGGTTTTGGTCATATTCTTTGAAAAGTAGTGGAAACGCCCATTTGTTGCTCACCCAGATAATTTAAACCTTTTCGGGTGATAAGGCTGTATTGGAGATCCGAGTCGGTCTGGATGATGCCCATCCCGTCCATGGTTTTCAAAACCTGACGGAGTTTCGGCAATTGTATGTCCATGTTTCCGGCTAAAGTAGCGGTCGAGACAAGCTGGGGCCGGGGATTGCATAAATTTGCCGAGAGAATGGCAAGGACTTGAAGCTTATGTTGATGGAGTGACATCGCTACCTCCTGCTGGGGATGAGGGGGCCAAGTTGTTTGTGGATGTTTTGTTGAGACGGCATTCTTTATCTCGCAATTTTATAAGAAAAAGTGGTGAATCGCAATTGAAAAATTAATTATTAATTAATTAAAAGGATTAAATATAGCAATAGTTAATTTGCAAGGCATAGGTTGGTGTGGCTGCCTTGAAATATCTTCCTGACGATAGCACGTCGTATATGAAGCTGATAATCTCCATCTCGCTACCGCAATTTCAGGAAAGCAGTGGATCTACCTTCCACACTTTCTTAATAAACTCCCGCTAAATCAGCTGGCCGGTCAGTCTCCGGTTCAGTCATTTTCCGGTTTTTACGATTCCCCCAGCTTCGATTCGAATACCAACAATAAATAGCACAATTTAAAACGACATTTCCGGAATATGTTGAGTGGTCGCGGCAAGGAAAACGACTTGCGCAAGGTGCGCATCAATTATATCATTATAGATGAGCAAATTTTCGTCTTACGAAAATCGCCGGATCTATTTTCTGTCCCCCAGCAAAGACGCCAAGCCGATGAAAAGATTTTGGAATTATAGCAAGAGTTGGCTTACACGCACACAGCCCCAAAAAGCAAAGAGAGCTTTGCCCTGTTACTTCAGGACGATCTCACTCGCTTTCATGCCTCTTATTTCGGCAACTCTGCCGTTTCTTTCTTCACTAAAGCCATCCCCAATCATAAACGTAGAGAACTTTTCCTGTATTGATTGGTCGATCGTGCTGCAACAACTACAATAAAATTTAGAGGAGAGCATATGGATAATCGGATTGCCACCCAGCACCATTCAACAACATCGGCATCCGGGGTGCTCCCTGAAACAATTACGCTGCCGCTGGAGATTCGAGTCCATGGACGGGGTGGACAGGGGGGAGTGACCTGTGCCAAGCTCATTGCCGCCACCTACGCTCAACTCGGCCTCAATGTGCAGACCTTCGGAGACTACGGAGCGGAGCGTTCAGGTGCCCCGGTTCGGGCTTTCACCAGGGTGGATCGGATGTCGATCAGGAACCGCAACAAAGTCTATCGGCCGAACCATCTGCTGGTTCTCGATGCAGGGCTGCTTGGGCCAAGCCTGCTTGACGGTGTTGCGGCAGGAGCGAGTATGCTTATTAACTCCAGTGAAGACCCGGAGCTGCTCAGGCAACGTTTTTCCCTTTATCGTCTGGCAGTGGTTGATGCCACCTCGATAGCCAGAGAGCATGGTATCGGCACTAGTGCGGTGGTCATCATCAATACCACAATCGTTGGAGCCTACGCCGCCTTTGTGGGGTTGCCTATGGAGTCGGTGCGGCTTGCTTACGAGTTTTTTGGGCTTGGTGATGATTTTAGCGCAGCCTTGGCTGCCAGTGAGTCGGTGCAGATTTTTGAAGCCTCGGTAATCCCTGAGGGAGAGAGTAAAGAAGTGGGCATAGCCTCCGCCTCATCGCAGGTTCTGCCTCTCACCCAGCATCTGCGGGACATCCCCACTGAGCTGAAGACTGGTGCCTGGTCGACCCAGACGCCAAATTACCAGGAATATGCGGCCCCATGTTCCATGGCTTGCCCGGCAGGAAATGACGTAGTAGGTTTTATCCAGACCCTGAAAGAGCAAGGAGTTGTCGCCGCAGGCAAGCTGCTCATGCAAACCCAGGCCTTACCGTCTGTTTGCGGGCGTGTGTGTCCCGCTCCCTGTATGCGTGTCTGCAACCGCGAATTCTACGATGGTCCTGTGAATATCCGCAGCATCGAGAGGTGGATAGCTGATAACTACAGCGGAGCAATCATCCCGGAACAGGATACCCAACCATGCCGCTTTGCCGTGGTGGGTAGCGGTCCGGCTGGTCTGAGCGCTGCCTTTCATCTTGCTATGCTTGGTCAGAAGGTGACACTCTACGAGAAGGGTGAGAAGCTGGGCGGCGTCCTTCGCAATGGTATTCCTGCCTACCGATTACCCGATGATATCCTCGACCGTGATATAGAGAGGATCCTGGGTCTTGGTGTCCAGTCCAGATGCGGAGTTACAGTCGATAGAGAGGGAATTACCCTGTTGCTTAAAGAGTTCGACGGGGTGATCGTCTGCAAGGGGCTGGGCATGTCCTTTGCCTTGGAGGCCGCGGGCAGTCAGCTTGAAGGAGTAATGCAGGGTCTTGATTTTCTGGCGGAAAGCAAAGAAGCCGAAACAACGCTCAGCGGTTCGGTGATTGTTATCGGCGGGGGCAATACCGCCATCGACTGTGCCCGCAGTGCCCTACGTTCGGGCGCCCAATCGGTGAAGCTGGTGTACCGCAGATCCCGCGAGGAGATGCCCGCTATTGCCGAGGAGATAGAAGAGGCGGTTCACGAGGGGGTGCAGATCTTCACCCACCGTCAGCCGATTGCCTACATCGGAGATTCCCGGGTGACCGGGATGGTCCTGGCAGAGGTCGATCTCGGGCCACCTGAAGAAGACGGGCGCAGTCGACCCATCGTCAGTGACCGCACTGTGGAACTAGCCTGTGATATTGTTCTGCTTGCCCTTGGTCAGGAAAAACGGTTAGAATTCCTCCCCAAAGCAGCGGAACTGAAGGAAAACCGGGCCTGGGCCGGCAACTCAGCCCTGCCTCTCTGGTTTGCTGGTGATTGTCTGACCGGGGACGGCACCGTGGCCCACGCCATCGGCAATGGCCGTAGAACTGCACTCGAGGCGCTCGCAAGTCTTAAAGGTGCAGAGGTTCCGGCAGAGAAGACGTATAAATCAACAGTCGCTCCGGCGCATATCCGTTTTTCTCATTTTCCGGTCATCCCGCCGCACCGGGACCGCCATCAACCGGCCGGAGTTTTGCGCAACAATTTTGAGGAGGTCAACCTCGGCCTGTCTGGGCCTGGCGAGGCAGACCGCTGTTTCTTCTGCGGTCGCTGCACCCACTGCGATACCTGCCTGGTTTTTTGTCCCGACGGTATCATTTTCCGGGATGGTGAAAATTATATCATCGACCGGGCCTACTGCAAGGGTTGCGGGATATGCGTTGCTGAGTGTCCGCGCAGAGCTATGGAAATGATCGACAAGTAAGAAGATATCTGCCGACCGACCCGTCTCCGTCGATCCGGACGGTCGGTGTATTTTAAAAAGGGAAAATTTATGGGAGTTGAACTGATCAGCGCCAATCATGCGGCAGGCCTTGCCGCGACACTTGCCGGCCGGGCGAACAGGAAGGGGCGCGGTTTCTGTTGCGGCGTCTATCCCATAACCCCGGCCACCGATTGTATGGAGTATCTCTGCGGGCAGACCATTGACAAGAGCAAGGTGGTCCGGGTGGAAAGCGAACACAGCGCCATGGGGGTCTGCATTGGCGCCTCTGCCGCGGGGGCGAGGAGTTTTACCACTACTTCTTCCAATGGCTTGGCCTATATGGCGGAAAACTGTATCACCGCTGCCAGCCTCAGGCTGCCGGTGGTGATGGTTGTCGCCAATCGTACCATGGGGCCGCCTTGGAATATTTGGGCCGACCACGGGGACTCGCTCATGCTCCGCGATCTTGGCTGGATACAATTCTACTGTGCCGACAACCAGGAGGTTTTCGACACGGTGTTGGCAAGTTTCAGACTCGGTGAGGATTCGCGGGTGATGATGCCGGTGATGGTCTGCATGGATGGTTTCACCCTCTCGCACACCATCGCTCAGATCAATGTTCCGGAGCAGGATGAGGTCGATGCTTTCCTGCCTTGCTCGAACATCCCCCATCAACTTGGCACAACGCCCCACACGCTTGGCCAGATCGAGGTGGCACATCAGGTCACCTCTCATCGCCGTCAGCACCATGACGCAATGCTCAAGACCTTCGAGGTCTATGGTCAGATACAGCAGATTTTTTCCAGAAGTATGGGGCGAAGCCTCCCCGACCCGGTAGTATCCTACAAAACCCACGATGCAGAGACGGTGATTATCTCCATGGGTACTATCGGTGCAACCGCAGAAATGGTCGTCGACGAACTACGTCAGGTCGGTGAAAGGGTTGGGTCCTTGCGGATTCGCATGTTCCGCCCATTTCCGGTGGAGTTGATCAGACAGGGCCTTGCCTCGGCCAGCCGGGTTGCGGTGATCGACCGTGATATCAGTCTCGGCTATGGTGGGGTGCTTTGGGGCGAAGTAAGTAGTATTGCCGGCCGGGATAAACTGGTGCAGAATTATATGGCCGGCATCGGTGGCGGGGACGTACGCCCGCAGCATATCAAAGAGATTATTACCGACATCAGAGGCCGCAAAGAGGCCGGAACTCCTGTCATCATGGAGGATCTGCAATGAGAGAGCCTATACTCGGCGGAATAGCCCAGACTCAGCAGGGCCGAAACCGCCCCTTGCTGCGGGCAGGCAATATGAACTGCGGTGGCTGCGGAATGTCGAATATCCTGCAACTCCTCAGCCATGCCATTGCCGGGCGGGAAATTAAGCTTGTTATCCCGGCCTGCTGCGGGGCAATTACTGCTGCCGTCTATCCCCATTCCGCCTTCGATGTCCCAGCCATCCTGACCACCTTCGCTTCAGCTGCTTCAGTGGCAACAGGAATTGCTTCGGTCGCCAGACTCAATAACGAGGACACCCGGGTGATCTGCCTGGCCGGAGACGGCGGCACTTACGATATTGGCCTGGCAACGCTATCTGCTGCTGCAGAACGCAATGAAAGTATTCTGTATATCTGTTATGATAATGAAATCTATG
>JBBRDD010000174.1:0-10107 GCA_038204235.1 Desulfobulbales bacterium
TGAGCAGGAATCCGTCTTCATCTACTTCAAAACTACTTCCGTTGTGTTCGAGAGTTGGCATTACAAACCTCCTTAGAATATTATTTTTATAGCTTTCGCCGTTTTATAATTTGAGACTAACTACGGCTTTTTACTATAGCAGAAACAATTTGTCAAGTGAATGACGAATCATTTATAGCACCAGAAGACAAAGTCGTTGCGCTTACCATAAAACGCAATCTTCCTCAACACATAGGCCAACAAAGCTCGCATGTACCAAAGCGAGCGCCCTTATATCAACATGGTTAACAGCGCTAGTAACCAAAGCTTTCAATTGCTCAGAAGCAAAACGAGCAGCAGACCTCAAGGCGACAATGAGAGTACCCTTTTCATTGCATATGTCCATAATTTTTTTTCACTATGCCAGATGATTCCATGCTGAAGATCGTTGCGTTCAACCTCCTTCTTCTGTGGTAGCCAGGAGAAAGAATTGGGTTTTTGCTTGCACAGGATACAAAGAAAGAGTAAATCGAACAGATTGTTAACTCACTGCCTTAGAATGCCGGCGAAACGTTATTTTCCCACAGGCACCTTTAGAGAAAGTATCAATCGTACCGGCTTGTCGAATCATTAACCACAAATTCTTATACTATATTTATGCTGCAGATACTTCGCAAAAAAGCCCAGTCAACTTTTATTCAAGTCATTGTCGTCGTTATTGCCCTGGTCTTCATATTCTGGGGTGTCGGGACTAATCTCAGTGGAGATAGACAGGCGGCATTGGTGGTCAACGGTGAAAATATAAGTTTTCAGCAATATCAGCAGGCCTACGATCGTGCATTTCAACAACTGAGCGATCAATTTGGTGGCAATGTTCCCAAAGGACTTGCGGAGACTTTTGGCGTAAAACAACAAGTCATTAACCAGTTGATCCAGACCTCCCTGTTACGTCAGGGCGCTGAAAAAATGGGCATCCATGTCAGTGGACAGGAGATCCAGCAGATCATCAAAAATATGGCCCCGTTCCAGGAAAACGGCGGATTCAGTATAGAGCGGTATAAGGCAGTTCTGGCCGCCAATAGAATGGCACCGACCAAATTTGAAGAATCCATGAAATATGATAGATTATCGGAAGTCGCCGCCCAGGAAATAGGCAAATTTGCCAGCATTGTCACGGATTTCGAAATCCAGGAACTTTATAGCCAGCAGAATGAGAAAATTTCTGTCAAATATGTGACAATTGCATCCAATCAATTTGTCGACAAGGTAAAAATAGACGATACGGCGCTCAAAGCTTGGTTTGAAACAGTAAAAGATAACTACAAATCCGCACCGCAGCTCAAGCTGCAGTATCTTGTGTTCACGTATGAAAGTGTCGCAAGTAAGATAGCTATCGATCCGGCTAAAATTAAGGAATACTACCAGAGCAACATAGATACATATAAAAGCCCCGAACAACGACACGCTCGACATATTCTACTAAAGGCAACCGACAAAGATTCCGCAGAGCGACATCAGGCACAAGCTAAAAAAGCGGAAGAGGTCAGAAAGCTTGCCCAAAACGGAGGAGACTTCAGCGCTCTGGCCCGTCAATATTCTGAAGGCCCGACGAAGGATTCAGGCGGCGATCTCGGCTTTTTTTCTGCCGGCCAGATGGTTCCCGCCTTTGACAAAGCCGTTTTTGCCATGAAGCCTGGCGACATCAGTCAGGTGATAAAAACACAGTTCGGCTACCACGTCATTTTACTGAATGAAGTAAAGCCACCGGAAACAAAGCCACTTGAGGCGGTTACCGCGGAAATAACTAAAACCCTGCAACAACAAGAAGCCGAAAATCTGACCTTCCAGGTGGCCAATGACGCATACGAGGGTATCATCGCCGCAGGGAGTTTTGCGCAGTATGCCAAAGACAATCCGTCGACACATATAAATAAGAGCGATTTCTTCACGAAGAACAATGCTCCAGCTGAGCTGAAGTCCGATGCACAGTTTCTCGACAAAGCCTTTGAACTGCACAAAGGTGAACTGAGTTCACTTATCAAAGGGGATTCCGGGTATGCAATCCTCTATGCCGATGACGTCAAGGAACCGGAAGTTCCGGCGTTTGAGAGCAAGAAGGATATCCTGGTAAAAGATTACCAAAAAGTACAGTCCAGAGAAATGGCGGAAAAAGAAGCCAAGGATATATTGCAGAGCCTGCACGGTGATAAAAAGTTTGACGCCCTGGTAAAGGAAAAGGGTTACAAGGTTTTAGAATCAGGACTCCTCAGCAGGCGAGAACAAAACAATACGTCATTTCCTTCTTCTTTGGTTGAAGATGTCTTTCTTCTCTCACCCTCTTCCCCGTTACCGGAGACACCGGGCAAGGTCGGAGACGATTTCTTTGTCTACACCTTTCTGGATAGACAAATTCCTTCCATGTCAAAAGACAGCAAAGAAGTGGCCCAATACCGCGACAATCTGTTGCGTTTCAGACAACAGCAGCTTCTTTCCGCCTGGCTCCGCCATATGGAGATTGATGCGAAAATAACCAGACACCAAAGTCTCTAACATTGGCGAACAAAAGGAGCTGGCACTGCGCAACCATTGTCCGCTCCTCACTATCGGTTACCACCCACTCATACATACATTGAAATAGCACACGCCAACACCTCTTTTTTTCTTTTACCACTGCCGAATTCCTCCACTCCCTGCATGGCAACGGGGGTAAATTGGACACTATAAATATGTCTTTCGTGGATTTCGGGACAGTATGTCAGAAAAAAGGTGCAGTTTTTGGTTCTCATTGGCAACAGACAATGATATAGTAAGTGCTTCTCTTTTCGCTCCGCGCGAAAAACACCGATGCTATTTTCTGGAAGATGCTTTCCGCCAAGACCAGCAAAACATCTATGCAAACTCACGTTACTCTCTTTGAACAGTACAAGAAACTCACACCGTTTGAACAGGCTCTTCTTCAATTACTTTCAATTGTCTACGAACCCGCTCACTCAACGCTCATTGTCAATTGCCTGCGCAAGCTCGACCTGAAAAACCCTCGAGGCAACAAACCGACAGCTGCCAATCTGAGCCATTATTTCAGTAAATTCGAACAACTCGGCCTCCTGACCAAAGACCGACAATGTGTCGATGAGATAGTCGAGGTTTTGAGCAAGATCGCAGTGAAGGAACAGACATTTGCCCTCTTTGCCAATATCATCCAGGAGGAGGCTCCGGTCTCCTATTATTACGGTAAATGGACAATCCGATGCTGGCGGGGTATTCGTGAATTAAGAATAGGTGTCTACACACAGCAGTTTGATCTCATTGACGACGCCTCTGATTTCATAGAGGCTCAATGCAGCGAAATTGTTAACGAGCCGCCGCCGACAGTACGAATCCTGACCATGCCATTTGATGCCGAATGGTTCAGAACGCTGCCCACATCTTTTCAGTTCTACCTGCTGAACAATGTCTTGCAGTATGGACTGGCGTCTCTTTCCGATTATCCGGAGCTCGTCGATTTTCTGGCCAATGATGCTGAATTCTCTGAACTTTCCGTAGACGAGCAAGTGCCCTTTAAACGGCTGCTTTTCAATGAACTGGTGTTCCGGGGAAGACTGCCGGAAGCAGAAAAACTGATAGCTGACCATAACGATTCCTTTCACGGCACCGGCGCGCGCGGCACTCTGCTGTTTCTCAAAGGCAACCGCAGCGATGCCCTGGCTGCCTTTGATGAAGACCTGCTTTATTTACAAAAATTCAGCAATGATGAAAAAGTTGCTTTGTTTGGACCCGCCGGAATTTTTTATATCCTGGTGCAATTGCAGGAAAGAGATCGCGAGGAATATTACCGGATTGCCGATAGTATCAGCATCGCTCTTTCTCTCTTTCAGGGGGCCCGGGAAAATGTCGCCTACACCTATCTGGCTGCGGTCACCAACTCCCATATCAACAAAGGTCTGCAGGGAGAAGAAATTAACCTTCCCGAGGGGACCAGACCAAACGTATTAACTGTTGCAGTTGCAGGTATCTGCCAGTACTGGCTGAACAGCGCTGTCGAGCCCGAGGTGGAATCGGAAATTCTGTACTTTTATGAACGGGCCTGCCAGCAAGGATATGATTTTTTCACCATTGTGCTGGGTGAGATTCTCGCCACCATCAACCAGGACGACAATGACTACATTTTAACGACAGACCCGCTCCGCGAAAAAACGGCCATAATCCCCCTGTTGCCCATTCTTGAACCGGAAGAACCTTGGAAACGCAGCCTGCAGGCCCTTATTTACGCCACCAGCCAGGAAACGGAGATCCCGCAGCAGGCAACCCGCATGATCTGGATGGTTGCCTTTGAAGGAAAAATTATCAGTATCTCGCCTAAAGAACAGAAACTGAATCCGGATTGCGAATGGAGCAAGGGAAGACCTCTCTCCCTGTCCCGGCTCTATAAGTCCAACAGATTGAACTATCTCACCTCACAGGACCGCCGGATCTGTGCGGCCATTAAAAAGTCAACCAATCCTGATGCCCACGGAGTGAACTTTTTCTTTGATATGGATAAAGCACTTCCGGCAATGATTGGCCATCCGAACCTCTACCTGGCAGACTCCCCGCTCACTCCGGTGGAATTTGTTGCCGGGGAACCGGAGCTTTTTGTCGAGGAACGGGGTGACAACCTGCATATCTGTTTCGCCCACCCGATCACTGCCGACACGATCAATTATTTCAGTGAAACACCCACCCGGGTAAAAATTATCCCCATCAACGACAACCATCGACGAATCGCACAGATTACCGGCAAGGACGGGATAACCGTCCCGATGGCCGCCAGTGAGCAGGTGTTGACCGCTATCGGCAATATCTCTTCTTTTATGACCGTCCACTCAGCCATCGCCGTAGACAGCACCGGGAGAAAAAGCAGCAATATTACCTTTGTCGAAGCCGATTCAACCATTTATATGCATCTCATCCCCTATGGTACGGGATTTCGACTGGAAATGTTCGTCAAACCTTTTCTGGAAGGCGGTCACTACCTCAAACCCGGCCAGGGCGTTGAAAACATCATGGCGGAAGTCAATGGCAGACGGCTGCAGACCCGGCGCAATCTCGCGCTTGAGGAAGAAAAGGCCAGGGACATTGAAGAGCTCTGTCCGATACTCGACCTGGCGATCGACATGGAGCAGGAAAACGACCGGGAATGGCATCTCTACGATCCGGACGATTGTCTCCAGGCCCTGATGGAACTCCAGACTATTCGCGATAAAGTGGTAATTGAGTGGCCGGAAGGGGAAAAACTGACCATCACGCACAAAGTGTCGCTGGAAAACCTCAATCTGAAGATTCGGACCAATCGCCAGAACTGGTTTGCCATGAGTGGCCAGCTCACCCTCGATCAGGGCCAGGTCGTCGAATTGAAAGAATTGCTGGCGAAAGTCAAGAAATCATCAGGCCGCTTTGTGGAAATTGGCAATGGACAGTTCATCGCCCTGACCCAGGAGTTCAAAAAACGACTGGAGGATATCAACCTCTTTTCTGAAGGACTTGCCGAAAACGGCAGCGACGAGGTGCTGGTCCACCCTCTGGCGGCCTTGCAACTGGAAAAAGTGGCCAACCTTGCCCATACCAGTGCAGACGCGGGATGGCAACAGCAGATTCATAAAATCCGCGAGGCCCAGGATTTTAAACCGGAGCTTCCCTCGACTCTGCAGGCGGAACTCAGGGTATATCAGCGGGAAGGCTTTGAGTGGCTGGCCCGCCTGGCCCACTGGGGAGTCGGCGGTTGTCTTGCCGACGACATGGGCCTTGGCAAAACCATCCAATCCCTGGCCATTATCCTTAAAATGGCGGTCCATGGGCCATCCCTGGTGGTCGCCCCGACTTCGGTCTCGACCAACTGGCAATCCGAGGTTACCAGGTTTACCCCCACCATCAATATTAAATTTCTGTCCAGCAAGGATCGGGAAAAAGATATCAGTGACCTCGGTAAATTCGATCTCCTGATAACAACCTACACCCTGCTGCAGCAGGAGAGCGAGCTCCTCTCAACCGTACCATGGCAGGTCATCATTTTAGATGAAGCCCAGGCCATTAAGAACAGTGCCACCAAGCGCTCACGGGCGGCAATGTCACTGCAGGCCGAATTCAAGCTCATCACTACCGGTACGCCGATAGAAAATCACCTCGGCGAACTGTGGAACCTGTTTCATTTTATTAATCCTGGGCTGCTCGGCAGCCTGAACAGTTTCAACGAACGTTTTGCCGTTCCTATAGAGCGCTACCAGGATAGAGACGCAAAGTTAAAACTTAAAAAACTGATCCGGCCTTTCATCCTTAGGAGGATTAAATCTCAGGTTTTGGAAGAGTTGCCTTCGCGGACCGAAGTCACCCTGGAAGTAGAATTAAGCTCTGAAGAAGCCCACTTCTACGAAGCCCTGCGCCAGAATGCTATTGATATGCTGGAGAGTTCCAGGGAAAAGAAAGGCAGGCACCTGCAGATCCTGACCGAAATCATGAAACTGCGCCAGGCCTGCTGTAATCCCCGGCTTCTGGATGTTAACACCACGGTCGAAAGTTCCAAACTGAAGGTGTTCGCTGCCGTAATCGAGGAGCTGCTCTCCAGTCGGCACAAGGCCCTGGTTTTCAGCCAGTTTATCGGTCACCTGAGTATCATCCGCGAATATCTCGACAAACAGGGAATCAGCTACCAGTATCTGGACGGTAGCACCAGCAGCAAACAAAGGAAAATACGGGTAGATGCCTTCCAGGCCGGACAGGGGGATCTGTTTCTCATCAGCCTGAAGGCCGGTGGCCTGGGGCTCAACCTCACCGCCGCCGATTACGTCCTCCATATGGATCCCTGGTGGAACCCGGCTATTGAAGACCAGGCCTCCGATCGGGCGCATAGAATTGGCCAGACTCGACCGGTCACTATCTACCGGCTGGTCTGCAAGAACACCATTGAGGAAAAAATCGTCAGACTGCATCAGGAAAAGCGAGACCTTGCCGGCAGCCTGCTTGAGGGGAGCGATATCAGCGCCAAAATGACTTCGGAAGATCTGCTTGATCTCATCAAAGATAAATAAGGGGAGCGCTACTCGATTAAATTGGCCAGAATAAGACCGAAAAATGAGTGGCCGCTCTTTGCAAAAAACCAGCCCAAATGATTTGTGCACTGCCTGCAGAGGGCATAGCGCCAGACGTAACCGGCAAACCAGGTGAAGTCGGAGGTAGCCACACCTGCGCGTTGACAACCCGGTGCAAGGCTGTAGCAGCCCAGTTCAAAAACTATTCCTGCAGGGTTAAAGAAGGCATGGGCATGCGAACCCTGGACCGCGATCTTTCGGTCCCGGCTGGTTACCACTCTCCCACATTCTTTGCAGTATATGGCTTCAATCGGGCTGGTCTCTTCCTGCTTCTTTTCGTGCCCCGCAGGCTGACCCGGCCGACGACGCCCTCGTCCATCATCGGCCCGAAACCAGTAACTGGTGCTAGTTGCTGTCTCCACTGTAATATTCCACAATAGCTTTGATCAATCCTTCTATGGTATATTCTTCAGGCTGTACATCAACCCGTAAGCCGTTATCGGTTACCGTCTTAGCAGTTATCGGTCCGATCGCCGCTATCTTGATCCCTGCCAGGATTTCCTGCAGCTCTTTCTGATTTTCTGCATCGATCATTGCCAGAAAATTACGCACGGTGGAGGAACTGGTAAAGGTGATCATCTCCACCCCGCCATTTTCCAGCTCTTCTCTGAGACTCTCTTTATCGACCTCGGCGGGGCTATTCTGATAGACTGGAGCTACGGTCACCTGGGCGCCGGCCCCGCGCAGTGTCTCAGGCAGTATCTCTCGAGCATGCAGAGCTCGCGGAATCAGAATATTGCGCCCTTCAATCCCCTGATCGAGAAGAGCTTCCGCCAGCCCCTCACCAGTGAAGGTGCTGGGGATGAGATCGGCATTCAGCCCGTAACCCAACAAAAAGTCAGCGGTACTCTTGCCGACAACAGCAAGATCAGGCCCTTTCAGGTCTCGCGCATCCATTCCCTTCGAGTAGAGACGCTCAAAGAAATATTTCACCCCATTCAGCGAAGTGAAAAGGATCCAGTGATATTCTTTCAGCCGCTCCAATTCATCATCCAGCACGTCGTAGGAATCAACCGGCTTGATATGAATTGTCGAATATTCGAGGCAGTTAGCGCCAAACTCTTCGAGTCCGGCCACCAGTTCACTGGCCTGCTCACGGGTACGGGTAACGATTATTTTCTTACCGAAAAGCGGCCGTTTTTCGTACCAGTTCATAGTATCGCGCAGCTTCACAACCTCACCGACAATCACCAGTGAAGGCGGTTTTATGCCTGCATCGGCGACAACCTGGGTAATGGTCTCGAGAGTACCGACCACCGAATGCTGCTGTGGCGTCGATGCCCAGCGCACAACAGCTACGGGAGTCTTGGGGTCACGACCGTATTTGATGAGATTGGCAACAATTACCGGCAGATTTTTAATACCCATATAGATCACCAGCGTACCGGCACCTGTCGATAATTTAGCCCAATCGATGTTGGACTTCTCCTTCGTCGGATCTTCATGCCCCGTCACAAAGGCAACGGAAGCAGTGAAATCCCGGTGGGTGATGGGAATACCGGCATAGGTTGCAGCCGCCGTGGCTGAGGTCACCCCCGGTACCACTTCAAAAGGAATTCCGGCAGCATGCAGTTTTTCCACCTCTTCGCCGCCCCGTCCGAAAATAAACGGATCGCCGCCTTTCAGCCGGACAACCATCTTCCCGGCCATTGCATGATCTACCAGCATCTGACTGATTTCTTCCTGGGTATATGCATGCTTCACTCCGCCCTTTTTACCGACATAGAGCAGCTCAGCGCGAGCCGATGCATGTTTGAGCAATTTTTTACTGGCAAGATAGTCATAAACCACGACCTCGGCCCGCTCAAGCAAACTTTTTCCACGTACGGTAATGAGACCGGGGTCTCCTGGACCGGCACCAACCAGATACACCTTTCCGGGTTTTTTCATTTTAGTTTTTCTTCCATAATCAAAGCTGACAGATATCTGCTATACTCCGCACTGAATGCAACACCCTGCTGGTATAGCCGGATACCTGTAGAACAATCGTCAATAAGATATCGCTAAAGACAAAAAGGGCTTTCCCGCACTATGGGAAGGCCCTTTTACATAAATAAATGAGGATCAGCTACGTTGTGACCTCATGGTAACAATTACAGCTCACTCATAATAGCTTTGGTCACATCACCAATCGATACAGACCCGTCGACGGAAATAACTTTCGGACCATCGGTATTTTTAAAGTAATTGACTGCAGCCATGGTGCCGGTTGTTTCATCATAATATATGCCATGCCGCTTGCTGATAGCCTCTTCATCCTGGTCGTCGGCACGGGTCTTCAATTCGCCGCCACAGACGCGGCAGACCAGCTTACCATCTTTTTCAACCGGTTTGATTGCATCAAAAGCGATGTGATTGGGATGGTTGTTGTCATTGACACAGAGACGACGCCCCATGATGCGCTCTTTGGCGATCTGCCGGTCAAGCTGGATTTCGATCACATAATCAAGAGCCAGCCCTTCTTTTTTCAGGGTTTCGGCGAGGGTAATTGCCTGGTCTTTAGAACGTGGAAAACCGTCAAGGATCCAGCCATCTTTACAATCAGCTTTTAAGAGACGGGCAACCATCATTGGGATGGTGATATCATCTGGTACCAAATCACCTTTATCGATAAACTGTTTAGCTTTTTTACCGAGCTCGGTACCACCGACAATGTGCTCCCGGAAAATGGCCCCGGATTCAATATGGGGAATATCGTATTTCTTCTGTATAATAGCACCTTGAGTGCCTTTACCACTGCCGTTTGGTCCAAAAACAAGTATGTTCTTACCCATAGTCTCAGTCTCCTTTTAAACTTTACAATTAGTACAACGTTATTGGGAAAAACCGTAAATAACTAAGTAGTTTAACGGAGGCGGCCCCGGTATGAAATGGTGCACAGCCTGGAGCAGCAAACTTGCCTTCCGAATCGTAACAAGCTGAATACTATAGACCAAAACAGTTAATCGAGCCATAAAAATATCTCTGCATAGATTTTGACTTTCGTCTGCAAAACGGTTATTTTCAA
>JBBRDD010000175.1:0-10082 GCA_038204235.1 Desulfobulbales bacterium
CGGAGCAGGCGGTATTCATAAAAATCTTCAAAGACCTCATCCTCGGTCAGTTCGAAACGATCAAGGGCACTGATATTGCCGCGATAGACGGTGTTCTGGGTCGCGTCAAGAGTGATTTCGTCACCGGTCTGCAGCAGCGATGTTGCCACTTCCGTATCGACGATGGTCGGCACCCGGTATTCCCGCGCCAGTGATGCCATGTGGCCGGTGGGAGAGCCGACGTCGGTGATAATGCCCCGCGCCTTGGGCATGATGGTAGAATAACGGGGCGAGGTATACCGCGCCAGCATGATCGCGCCATAGGGAAAATCTTTCAAATCGGCATCGCTTGTCACCATAAATACCTTGCCGATGCCAACGCCGCGCTGCACCACAAAACCTTTGTCGGAGAAAATAATCTCCGCATCCCGAACCGCCTCAAGCAGCTGCGGCTTTGGCGCAGCATGCGTCTCCCGAAAGCGCAGGGGGCGTGTCTGCAAGATATGCAGTTGTTTGTTGCTGTTGAAAGTCCACTCGATTTCCTGTGGCCTTTTATAATAACGCTCGATGCGCATCGCGGTCTGCGAGAGCTCCTGGAGTTGTTCTTTACTGAGGCTGGGTACGGTGTGCAATTCGGCTGGATTATCCTCCCAGGTGACGCCTCCGCCCGATACGGCAACCAGTCGCTGTGGTTTTTCGACGACAGTCAGAGACCGAATGGCATAAGGCGGGGTACGATCGAGGATAATCGTATCCGTTCTCCGATTACCTTCAACAACCGGGGCGCACAGCCCCCACAGCGCATTGGCCACCATAGCCCCTTCGGCTATGTCCGGGGCATACGTGTGCAGGACGCCGCTTACGGCGCTTTCGACCATCACCTGACAACCGACGGCCATGGCTGTTTCGTGTTCCAGGTAGCCTTTGTTCAAGCGATAGCTCCAGGCCTTGAAGGAATAGGCACTGGCTACGACCTGGCGGTAGCCGTCAATCAGTTGATCGGGTGAGGCGTTCAGCATTGATGTATACTGCCCGGCAAAACTGGTGTCTTCTCCTTCGCCCCAGCCGCTGCTCCGAATAGATAGGGTCAGTTGCGACTGCTGCATACGTTGGGCAAGAGCATCGAACTGGGCAAAAATCTGTGCTGTCAGGTGACGTGGCACCGGGGTGTTCATGATGCTTTTCTGCATAGCATCGGCAACCTGCTCGAATGCGGCATCGTCGCCTGCATCCCAATGCAGTGCCGCCTGTGCTGCTTTTTCCAGCAACCCTTTTTGGTTCATGAATTGAAAAAATGCCTGGGTGGTTATCACAAAGCCATCCGGTGTCGTCAGCCCCAGACGATTATGGATGTCGCCGAGTTTGGCCATTTTGTCACCGACCTGTTCACTCATTTCCGAGCTCAGTTCGCTCAAGGGCAGGACCAGATTGCCGGATGGTAGAAAATGCCTGCCGGACAACTCACCCTGGATTGCCTGGCGGATACGCTCAAATGCGACAAACAGTTCGACATTTTTGCGTTGCGTAAGAATGCTCAGCCCGGAAATGAGCTTAAAAACATGGTCTCCCACTTTCTCGGCAGCATCTTCAATGTATCGTCGGTCAAAAACATACTCACCACCCAGCTTGTCGCCCATATCAGCCATGAGCTCCAGGATCTGGTTGTTGTTTTCGAGAATGTCCTGAAATTTCTTGAACAGCACCGTAAAAGGCAAAACCTCTTTCCGGCGTCGTCGGTAAGTGAGCAGTTTTTTTATGACGTTATACATGCAGGATTCACAAAATCAATGTGCTCCTTTGCTCTGAAACACAAGACCGATTGCCAGGCCACTGACGACCGCGATGACTGTCGCCAGTATTCCGTACAGTAATCCATTTTTAAATGCCAGTTTGCTCAGCCATGCCGGAAAACCAGTCAATCTGGCCTCTACATCTATTGTTTGTTGCCCTACTACGGCACCATCTTTAACTGCCACAGCCTCAATATTGTAATGGCCCGGGGCCACAGCGGAAGGAATTGCTACCTCGGCTGCAAAGTTGCGGGTTGCTCCCGTATCGGGACCAAGGTGAATATCACCCATTGTTTCAGCGTAGAGGCCATCATTCTCTTTTAACAGAAGAAGTTCATGTATCAAGTCGACATTACCAGAGTTGGCACCCTCTTCAACCTTAATAGTCGATTTGAGGCTTGCCAGTTGAAAGGATGTTCCCGCCGCACCAAGCTGATCAAAGGGGCGTGAGCTCTCAACCAGGCAGATTTTGGGCACATTGTTCAAAACTACCTTGCCGGTATTCATCCACAGCAGTCCGAATACCTTGCCCTTTTGCCGAAGATGCAATTCTTCCGGGGCACCGGTAAAGCGTAAAATGACATCACTGCCGGCGGGGATCGTGCCGGAAGCCTTTAAGGTAATGCCATCATACCGCGCACCCATCAATATATTGGTAGGAGCTGCGGTCATGGTCATCGGTGCAGAGGCATATGCCATGCATGGGATAAGTGCGAGAATTAAAAGAAGTAGCCATTTACATGACGGGGAGTGCGTACGTATCATATCAGTGTCCTCCAATATAACTGAGCAGTACATCCGGTCTGGCGAGGAGGTCGTAGAGCATTTTAAACATCACGACGAGAACCAGGGATGCCAGCGCGATTTTCAATTGTTCGCCACCGAGTTTTTTGCCAACCTTGGCACCGACCTGGGCTCCAAGGGCAGACCCGATCAGTAATAACAGGGCGAGAACAAAATCGACCGTATGGTTCTGGGAGGCCTGCATGATGGTGACATTGACACAAGTGAAGAGAATTTGAAAGAGACTGGTGCCTACCACGACATGCATCGGCATGCGTAAAAGATAGACCATTACCGGAACCATGACGAAACCGCCGCCGACTCCCATGATGGCCGCCAGCACTCCGACCAGAGTGCCAAGCATGAGAGGCATCAGGAGTGACATGCGAATGCCCGAGCGTTCAAAATCCATCTGGAAAGGCAGGACCCGCATCATTTTTGCATAGGAGGACTCGCGCCTGGGAGTAGCTTCGGCAGTCACGGGTTGCTTCGACTTGCGCATAGCCTGCAGGCTCTCGAGAAACATATATCCGCCGACAAACCCAAGCATAAGGACGTAGGTGACGCTGATCAAAAAATCAGCATTACCGAGCTGGCGCAGTATTTTGATGATCTGGACTCCGACCGTTCCTCCGGCTATGCCGCCGACCAGCAGAAGCAGACCCATTTTTATGTCTACATTGCCAAGACGAAAATGGGCAAGCGTGCCGGACGTCGATGCCCCGACGATTTGATTGGAATCCGATGCCGCAGCCACCGTTGGTGGAATGCCCATCATGATAAGCAGAGGTGTCATCAGAAACCCTCCACCTACACCGAAGATGCCGGATAAGAGACCGACAACCCCACCCAGGCCCAGGATCGCCACACAATTGATACTGTTGCCGGCTATGGGAAGATAAAGACTCATTGAAAAACTCATGTAATCCTCTCGTGTTATGCGGTATTTTTCTTCGTGAAAACTATTTCCACCGTGCATGAAATTTTATGGCGAAAAGAGCGGACAAAGAGCAGTTCCTTGTCGGTTGAGCGAGCTTTCTTGTCGTCTGCTTCATGTATCAGTAGGGAAATCTTGTTATTATTGACAAAGCTGATCACCTCTTGTGCATACTCTCCCTCCGTAATGAAATAATTAATCTGAACTCCTTCCGCTTTGGCAGCCTCGATTAGCAGCTCAAGTTTTTTCCTGATTGCCTCTTCGACCTCTTTAGCATGGCAGGAAATCCTTCGTCTGTTGAGTGGCACTACCAGAAGAATATTGAGAGTCGCATCGATTCGCTTAGCCAGAGAACATGCATGCGAGAGTGCCTCCCATGCGCCATGTCTGCTGTCGATTGCTACGAGTATCTTTTCCATTGAGCTCCTTCATGCTTTTGTAATAGCAAAGTGAGTGCCAATGGGAAGAAATTGATTTGGAATAAATATCTTTATATATTAGGTAGATACATCGAGCATATAAAGAGGCGTTTTCTTTTTGCATTTCATATTGAAACATTATTGATTATAGTCGGGCGATATTGTTTCAATATGAAATGCAATTCGGTTTTTAACATTCAGCCGGAGTCCCTCAATGAACAGCACCCGTGCCGTATCTTTATTTCACCAATGGTCACAATCGTGGGTGCAGCGTTTGCGCCTGGGATCCATTAAGGGCAAAATCCTGATGGTCTTTGGCCTCACTCTTGTCTTGATCAGTGCCCTTACCGCCTTGAACTACTGGAATCTATCAACACTCAAGACACGTATGGAGCTGAGTGAACGATATGATGATTTGTTGAATAATATTCTCGAAGTACGAAGGTTTGAGAAAAATTACCTGATCTACGCCGACAAACAGAATTTGTCGGAAAGCACGGAGTACCTCAATCGGATCGACACGCTGCTGGCGGCTCTCGCCGATGACCTGCCGCTGCTTGATGGAAAGGCGGCGTTTGTCAGTTTTAAAAATTCGCTGTTCAATTATCGTCAGTTTGTCGAACGTATCAGTGCAGGAGACAGTATCCCGCCGGAAATGATCCGCATCCTGGGGAAAACGCTCACTGATGCCGCAGATCATTTCCGGGTGATCAAGCGCAAGCGTATTCACGCAACCTTTTTACGCAGCCTGACGATCCCTTTCTTTGTCCTGGCCATTCTGGTCGGCTTGATGGTGCTTGTCTTTCAGCTTATTTCTGAGGGCCTGATAAAACCTCTCGATGTGGTAATGGAGACTACACGATCCGTTGGACGCGGGGATTTCAGCCCCATCCATTATAGCGGCGTCCGTTTGGAAGAGATTGCCGGTCTTATAGAGGCCTTCAACCAAATGGCCCAGGAACTTGAAACGAATCAGGAAGATTTAATCCAGACTCGAAAAATTGCCGCTATCGGTACTTTCACTGCCGGAATCGCCCACGAACTAAACAATCCCATCAACAATATTGCCTTAACGGCGGAGAGCCTGATCGAGGAATATGGTGAAGATATTGATGAAAACTGTTCAGAAATGCTGCAGGATATTCAGAGTCAGGCAGACCGTGCCGCAGATATAGTGAAAAATCTCCTCGATTTTTCCCGTACCGAGAATCCGACCTTCTCTCAACTTGCTCCTGCTCTTATTCTGACGAGCACAGTCAACCTGGTCAAAAATCAGTTTAAAATTGTCGGCTTACAACTGGACACCTCGATTGCCAAGGACCTGCCGGAGATACGTGGTAATATGGGCAATCTCCAGCAGGTTTTTACTAATCTGCTGCTCAATGCGGTACACGCGACACCATCTGGAGGCAAAATAGGCATGCATGTGGAACTGGCCGACAGCCCTGGATTTGTCAAATTCACCGTTGAGGATACCGGGGCAGGTATCCCGCCGAAAATTCAAGAGAAGATCTTCGAGCCATTTTTTACAACCAAGGAAGTTGGCAAAGGAACGGGGCTTGGCCTGTCGGTTAGTTTTGCCATAGTCAAGCGCCACGGCGGCCGGATTGAAGTAGTCAGTGAACCTGGGCAAGGGACGAAGGTCAGCGTCCTGCTTCCATATGTTGTCAATGATTTCGCAGGATGGAGTGTTGGATGAAATTACGATTAGCGGTTGTCGATGACGAGGAAATTGTCTGTCGGCGTCTCAGCCAGGCCTTGACCCGCGAGGATTATGAAGTCGAGGCCTTTATTATGGGACGTTCTTTTCTCGAAAGAATGGTGCAGCAACCGTTCGACATCGTTTTTTTAGATATGCGTCTGCCGGATCTCGACGGCCTGGAGATCTTGGCCCGGGTGAAGGGTCTTCGTCCGGAAACCGAGGTGATTATTATTACCGGGCATAAAAGTGTTGAAACAGCCGTTGAGGCCATGCGGAACGGCGCCTACCATTATATTGCAAAACCGGTTAATCTGGCGGAGATCCGCCTGCTTGCCCAGAGTGCGCGGGATAAGATCTCCATGCGCCTGGAGAACCTGCGCCTGCGAGAGGCGTTGAAGGGTGATTCCGGCCTGACCGCAATTATTGGCAACAGTCCTCTTATCCAGGAACTGTTCACAATGGTTCGCAAGGTTGCGCCGGTAGACTGCAATGTTCTCATTCAGGGTGCCAGCGGTACCGGAAAAGCCCTGGTTGCCAGAGCCGTGCATCAACTCAGCCCGAAAAAGGACCATCCTTTTGTCACCTTTAACTGTGGCGGCTTCACCGATGAATTAATCAACAGTGAGCTTTTCGGTCACGAAAGGGGAGCCTTTACCGGCGCAACAACGACCAAAATAGGCTTGCTCGAATCGGCAGCCGGCGGTACGGTTTTTCTCGATGAGATCGGTGAAATGCCTCCCAATATGCAGGTGAAGCTGCTTCATGTTATCCAGGAGCGCCAGATTTTTCGGGTCGGCGGGACCACGCCGATTGATCTGGATATTCGGATTATTGCGGCAACAAACAAAGACCTCAAACATGAGGTGGAGGCAGGGACCTTTCGCGAGGATCTTTTCTTTCGCCTCAATGTGGTCTCTGTTACCGTGCCTTCATTATCGGCGCGGCGTGAAGATATTCCTCTGCTTACCCGCCACTTTATAAAAAAATACAGTCTGGCATTTCATAAACAGGTAACCGGGATTCAGGAGCAGGCACTTAATATCCTGCTGCATTACAGTTTTCCCGGCAATGTCCGCGAGCTCGAAAACATTATCGAACGGGCACTGGCCCTGACCGAGAGCGAGGAAATCGGACCGCAGGATTTACCGAAGGATTTACAGAATCTGGAATTTGACACGATTGCCGGCGACGGTTTCCCATCCCTGGCCGAGATGGAACAGCGATATATCATGAAAGTCCTGCAGAGAACGGGATATAATAAAGGCCTTACCGCCCAGATTCTGGAGATCCCCCGAACGACTCTCTGGCGCAAGATCAAATTATACGGCTTTGAGTAGGGAATGAGCCGAAATCGCTTAGCTGATCTGCGATTCGAAAATTCATACGGAATTAGATGCAGTCCCTGAAAGCGCTGCTTCAGCTTTGATGAGAGAATGAAAGTCTTGAATACTTGATTGATAATAAAAAGATGTAAAGGTGAGGTGTTCTGGTTTCTATCATTACGACATACTCTCGTACGCCGTAATGATAGAAAGAATATCTTCCCGGGTTCGCCGGTAAATGTTTCACGAAATCTTATGTGCGGACGGCAGCCTGTTGCGCTGCTTTTTTTACCCGTCGTTTCTGGTTAAGCCAGATGAGGACAAGCATGGCGAGAGCCGGGATGAACATCAGCTGTTTTGGGGGCCGGTCGGTTAACACCTGGAAATTGACGATTTCCTGATCAAAATCGATGCGGGCTTTCTTCGCGGCACTGCCGAACACCACGTTATCAACGAAAATTTTGCCATCTTCAGTGCGGGTGCTAAATCCCATTGCCTGTAATCGTTGTTCACCTCCGACCTGATCGCCAACTTTTAAGGACACAACCATGGTGAATTCCTTGCCACTCATCTTTTCGCCTTTCAGGGTAAGGCGCAATTGGTCGCCTGCCGGCATATGATCAACAAATTGGGCCATCTCCGCCGATGGTCGGGTCTCCAGTTCCGGATAGACTTGATCCCAGAAATAGCCAGGGCGAAACAATATAAAAGCTGCTACCAGCAACAACCCGCTTTCCCAGAGCCTATTTTTGGTCAGCATATAGTTTTGCGTTGCTGAGGCAAAGGCCAGCATGGCAATGACGGCACCGCAGACCACCACAATAAAATGAAGAGCGGAGCCTATGCCGATCATCAGGAGTTCATTGTTGTAAATAAAGACAAAGGGCAGAATGGCGGTGCGGATATCGTACATAAAGCCCTGGATACCTGTGCGAATGGGATCTCCCCCCGAAATACCCGCGGCAGCGAAGGCAGCCAGACCCACCGGCGGAGTGTCGTCGGCGAGAACACCAAAATAAAAAACGAACAGATGAACGGCGACCAGAGGGATGAGCAGTCCGTTCTGCGCGCCCAGGCTGACAATGACCGGTGCCATAAGGGTTGAAACGACAATATAATTGGCGGTGGTCGGCAGGCCCATTCCGAGAATGATGCAGAATATCGCGGTAAATATCAGGGTTAAGTTCATGTTGCCGAGGGAGATCAATTCAACGAAATCGGTCATGACCAGGGCTATGCCGGTAAGGGTGACAGTACCGACAATGATGCCGGCAGCGGCTGTTGCCACACCGATTCCGATCATGTTCCGGCCACCGGTGACCATTCCGGTAATGACGTCGTCGAGGCCGCGCCGAAAACTGAATTCCTCGCTTTGTATCTTTCGGAAAAAACCTTTAAGCGGTCTTTGGGTAATGACGATGAACAGCAATAAAACAGTCGCCCAGAAAACCGAAAGGGAAGGAGAGAATTGTTCGACAATCAGGCACCACATGAGCACCACAACCGGCAGGAGAAAGTACAGGCCAGCCTGGGTGGTTTCCCCGAGATCGGGCAGTACGTCCATATCCGTCGTGTGTTCGAGTTCAGGGACCCGGCAGGCGACATAAATAAGGACAATATAGGCGAACAGGGCGAGTACCGCGATGATATAAATCGCTCCATCGCCCGCTGCGGTCTTTATCCAGCCAAGACCATAATAGGTGGCTGCGCCGGTAGCGATTGTGCCGAGGAGAACGGAGACGATGCCGTAGAGGGATTGGGCTACCGTCTTTTTGTGTCTTTTTTCAAGCCCCTTGAGGCCCATCTTACATGCTTCAAGATGAACAATATAGACCAGGGCGATATAGGCGATTATTGCCGGTAGAAAGGCATTTTTAATGACTTCGAGATAAGAAATGCCCACATATTCAACCATCAGGAAGGCCGCTGCCCCCATTACCGGTGGGGTGATCTGACCATTCACTGAAGAAGCGCACTCAATGCCGCCGGCTTTTTCCGCGGAGAACCCCACCTTTTTCATCAGGGGTATGGTGAAGGTCCCGGTGGTAACCACATTGGCGATGGACGAGCCGGATATCATACCGGTCATTGCTGAAGCAACGACAGCCGCCTTGGCTGGTCCGCCACGCATGTGACCAAGTCCGGCGAAGGCGACACGGATGAAATAGTTGCCGGCTCCCGCTTTTTCAAGCAGGGAACCAAAAAGAACGAACATGAAGACCATGCTGGTTGAGACCCCCAGGGCAACACCAAAAACACCCTCGGTCGATAACCAGTAATGTGACATGCCTTTGGTAAGACTCGCTCCCTTGTGGGCAATGATGTCGGGCATATATTGACCGGCAAAGGTGTATATGATAAAAAGAGTCCCTATAATCATCAGCGGGGGGCCAAGGGCACGGCGAGTCGCCTCGAGAAGGAGGATAATGCCGATTACGGATATTACCAGATCAAGGGTTGTCGGGGCCCCGGGTCGGGAAGAGAGGCCGGTGTAATTAAGGTAGATGTAGCCCGCTGCAAAAGAGGCTGCAAGAGCCAGTATCCAGTCCTGCAGCGGAATGTATTTAGTCGGTGACGTTTTGAAAGTCGGAAAAGCGACGTAGGCCAGAAACATGGCAAAAGCCAGATGGATCGAGCGGGCCTCTGTGTCATTGATGACAAAAAAATTGAGGGCAAAGGGGAGAGGAGATGAATACCAGAGCTGGAAAAGAGACCAGAGTAGCGGGATTGCGAAGAGGATCGCCTTGGAAAATTTGTCTTGTGGTATCCGACCTCCGGTATCAGTATCGGCCACCATCTTTTCTAACCGCTCCACATCTGGATTTTTTTCTATTTCGGTCATAATTATTCGACTCCTCTCAGGGCTGCTGCATATCTATTCTGTTAATACAGGGGTGAGGCAAACAACCGGTCGGCCCTTCTGAAAAGAGCGGAACTTTTTGCAATGCTCACTTGATGGTCATAAGTTCGAAGAGGGAAAATACATGGCTTGCTGATTGGGCGGGTGAAAGATGGTCGAACCATCCTGCCCGCCCTTTTTCTTCCAAGTTACATCAAACCTGCTTCCTTGTAGTACTTAATTGCGCCTTCATGAAGAGGAGCAGAAAGGCCATATTTGATCATCTGTTTTTTATCCAGATTGGCAAAAGC
>JBBRDD010000176.1:0-10081 GCA_038204235.1 Desulfobulbales bacterium
AAAATACCTTTAACGTAATGAAGGAGTTACTGTAATGTTTCAGCAAATACTGATTATCGGGCTGGGCCACTTTGGCATGTCTCTTGCCCGGACTCTGTCGGAAAAGGGCGCGGAAGTACTTGCCGTCGATGTGAACAAAAATCTGGTTGAGGAGGCTGCCGCCTTTGTCACCGAGGCAATAGTCGTTGATGCGACCGATGAGGCTGAGCTGGCCCGCCTGGAACCGGGAAAAAGAGATTCGGCCGTCTGTGCTATCGGGGACGACTCGAAAGAAGCATCCATTATCTGCACCGCTTTACTCCGGCAGATGGGGACCCCGCTTGTCATCGCCCGAGCCAATGATACTATGCATCAGCGCATTTTGCATTTGGTCGGAGCCCATCAGGTAGTCAATCCGGAACAGGAATTTGGCAAACGATTTGCCAACCGTATTCTATACCGGCATCTCATTGCCGACACCAATCTCGGCGAAGATTTACACCTCACAGAAATTTTCATTCAACCTTCAATGATTGGCAAAAGCCTTATTGATCTCGCCCTGCCCAAGCGTTATGGCGTAATCGTTGTCGGAATCAGAAGAGGAACCCCCCCGAAAATTCTGTCGCCCTCGCCAAGTGCCCCGCTCGAGGCCAACGATAACCTGATAATCGTCTCGAGCGAAGCAGCTATTCCTAAATTAATTAAGGGGATTTAGCTATGAAGCTCGCTCAATCAGTGCGATTGGCTGCCTGTTTTCTTATTGGCTTGAATCTGGTAATGGCCTTTGGGTCGATATGGATTTTCGTGCGCATGACTCCGGCCATCGAATTTATCATTGACCGAAACGTGACTTCAATCCAGACCTGTGAGGAAATGCTTGCGGCACTGGCGATGGTCAATAACAACCGATCTGAGCACAATGCAGCAGCAGATTCGGCACGAAATGCCTTTAAGGAAGCCTTGCATAAAGCCCAGCAGTATATTACCGAAGCGGACGAGCCGATCATCATAAAAGCAATAAATCAGAGCTACCTCAAGGCCTTTGCCGGTGATGCCGCGGCGCTCACAAAAACAATCGATGCAATCCTCAGCCTCGGTGCCGCGAACAGGGCGGCAATGGTCGCAGCGGACAAAAAAGCCAGACAGTTTGGCAATGCCGGAGCCTGGGGTATAGTTTTCATGGCCACGGTGGTCTTTCTGGTTGGTATGCTTTTTATGCGCAGCCTGAGAAAAAACCTCCTTCGCCCATTAGAGGAGATCCACTCGGTGACCGCAACCTTTCGGCAGGGAGACACCATGAGGCGATGCACCGGAACCGGCTTACCTAAGGAGATCCATCAAGTTTACAGTGAATTAAATGAAATCCTCGACAAGAACAATATGCAGAATTTTCCCGGACAACGACAGGGACAACAACCTAACTGACAAAAACTGTCACAATTACTCTATACATCCTGGTGACAGCTATGACACCATCAATTATTATATTGCAAACTTTTGGCTTTCTTGATATATAGCGGGGTTCACTCGCGTTAGTGTCAGACCAGAACATAGATTTTTTTGGGGAAGTTGCGCAAAACTGGACAGACACGAACATATCGACCGTCGAAAACCGCACCATGGTTTTCCTTTTGGAGGTCGATCTTTCTTTCCTGGGCAGGCTTTGCACAACAAGTTTTCTTTTGGAATCAACCCATTTTTATCTATAGGTATTACTATGTCTTCCGAACATGCTCCAACGCCGTTTTCTTTTGCCGATTTTGACCTTTCCGCCCCTCTTCTTCAAGCCGTCGATGACGCCGGCTACGAAATTCCAACTCCCATCCAGCAAGAGATGATTCCGCATGTCCTTCAGGGACGGGATGTTGTTGGTCAGGCCCAAACCGGCACTGGCAAAACTGCTGCTTTCGCCCTGCCGCTACTGTCACGACTGCAACCGGGAAAAAGTAAAAACCCGCAGATTTTAGTGCTCGCCCCGACCAGAGAGCTTGCCATCCAGGTTGCTGAATCTTTTACAGATTACGGAAAACACCTGAAAAATTTCAACGTGCTGGCTATTTTCGGCGGCCAAGATTACAACATCCAGCTGCGCCAACTGCAGAAGGGAGTCCAGGTTGTGGTAGGCACACCTGGCAGAGTAATGGATCACCTTCGCCGTGGTACTCTCAAAGCGGAGAGCATTCACAGCCTGGTGCTCGATGAAGCCGACGAAATGCTCAGGATGGGTTTTCTCGATGATGTCGAATGGATCCTCGAACAGCTTCCAGGCAGAAAACAAACTGCACTTTTTTCGGCGACCATGCCGCCGAATATCCGCAAGATAGCCCAAAAATATCTCAATGATCCGATCGAAATCACCATTAAAGACAAGGCGGTTACCGCCCAGACCATTAATCAGCGCTGCCTGATCACGGCCGGCGGTTTTACCAAGAAAATAGACGCCCTGTCGCGGATCATCGAAGCTGAAAACATTGACGGCATCTTGGTTTTCGTACGCACTAAAATACAGACAGTCGAGATAGCTGAGCAGTTGGTAGCACTCGGTTTCTCTGCAGCTCCACTCAATGGCGACATCCAGCAAAGCCAGAGACTGCGGACCGTCGAGCAACTCAAAGCGAAAAAAATCGACATTCTGGTGGCAACAGACGTCGCAGCTCGCGGTCTCGATGTTGAGCGTATCAGCCACGTAATCAATTTCGATATTCCTTTTGATACGGAATCGTACATTCACCGAATCGGCAGAACCGGTAGAGCGGGGCGCAGCGGCGAGGCTATTCTTTTCGTCAACCCCCGGGAGCAATCGATGCTCAGATCCATTGAACGAGCAACGCGGCAAAAAATACAGCCGATGCAATTACCTTCAGTTGCCGATATCAACAAAAAGAGAATTGAGCAATTCAAAGATAAAATTACTACAGCCCTGCAAAAAGATATTTCATTTTACGAAAATCTCATCGCAGAATACCTGGAGCAAACTCAGGCAGACCCTCTTCAACTGGCAGCAGCTTTAGCCCATCTCGGCCAGGGCGACACGCCCCTGCTCAAGGCTGAACCGAAGTTTAGGGACGATCCGGCGCCTGCCAATCGACGCACCCAACCGGTCAAGTCTGCCCGAACCGCTCGAACAGCCCGAACCGCTGAGCAAAAACCCAAAGGCAGAAAAAGCATGGAGGTACAGCTCCCGCCGGAAGAAGGCATGGAACGGTTTCGCATCCAGCTCGGCAACAACGAAGGGGTGAAACCGGGGAATATTGTCGGGGCCATTGCCAACGAAGCGGATATTAACAGTAAATTTATCGGCCGCATATCCATCTTTGACAGCTACAGCACCGTCGATCTGCCTTTCGGCATGCCGGAAGACATCCTGCGGGTACTCCAGCGCGCCCGTATCGGCAGCAAGGCGATGAAGCTGCAAAAGATAGCAGATACCACCACCTCGCAGCCGTCAACTCCGCACAAGACGACACGACGCAGCACCGAAACAAGAAAACAAGACCAGCATAAGACGCCTAGCGTCAGCGCCTACCTTTAACGGAAAAAAAGTATGCTGCAGCACACCTTCTGCCATATACCCGGCATTGGCATGAAAACCGAGCGACAGCTCTGGGCGGCGGGAATTACCAGCTGGGACCATTGGCAGCCTCAGCCGCCCATCCGGCTGTCCGCTGCCACCAGGATTGACGCGGCCAGGGTCCTGCAGGACTCCCTGGTCGCCCTTGACAATGATCCGGTTTTCTTCGTTGACCAGCTCGGCAGTACCGAACCCTGGAGAATTTTCCCGCACTTCCGCGATCGGACCGCTTATCTGGACATCGAGACTACCGGGTTGGATGATTACGCAACGGTAACAACCATTGCGCTCTATGACGGCCGGGAGGTATTTACCTATATCAACGGCAGAAATCTGGATGATTTTGTCCGCGACATTCGGAAATACCAGGTCATTGTCAGCTACAACGGCAAAAGCTTTGATATTCCATTTCTAGAGAGATTTTTCCGCATCCACTTAGAACATGCGCAGATCGATCTGCGCTATGTGCTGGCCCGCCTGGGCTTTAAAGGAGGCTTAAAGGGATGTGAGAAACAGCTGGGTTTGCACCGCGGCAACCTCGATGGCGTTGACGGCTACTTTGCCGTACTCCTCTGGAACCGGTACATACAGGAAAATGACGAAAAAGCCCTTGAGACCCTGCTCGCCTATAACATTGAAGATACGGTCAACCTCGAAAGGCTGATGATTGAGGCCTATAACCGGAACGTACTCTCCACTCCTTTTGCCGAACAGCTGGTCATTCCCTTTCCTGCTCCGGCACCCAATCCTTATTTCGCCGATCACGACTGCATTGACAGGATCAAGCGCGCCTTGTATTGATGGCGTTGTAAAAACCTACAGATCGATTTCCATCCCTTCCCTGGCGAAGAAAACCTCAGTCTGCCCATATTTTCCAGGTTCACAGTAAATTTTAGCCAATTCGTCCAGGGCGATATCGCTCCGGTCCGGATCATGGTGAAACATCGCAAGTTTTTTAACTCCGGCTCTGTTGGCAGCCCCGATAGCATATTCCATCGTGGTATGCCCCCAGTTGATTCTCGAGCTGTACTCCGCCTCGGTATACTGCGAATCGCAGATGAGCAGATCGGCCCGGGCAAAGAACTGTTCGATCGCCAGATTCTGTTCAATAGCCACCTCATTGCCTTCAAACGCCATTGCCTCATCATAGGCAGGATCTTCCGGGTCAGTTATAAAGAGATTACGGAACGGTTCCGAATCGTAGCAGGTGCAAACCACAAGGCCATCATATTCAAATCGGTAACCCAGAGCGGTGATCGGATGGTTGAGCAATTTGGTTGCCAGGTGCAACCCGTTACCCAAGTCTATATTCGGATCTTCTTTTAACCGCACATATTCAACATCTGAAGCCAGCTCGCCTAAATTAACCGGGAAATATCGATATTTCATCTGCCCGCCGACAACCTCCTCAAGCGGATCTTCCTCAAAAGAGACCGGCCCGTGCACTTTAAGTTTTGTGCCCGGGATATAAATTGGGGTAAAAAACGGATACCCCATAATATGGTCCCAGTGGGTGTGCGACAGAAAGATGTCGGCTTTAATCGGTCCCTTGGGCAGATCGTGGACCATGATAGAATTGCCCAGCGAACGAATTCCGGAGCCTGCGTCAATAATGATAAGCCGATTATCCGATCCGACCCGCAACTCAATGCAGGCCGTGTTGCCGCCGTATTTCTGTGTTATAGAACCGGGGCTGGGTATAGATCCCCGAACACCCCAAAAACGAACCTTCATCGCCGCTCCTGCTTATATTTTCAAAAAGATCTCGGCCTTTTTTATTTCCTCGACCACCCGGTCACCAATACCGCAGAATTCCGGCCAGGAAAGACCGACGGCCGCCACCAGCCTGCCGACTTCTTCTTCAGCAGGAAAAGGATCTCCGGCATATCCGTGGTCAACAATATTGCTGTACATATTACCAAGAGCAATCAGGGCGACCTGCTGGCCAAGATCGCCGGTCAGGGTTGCAGTCTGGTGGTGACTGCCGATACAGCCAGTAATAACCTGGTTGAGCTTCCATTTATCGGCAATCATCAATCCAACTTCCTGATGATCTATACCCATGATCTCCATCTCAACCTGATACAGGGGCAACTGTTCATCCCTGGCAATTTTCAACACTTCAATATATTCATCACCAAAAGGTACCTTGCCAAGATCATGGAGCAGGCCGGCAATAAACAGCTCTTCTCTTTCCATCACCGGCATCCCTTTTACCTCACCAAGCAACTTGGCACTGACTCCGGCACCAATCGAATGGACCCAGAACTTGGTTGTCGGCAAGGCTTTAGATTTTTTTGCCCCGGCAACACTGCGGATAATGGCGGTACTAAGCGCCATATTCTTGACGGTATTAATACCGAGCATAGTGATCGCTCTGGTAAGAGAGGTGACTTTATTAATTAATGAATAATAGGCCGAATTGATGAGTTTAAGCACCTGCCCGGTCAGAACCGGATCAAGCGAAATCACCTTATTGAGTTCATTAGGTGACGCATCGGTACGGCTACAAATCTCCATCACCTTCCCAACAGTAGTTGACAGACTGGGCATCTTATTGATAAACCTTTCAATATCCCGCCTCTGTTGTATTTTATCAATAGTCATATTTCCAATTTAAGATCAATTAATTGGCCAGTGTGGTGTAAGAAATCCTGCTGAATAATTCTATCGAAAGAATTGGTCAAGGTCAAGACAGGCAGGAAATTAATGACGGCAAAACGCAACCGCATCCTTATATGCCAGGTTCGTGCCGCCAAAAATATCCAGGGCACTGCCGATGGTAATATCCAGTCGGTCATGTCCTGTCTCTTTCAACAGCTGCAGATCCTTTAGATCTCTGATTCCTCCGGCATAGGTTGTCGGAATAGGTACCCATCCGGCAAGTTTTTCAACCAGCTCATTTTCTATGCCGGCGCATTTACCTTCGACGTCAGCCGCGTGGATAAGGAATTCATCACAAAAGCCGGAAAGCTCATCAAGAATTCCCTCGGATATAATTACCTCGGTAAATTTTTGCCATCTGTCGGTGACGATGAAATAGTCATTATTTTTTTTCCGACAACTTAAATCAAGAACAAGTCGGTGTCGTCCAACTGCCTTGGCCAGCTGTTTAAGCCTGGTCATGTCGATTTCACCATCGCTGAAGACGAAAGAAGTGACAATAACATGGGAAGCGCCCTTATCCAGCCAATTGCCGGCATTACTGGTATTGATACCTCCCCCGAGTTGCATACCGCCAGGCCAGGCGGCGAGGGCCTCCTCGGCGGCGAGGTCGTTGCCCGGCCCCAGCATGATGATATGCCCACCGGTTAAATTATCCTGCCGATAGAGCTCGGCAAACCAGGCTGGCGGTTTAGTCGCGACAAAATTGGTTTGCACTGCCTCCGGGGCGTCATCTTTCAGGGTCGAACCGACTATCTGCTTCACCACTCCGCCATGGAGATCTATGCATGGTCTAAATTTCATATCGCTCACCTCAATACACAAAAAGCGGGATGCCTATACAGCATCCCGCTTTTTTATTACACGTTCCTTCAAATAATCTGCCGTACTCGGCAAAATATCATGCTAGCATTGTTTAATGAGCGATGTTGAAGGATCAAGCATCAAAATGGTACCAGGGTCCACTGAACAGTTTTTACATTTGACGATATTCAGATTAATATCATCCCCCTCTGGATTGATGAGCAACACAGTATCGAACAGACTGTCTACCTCGTGGCAGGGAGCAGGAACACCATCGACACTGACCCGCTTGTCACCACGGTGACTGACTGCTGAGAACCAGATCATTTTCAAACCACACTGGATCATGAAATCACGCAGCTCTTCGAGCGACTTTTTGTCGTTGTTTTCAAAATCGTAGCCATCGACAATCAGGCATTCCGGTTTATAAATATTCTGTTTAACCAGGTCGTCCAGTCTTTCTTCAAGCTTTGCCTTAGAGAACGAGCTTTCCTTAAAAGTCATAATCATTCGATTCTTCATAACTTCAGGGATAGACTCGATTTTCTCTCCGTCGGTCAGCAGGGAAAGGATATCGTCATACCAGGCACGGGTTTTATCAACGCCCTCACCAATCGCTACATGGAGCACCTTGTTGCCAAGCAGCATACAATCGAGAGCCAGTTGCACCAAAATAGCAGTTTTGCCGAGTCCAGCCCTGGCCATGACCAGGCCCATCATCGACTGACCAGTACTACCCGCCTTACCCTCAAGCCCAAGGGCCCGAAGTGGATTATTAACTATCGAATCATTTTCCATGGCAGTTCACCTTTATTATTCCTTTTCAACTGGCGTTGGTCACGCCGTCATCAATATAATTTTTTAGCAGAATATAGTAATAATCTGAAGCTCGGCGTTTATCAACCGTTCTTCCTCTCATCCTGATACTTTTTAACCAACTCTTCACTTACGCTTTTGGGCACCGGTTTAAAGGTGGCAAACTCCATGGTGAATTCAGCTTTTCCCTGGGTAAGCGAGCGCAGCGTGGTTGAGTAGCCGAACATCTCGGAAAGCGGCACTTCCGCTTCGACAACCGAGTAGTTACCTTCCTCAGTTGTCCCGATAATCATACCCCGTCGCTGATTGATCGAGCCCATTACCGAACCCTGAAACTCGGAAGGCCCCTCAACGGCAACTTTCATGATCGGTTCCATAATGACCGGTTTCGCCTTCAGGTATCCTTCTTTGAAGGCACCTATTGACGCGAGCTGAAATGCAATATCCGACGAGTCGACTGCATGGAACGCGCCATCGTTTATAACACAGCGAACCCCGGTAATGGGGGCTCCACAGAGCGACCCTTTTTCCAGAGACTTCTTAAATCCTTTGTCGCAGGAAGTGATATATTCACGGGGAATAACACCACCAACAATCTTGTCGACAAATTCATACTCACCTTCTTCCATCGGCTCGAGATAACCACCCACCCGACCATACTGGCCGGAACCACCGGTCTGTTTCTTATGGGTGTAATTAAAATCGGCACGCTGGCCAATGGTTTCACGATAGGCAACCTGAGGCGCACCTACAGTGACGAGAGCACCATACTCGCGCTTCATCCGCTCAATGTATACTTCCAGATGCAACTCACCCATACCGGAGATAATAGTTTCGCCGGTTTCATGATCAACAAAGGTTTTAAAGGTCGGATCTTCTTTCGTGAAACGGTTCAGCGCCTTGGACATATTGATCTGCGCTTTATTGTCAGTAGGAATGACCGCAAGTGAAATAACCGGCTCCGGAATATGCATGGAGGTCATGGAACAGGAGATATCCTCAGAGGTAAAGGTATCACCCGAGGCGCAATCGACCCCAAACAAGGCGACGATATCACCGGACCCACAGGAATCGATCTCTTCCATTTCATTTGAATGCATCCGGCAGAGACGGCCTATTTTGACTTTCTTGCCGGTCCTTCGGTTGTAAATAGTATCACCCTTTGCCAGCTTGCCCTGATAGGAACGAACATATGTCAACTGCCCGTAACGTCCATCTTCGAGTTTGAATGCCAGCATAACCAGGGGATCGTCAGGATTATTGCTGACGGGGAACTCTTTCTCGGCGTTATTGAGATCAAGGGCCATATTGACGACATCGGTAGGGCAGGGAAGAAAACTCTCGACCGCATCGAGCAACGACTGAACGCCCTTGTTTTTATAGGCGGAACCAACCAGCACCGGAGTAAACTCCAGGGCAAGGGTCCCTTTACGAACAGCGTCATAGACCAATTGAGGGTCGACCGCGCCTTCATTAAGCAGGGCCTCCATCAAGTCTTCAGAGAACATGGAGACTTCTTCCAGTAATGCATCATGCCTGCTCTGAGCCTCAGCGAGCATGGTGGCGGGGATATCTTCAATACGGATATCTTCCCCGCTGGGACCGTCAAAATAGACCGCTTTCATGGTGATGAGATCAACGACACCATTGAGATCACTTTCCAAACCAATCGGCATCTGCAATAAATGCGCATTCAAGTCCAGCTTTTCACGAAGCTGTCTGGTCACTTTTTCTGGATTGGCACCGGTACGGTCACATTTATTGATAAAAGCGATACGCGGAACATTGTAACGGGTCATTTGTCTGTTGACCGTGATGGACTGGGATTGTACCCCGCCCACCGAACAAAGCACCAGCACTGCACCGTCAAGAACCCTGAGTGCCCGTTCGACCTCGACAGTAAAATCAACGTGGCCCGGAGTATCGATGATGTTGATGTCAATATCTTTCCAGGAACAGTAGGTTGCGGCGGACTGAATGGTAATACCACGCTCTTTTTCAAGCTCCATGGAATCCATTTTCGCTCCGACACCGTCTTTCCCCCGCACCTCATGGATTGCATGAATCCTTTTGGTATAAAACAGGATACGTTCGGTCAAAGTGGTTTTTCCCGAATCGATATGGGCGCTGATACCTATATTTCTTACTTTCGATAAATCCTTACTCATGGCTGCTGTCCTCTGCAACGTTGCAACCGGCTTCCATCCGGCCTCGCTTATAAAAAGCTATGGGAAAATAAAAAAGTAA
>JBBRDD010000177.1:0-10078 GCA_038204235.1 Desulfobulbales bacterium
CGCTGTAATAGACTTTTTCCAGTTCGGCCATCGCCTGCAAGGCATTGTTGTTGGCGGTGAGCAGGCTTCGGAAATTGGCATATCGTTTGGCAAAGGCGATGCGCAGCTCTTCGGGACTGGAACTTGGCTGCGACTCGGGGAACAGGCTCTGTTTTATGGCATTGAAGATGCGGAGCATAGGTGATGTTCCTTGTCGGCTCTGTATGACGTGTGGCGGGATCTTCCCCGCCACACGTCATGAGTTTGCCGAATTGTCAGAAGATTAATGGCCGATCTTCAGCCCCAGACCTTCAAAAAGAAACATGAGGCCAAATCCGTACCAGACAGTATACAACACGTAGAAGAGGAGCGCAGCAGCGATCAGGCCAATATTGTCCTTATAGTTGCTGGCGGCCACTCCGTAATAGTTATAGGCTGGCTCAAGAGCCTTTGAGCGGACCGAACCGAAGGCCTTAGCCTCTTTAAAATTCTCTTTTGCAGTAAGAGCCTTATCGATTGCCTTGAAGGATGTCCACCAGTTATAGAGTGCTTCTTTCTCACCAAACCCGTATTTGCTCGCAACCGGTGCTCCATTATTGTGATACATCTGCTCGGCATCAGCAAGGCTGCTCTTCAGTATCAGGCTTATATCGCCTTTGATCGCCAACTCCTTACCGGAAACCGTCGCCTCTGCACCACCGACCTGGAAGAGTTTGGCCGTATTTATGGCCTGCTGTTCATTTTCCAGTTTAATCTTCACATCTATCACCTGACCGGCATATTTGTCGCTGGCTTTGAGTGAATCGTCAATAAAATATGATGAGCCCTTGGAAATCGTATTGAACAGATTGTCCATATAATCAAGCCCGTTATGCTTGCCCGGAAAAATGGGGGAGAAGATTGCACCCAATAAGATGAAAAATCCTATCAGCATCACGATTCCTCTCGTTTTTAACTTGCTTTGCATACTCATATTAGTTGCCCTCCGTTCTAATTTCTTTCAGGTTGGACTCTCTATTCATCGAGTCTTCAAGATGGGAGAAGGAATCTTCCGACCTCAATTCTTTTATATTTTTGAAAAATACGTAAAACACCCAGAGGGTAAAGGTGCCAATAGCCAGGAAAAACAGGATATTGCCAACATTGTTGAGCATTGCGCCGGTGCTTTTAGTGATCTGGATGTACCCAAGACTCTGTAATTTTTCCGGCATGGCGAAGAAACGATTAATGAAACCGGCCGTAACTGCCAGGGCAAAGAAACCACGTATCATAACACCCGGCACCACCTTGGTAACGAGTGATCCAATCTGCACTCCGATCAATGAACCGAGCAGCATACCCATAGCCAGCGTATAGAAAACGAAACCATAGAATGCATACTGACTGAGCGAGCTATATCCGGCAGTGAAAACGATCTGGAAAATATCCGTACCGACCGTGGTCATCGAGGAGACACCCAGGCCATAGACAAAGATAGGGAAGGTAAGAAAACCACCACCGACCCCCATGATAGAGGCAGCAAGGCCGACAATCAGGCCGCTTATCACCAGAAAGATCGCCGAAATTTTCCGGCCGCCAGGAGTAACGCCCTCATCGAAAGTCAGCATTGGCGGCAGATTAATGGACTGCAGCCGTTTACCCATTGGTGGAACCTGTTCTACGCGAGAGGATTTTTTATCTGCCTCTGTCAACTTCGCCTCGCCTTTTCTGGCGGTCCAGTAGTCAGCCATGGCATAAAAGGAAAGAAAACCAAGGATAAAGACATAGACAGTGGTAATAAACAGATCACTCAAAACCGGATTCAGATCGTACAGATACCTGTTCAACATACCGCCCAGAGTTGCGCCAGCGATTGAACCTACCAGGAAAGTTCCTGCCAGAGAAAAAGATATGTTGCCCATTTTCCGGTGCAGAACGCTGCCCATGATTGCCTTGGCAAAGATATGAAACAGATCGGTACCCACAGCCAGGATACCTTTCACGCCAGCGCTCATGAGGGCCGGGGCGATAATGAATCCGCCGCCAGCGCCGATGCAGCCGGTGATGAGACCGGCACAAACCCCGACGAAAATTGAGGCGAAGAAAATAACATTGGTGTAATGCGATGGCATATACGCGGTCTTACCACCGATCATATGCGGCAAGCCGTCGCCACCAGCCAGAGCAATCCCGCCGATTACGATCGGCAGGAGCAGGAGGAAAAGCACCCCCATTCTTTTTCGGCTGCGCAGGATATTGGTTGATGCTTCCAGGTCCCAGCGTGCGTATGCCTCGGACCCCCTGACCATCATCTGATAAAACTCTCTAAAGTAGTTCATAAGTCATTCCTCTTTCTTAAGATTTTAATATCCAACCTGTCACTTATATCCAACCTGTTACTGTTTAGTCACACCTGTTCATCTCGAATCAGACAGGCATTGACATATGCTTTTTCAAAAGAGCCTGGTCGATCTTTTCCTGATGCAACCGCTTCTTCTCGTAGGCCTCTCTGAGTTTTTCCAGTAGCGGGTCCGTTTCGATGGGTTTCATCAGATAATCAAAGGCACCAAGTTTCATGCCCTCAATACCCGATTCGACTGAAGCGTGACCGGTCAGAAGCACCACTTCGACCAGCGGCTTGATGCTGCGTATGTTCCGCAGGGTTTCAATGCCATCCATTCCCGGCATCTTCACATCAAGCAACACGACATCAATGCGGCTGTGTTCAAGAATTTCCAGAGCTTTTTCGCCACTCTCGGCGCTCTGCACATGCAATCCTCTTTTAGTTAGAATTTTCGAGGTCATTTCTCGAAACTCATCCTCATCGTCTACAACCAGCACATTGAAATCTTTCATCATTCTTATCTCCTTTATGTTCATAAATTGGCAGTAGGAGTTCATCATTCCCGTCATTTCGGCGTTCCAAAACTAATGACCGGCAGGACTATGGTGAACATGGCACCCCCGTTTTTTCTGTTTTCAACGGATATCGATCCTCCAAGTTTTTTAATGATGTCATAGCATATATAGAGTCCAAGCCCGGTTCCCTTGCCTGGATCCTTAGTCGTAAAAAATGGATCGAAGATCTGCTTGAGATTTTCTGCGGGAATTCCAGGTCCGCTGTCGGCAAATACCATCTCCAGCTTGCCGTCGATTGTCAGTTTTGAACTGATCTCGATCTTGCCGCCCTGACCAACGGCATCGACACCATTATTGATCAAATTGAGAAAAACCTGCTGTAATTGCGGACCATCGATCATGGTTACCGGCAGGTTCGGGGCCAGATTCTTCTCAATGGTGATATTGTTATAGCTGGCTTCGCGCTCGACAAAGGAGACCGTCTCCTCGACAAGCTCATTGACCTGCACTTTTTCCTGCTGGTTGGACATTTTTCTCGAGAAACCAAGGAGCCGGTGGGTAATAGTGCCTGCCCGGCGCACATGGTGCTTGATCTGTTCGACCGCCTTTTGATATTCTGCCAGATTTTTAATAAGCACCGGATCTTCATCCGGCAGCAGTTCGCCAATCCAGCCCGCCTGGTTGGTGATCATCTGCAGGGGGTTATTAATTTCATGGGCTATCCCTGCGGCTAAACGGCCCACTGTGGCCATTTTTTCCACCTGGACAAACTGGAGACTCAAAGCTGCATACTCCTTGTCTGCTCTCTCAAAATTTCTCGAAAGTACCAGGCTTATAAATGTGGCAGCTGCCATGGAAAAGAGTGAAATAACGATGACGACGAGAATGATCTTGTCCCGAAGGCGGAGATAATAGCCAAGTGAATCGGCAATATTGGCTTTCAGAATCAATAACCAATGTCCCTGATCTATAAGACGGGTAGTATAGATATCGGTGTTCGTGATGAGCGATGCTGGTCTGTTATCAAAGGAAATCATTTTTTTATCAGTTTCCGACAGAGCCGTTTTACCGAGCAGACTTGGGGTTTGCAATTCTCCTGCGTGGTTGACAATAAAGGCATCGCCATGGGGACCGAGTTGGGCTGAATGGAGCAGGGAATTAAAGATGCTCGAATTGATGGTTGCCCTCAGCACGTAGTTCTTGAGGGGATCGGTGACGGCTACGACAAAATGCGGCGTATTCCGATAGCCCGTGAAGACATCGCTGACGTGCACACCGCTGATCAAAGTCTCCCGGAACCACTGCGCATCATCGTATCTCTTGCCCGCTACTTGGGCCCGGTACGGCCCGACATATGCGTGCTGTGTTCCCGTAACGTCTATGACCTGGAGATCGACTATGTTTCCCTGGTTATTCATGGCAAGAAACACTTTCTCCACATTTTTCGAATCGAAAAAAAATTCTTTCGGATAGAGCGAAACCAACCTACTGAGCATATTGATTTTGTCTTTCAGGAACTGGGAAATTACCTCTGTCCGATGCTCAATGGTGCTGATGGCGAGCTCATTGAGTTTAATGACATTGGTATCTTCAACAGCATCCTTCATGATCCAGGCAAAACAGACGATTGGGACGATGCTCAGACAGAAAAAAGCGATAAGCAACCTTTTGGTGATAGTATCGTAATAATTTTTTTTCCTTTCCATGGCTGCCTCTGTCAATTATCAAAGACCTGGCGCAGTTGCGGCAACAACTCCTCAACTGGCATTGCATCTCCAACGATGAGATGAGGTGCCGGAAGTTTGCCCAGATCTCGCTCGATATCGTTTTTGATCGAGTCGTCTATAAACAGGATCATTTTCTGCTCAGGAAAGTTTGTCAGCAGATGAAAGGTATTGATGGTTTCCCGGCTGCAGGACTTGACAAAAATGACCACCAGATCAGGAGAAAAGGTGAGCAAGCACAGGTCAGCCGCCTTGCCAGCAATTGATGTTTCAACAAGGATATTGAAGCTGGTAGCCAGAAAATGGCATATCTGGTCGAATTTTTCACATTTATCCTGAAAATCACATTCATCATTGGCGATGAAGAGGACTTTTTTGGTCTTCGGGGGCAGCAGCGATGTTGCAACGGGCATGCTGTTTTTGACCAGGAACCAGACAACTTCGGCAGCATCAACAAGCTCTTTCCCCGCAGGTTCCGGTTTCTGGATCTTATCACCAAACCATCTTTTCGCCTCCGGACGGGATACACAGCAAGCCCCGGCAATTTCGTCAATCGCCAGGAGACGCTGTCCATTTTTGATACTGTGATACCATCCTCTGATCATTACTGTGTGCCCCGTTAGACTCTTTGGTGAAGATGCAGCTTTCAATTCTGAGAGGGGATACGCAACCGGCGTGCCACGATTACAACAGTACGTGAAAATAATTTTTATGTGTTTATAATCAGAATGTTACATTGTTTCAGAAAAATCAGAATTTTACCATCGGCGGGTTTTCTCCAGTTGCACCTCTCCATAGCGTCCAGTTCCTTAACACCATGTAAAAGGAACTGACACTACACCTGGTATGGACTCATCCTGATGCAGTCTGGTATATTTGAGAATATGTTCCAGAAACCGAGCTCTTTCAGGCTTTGTAGACTTCCTGAAACAAAACGATGCCGGGCGAAACAAGCAATGGCATGTTAATTGCGTTAGGAGACGGTAGCAGAACCATGTCGGCTATACAAAAGGATATCGTCTTGAAAAATAGAGGAGGCAAGAAAGGACCAGTTATATGTTATCTGGTGCGGCAATGACTTCGGTGAGGCAACGGCTGAAAAGAACATCCGTACGAGCAAGACGAACTGAAAAAGACACTTTCAATAAAAATTTCGACAACAAGATTCTCAGAGGACAGAACAGCTCATCTATGCGATCCCGTGATACCTTTCATATTGTGGTGACCGATATCAATCATAATGTTCGTGATTTTCTGCAACGCGAACTGGAAAAAGAGGGATATACAGTCACCAGCGTCAAAACCGGGATAATGGCACACGAACGCATATCCAGTCCGCTCCCGTTGGATCTCATTATTCTCGACCCGGAACTCTTCCATGGTTTCGACGAATCATTCATTGAGAAAATAGTCCACCGGCGTCCCTCGCTGCAGATAATCATGCATACCTTTGCCGATTCGATTCCCACTATTCAGCCAGGCCATAATATTCATCTGGTTGGAAAAGATGGCCAGAGCATTGGCGCTATAAAATCAATACTCCATACCTGCTTTACTCGTTTTCAGCAAAACAGCACATCCTGATGCAGGGGAGTTACCGGAGCTTGAACTTTTCCATTTTAGCATGCAGGGTTGGTCGGGATATGCCGAGTAATTTGGCTGCGTGAGACCGGTTGCCCTGGGTCATGACCAGGGCTTCCTGAATGAGAAGAGCTGCGAGGTGGTCGAGACTGGAATCAAAAAGTCTCTCCTGGTTTTCCGTTCGCAAAAGATCGCGAACCCATGTTTTGAGATCCCCGGCAATTGCCTGATTTACCGTATCACCCTGCGTTATCTTTTCCTGATTAAGGGTAATATCTTCTGGCAAGAGTGGCGCACCTCTATTGAAGATCAAAGCTTTTTTCATGCTGTTCGACAGTTCACGAATATTGCCGGGCCAGTCGTATTGTTTAATCCTGCCCAGTGCTTCCGCGGTAATACCGGGATTGGTGAGGGACATTTCAGCTGACAATCTGGCCAGAAGATAATCGACCAAGGCATCAATGTCCTCTTTACGTTCCCGGAGAGGGGGCATGGTCAGGGTAACCACCCGCAGACGATAGTATAAATCCTCCCGGAAAGTCCCCTCAGTAACGGCCGCCTCCAGATCCCGGTTGGTTGCGGCGATCACCCGGACATCAACATCGATCGGCTCTTTTCCACCCAGTCTTTCGATACTGTTTTCCTGCAGCAGGCGGAGGAATTTGGACTGGATACTGAGCGGCATATCGCCAATCTCCTCAAGAAAGACCGTGCCTCCCCTCGCCTGCTCGATTTTACCGACCCGCTTGTGCACCGCACCGGTGAAGGTCCCTTTTTCATAACCGAACAATTCACTCTCTAAAAGAGTTTCCGGGATAGCTACACAGTTGACTATCACATAGGGTTTATCCGCCCGATTGGAATGATTGTAAATAGCTCGCGAGGCAAGTTCTTTGCCAGTACCCGACTCGCCCCTGATCAACACAGTAGCATCCGTTGCCGAGACCCTGCCGATAGCTTTATACACCTCCAGCATGCTGCTGCCGCTACCGACCAGCGCTTCCCGGCCGGAGAAAATTTCTCCATCGGGATTGACGTCAACCGGCGAGGACATGCAGTGTCCAGCAGCGACAGCTTTCTCGACTACGACCAACATTTCCGGGACGTCAAAAGGTTTGTAGATATAATCGAAGGCGCCTTTCTGGATAGCTCCGATGGCGGTTTCGGTGCTGCTGTAAGCGGTAATGATAATGACCGGAAGTTTAGGGAACAGCCCATGGATCACTTCGAATACCTGCAGTCCTCCCATATCCGGTAAACGGATATCGAGAATAACCAGGTTCGGCGGATTTTTTTTAACTGAGTCGATCCCATCCCGACCGGTAAAAGCGTTTTCGGTCTGATATCCTTCCTGCGACAGTATTTTTGCAAAACTTAAGCCCAGCGGCTGATCATCGTCAATTATCAGAATCCGATTCATGATCTTCTCCTCCTATCGGCAATAAAATGACACATTGCGTCCCCTCGCCGGCATTGGAGGAAACAATGAATTTACCGCTATGCTCCCGTACAATTCTGACCACGATGCTGAGACCAAGACCTGAACCGTCTTCCTTGGTGGTGAAAAAGGGAGTGGTCACTTTATCGATGATCGCTTCGGGAATTCCGGGTCCGGTATCACTGACGGTGAGGGCCATGACATCGCCGAGTTTCGGATGGGTCTCATGCCGTTCAGTGATGGCAATTCGGCCACCGGTTTCCATCGCCTCACAGGCATTGATTACCAGGTTAACCAGCGCTTCCTTGATCCTGTCGACATCCACTCTGACCAGTGGCAGGTCGGGTTGAAAGTCGTAATGCATCTCAACATTATAAGCCTTAAGCCGATACTCCAGCAGGGTTAATACCGAGTTGACCACACTCCCCAGACGACATTCTTTCAAACGGAGTTTCGGCGGTCTGGCAAACTCGAGAAAATTCTCAACAATTCGGTCTATCCTGGCAATTTCATCGGAGATAACCTGCAGATCCTCTTCCTGTGTCTCGGTCAGTTTGAGGGAGCGGCCCAGGGAAAACATCCTCATTTTAATTGATGTGAAGGGGTTTCTGATGGTGTGTGCCACCCCCGCCGCCAATTCTCCAACCATAACCATACGTTCTGCCTGCAGCAAATTCTTGCGACTTCTGGCCAGTTCGTTGCTGGTCTCGCCAAAATCCCGCATCATGCCCTTGAGCGAATGGGTCAGAGAATGCACTTCATCTTTTGAACTTTCCTGCGCGGAACTGCCCGCCTCAAGAGCCAGCCCCCGGATAGGACCGAGAATGTGCCGATAAAGGATAAAAAGAAAGATTGAGCCCAACAGGGTAAACATGGCAATGGCAATAAAGGCCACCGCTCTCAGATTTTGCGAAAGGATTTTACTCCTTTCTTCGGTTTTAATAATAACCCGCCACTGATCCTCGCTAAACGCCCTGCACAGCCCTAAAACATTAAAGAAAGCGTGTCTCTGTTTTTCATGCAGGCTGGAAATACTTCCCTGAAAACGGTCGCTTTTGTAATTTTCGATGGCGCTGTCTTTTTCCTGGGTATAAATACGGTATTTGTCAGTTATAACCTGCAGAGCCTCGGATTGTTTGGGGGTGAGGTCAAGGCGCTGGGCTTCTTTAATGATCTGATAGAAAATCTGCCGATACTCGCCAAGCGATTTCAGCCATTTTGCATCGCCGTCGACCAGGTAATAGGTAAGGAGTCCCTTCTGATTGGCCAGCGCCAGCTCCATGTTCTGGGCGGTTTTGTATAGGATGAAATCCTTATTGACCATTGACACCAGCATGGTATCGATTTGATGAGTATACCAGAGCATCCCCCCTCCGCCAATCATCACGATGATGGCGATTGCACTGAAAATAACACCGATTCTGGACCTCAAACTTAAAGCGGCCAACATGCCTGTCTCCTTATAAGACATCTGCTTTCCTGTTCTTTTCAATCTCGACAAACACCGAAGACTCCTCAGAATCTATAGCTATTCTGAGGAGTACTTTTTTTATTCATGTATGTCAAATGTGATAATCTCGTAACACCCAGAAATCGGGTTAACTCATCGTGGAAGGGAAGCTCAGATAGAGCCGGTTTTCTTCAATGCGGCAGGAGGCGGCTATCTGTTCTGAAAGCAGTTTCTGGTCATCGTCGGGATAGCTGGTCAAAGGATGGGCAGCACCACTTTGAATGGTAAAACAGATGGTGATTTTCGGTGTCTCGTCTATTACCTCAATAGAGAGGGTACTGCCTTCTGTGCTGGTTTGAAAAAGAGTCAGCAAGGTCAGATAAACGAGTGATTCTAAAATGATAAGATATGTAGAAAAGGCGATATCGGGCGGACATTGCAAGGTTGTGTTAATATTTTTCATTGCTGCCTGACGGTCCGTCAAAGCAACAATCAAGGCAAGCGTTTCTTCGAGATTGCCATGAGCGATGTAGCTGTCCGTACTATGGGCGAAACGGTTGAGATTTTTCATGATGATATTAGACCGGCCGACCTGTCTGGCGATCGTCTTCGTGACGGCGGTTACCCGCTCCACCGCCACCCCACCACCCTCTTCCGCCATCTGCGCAAAATCATCGAGAAGTCCGGCATTTTCATTAATTATCGACAGTGTATTTTTAATCTCATGGGAGATTGACGCCGAAATCTTGGCAAAGACCCGCACGCAGATCCTGTCTGTAGTAGTTCTTTCCATAATTTTTTCTGTCTCCAGCTTGGGAACACGTTATTCCACGATCATCTTTACAGTCACCATAGAAATAACAGCTGATGAATCAAGCGATCAGGAAGCAGATTTATCTCCGGTTACTTGCTCTGAGCATTTTTTGACTGAAATGCATCTTCGATTTTACTGATCAGCAGATTGAGATCAACCGGCTTCATGATATAATCGAACGCCCCAAGATCCATACCCTGTCGGCCGGCTTCAAAGCTACCGTGGCCTGTTAAAATTATAACCGCCAGATCGGG
>JBBRDD010000178.1:0-9989 GCA_038204235.1 Desulfobulbales bacterium
CAATCGCATGCGTTGCCTACGAGAACCCGAGTCCTGGTCTTGCGTACTTAAATCGCCTTTCAGTTTTGCCCGATTATCGCAATCATGGTATCGGCACTCGTTTGGTGCAACATATTGTTAAACTTGCCCAATCTTCTTCTATTCACGCCATTAGTATTGGTGTTATCGGCGAACACAGTGATCTGCAACGCTGGTACAGAAACATTGGCTTCCTCGATGGCGACACTAAGCGTTTTCCTCACTTGCCGTTTTCAGTAAAGTATATGTCTTACGCTGTCAAATGTAGCTAGTGCAGCATCAAGGCGGATTGATTCACAGCGAGTTTTGAAGTGGTGAACAATTTTCTTGAAACAGTATAGCTCAGTGGCAATCAAGGGTGAATCAAAACAACGGCTTTTGCATGGTTGTTAGGAAACATCTCGACTGGCCGCTTCGTGCATTCGCTGTACATTGCCAATAGACTTGGTCATTCTGGGAAGCCACCTTGTAACCCTAATCACCAGCAATTTCAGATGACATTCTCTGTTTTGTTGTTGACAGTCTGTAAACGAGAGCTATAATAATCGTTAAATTGCGATATGTGAATAAACAAGGAGACTCGATGAAAACATTTATACGAGTAATGAAAGCTCTGTCCGACCCGAACAGAGTACGGGTGGCAAAACTCCTCCAGGGAGAAGAGCTCTGTGTCTGTGAAATTCAAGAGGTCTTGGGACTGGCTCAGTCTACGGTCTCCAAGCACATGAAAATCATGGAAGATGCAGGCTTGGTGGAAAAGAAACGACAGGGAACCTGGATGATTTACAGTCTGGCAGATGGCAGCGAGTCGGTATTCGCAAAAAAAATGCTAACTGAACTCAGCGATTGGCTTGATGATGACAGCGAACTGGTCAGAATGCGCAAGGCCTTACCAGCTGCGGCAGCACTACGTTATAGTGCACCAAAGAATTGAAGGATACGCCCATGAAAGCAATCCAATCTATTGACACTGATTGTGGATGTAACCGTCAAGAGGCAAATGTCGAGCAGTCACCAGTACCCCCAAAGAGCAGCATGAGCAAGGCCATCCTCCTAGGACTGCTCGGGCTTGCCCTCTGGTATGTAGTTTACAAACAACTTGAACCTTTTTCGTATTATTTCGCCTACTCTTTGGTCGGTCTGGAAAGGGGCAGTCATCTTGGCGAAGCCCTTCAATTTTTTGTCTATGACACTCCAAAAGTAATGATGCTGCTGACGCTCATTGTTTTTGTGATTGGCATGATTCGATCTTTTTTTACCCAAGAGCGCACCCGTAAATATCTGGCAGGAAAACGAGAGACGGCCGGCAACGTGATGGCTGCTTTGCTTGGTATTGTCACTCCATTCTGTTCTTGTTCCGCAGTGCCGCTCTTTATCGGTTTTGTTCAAGCCGGAGTACCCTTAGGTGTAACTTTCTCCTTTCTCATTGCTGCCCCGATGGTTAACGAGATAGCTGTGGTTCTGCTTTATGGCCTGCTTGGCTGGAAAGTTGCTGCCATTTATCTTGGAACGGGTCTCATGATCGCCATAATTTCCGGCTGGGTCATCGGTCGCTTTAAACTGGAGCATTGGATTGAAGACTGGGTGCAAGAGCTGCGGGCGGGTGAAGCCGTGGTCACAGAAGAAAAGTTGAACTGGACCGACCGTGTTGATCGTGGTCGGGAGGCCGTACGGGATATCGTTGGCAAGGTCTGGATCTATGTCATTGCTGGAATTGGTGTTGGTGCAGCTATTCATGGTTATGTGCCTGAGACCTTTATGGCCTCGATTATGGGCAAGGATGCCTGGTGGTCTGTGCCTGCTGCTGTTGTGGTCGGCATCCCCATGTATTCCAATGCCGCCGGTATAATACCGGTAGTGGAAGCGCTTCTTGGCAAAGGGGCCGCACTTGGCACCGTTTTGGCCTTTATGATGAGCGTTATCGCCTTGTCTCTGCCGGAAATGGTCATTCTCCGTAAGGTACTCAAACCAAAATTAATAGCTGTCTTTATAGGGGTTGTTGGCATCGGAATTTTATTTACTGGTTATCTTTTCAACCTGATTATCTGAATCTCTGTTGTCTGTACTTGTCTCAAGGAGACTCACCTCCAGGTGAGCGTTATTTCAATACAACACAATGAGGAACAAGATGGAAATAAAAGTATGTGGACCGGGATGTGCCTCCTGTGAAAAGGCGCAAAAAACTGTCGAAGCTGCAGTTGCTGCAAAAGGGGTTAAGGCTGTGGTTGTTAAGGTAACTGATTTTCAGGAAATAGCCCAGCTGGGTATTTTTTCTACCCCGGCCGTGGTCGTTGACGGCAAAGTTAAATGTGTTGGCCGTGCCCCAAAGCAAAGTGAAGTTGAAGATTGGATAAGTTGAATCGTTTCTTCTCTTCAAGCAGCGGGCACCCGGATCAATGATCTCCGTCTCAGCGATCTTGGCTTTGTAAAAGGGAATACGGATGTCAATTCCGGTTCTCTTGTTCAGATCGTTGATAAGGCAAAAATATTTCTCTTCCATGAGGAGTTTACGTGAAAATCTTTTCTCTCAAAGCAACAATAAAAACCATTGTTTTCTCAGGATGTTGCCTGCTGCTTTCTGCTGTAGTCTCTTTTGCCGATGATACTAAAGGAATGCCAATGGCCCCTGTCCCCGGCAAGGTGACCATGGTCGATATCGGAGCGAAAAAATGTATACCCTGCAAGATGATGGCACCGATCATGGAAGAACTGGAGAAGGAATACAAAGACCGGGCCGCCATAGTCTTTATCGATGTCTGGGAAAATCCCGCTGCTGGCCCGAAATACGGTGTCGGGATCATCCCGACCCAGATTTTCTATGACGCTAACGGCAAAGAAATGCTCCGGCATGAAGGCTTCTACGAAAAAGCCGCCATAATTGCCGAGTTGACCAAACTCGGAGTCAAGTAGTACATGGACCAGTATTTTCTCACCATCAACTCCTGGATGGGCCAGGGCCTCTTTTGGGGAGCCCTTGGCTGCTTTCTTTGGGGGATGGTGAGCGTGCTGTTCAGCCCCTGCCATCTGGCTTCTATCCCACTCATCATCGGCTATGTAGGTGGACAAAATCAACTGATCGAAGGACGTAAGGCGACGCTCTATGCCATTGTCTTTACAACCGGGCTCTTTATCACTATTGCTGTCGTCGGTCTCGTCTGTTCGCTGCTCGGTCGCATGCTCGGTGATGTTGGACCGTACTGGACTATAGCCATCGGACTACTACTGATCTGGGTCGCCCTCGATATGCTCGGGATAGCAAAGTGTTCTCTCCCTGGAGGGCTGTTGTCCCGCTTGACGATTAAGGGTCTTACCGGGGCTTTTGTTCTCGGACTGGCCTATGGTGTGCTGTCTGGATCCTGCACCTTTGGTTTCATCGCCCCGATCCTGGCCATTGTCTCCGTGCAAGCCAAGGTATTCACCGGCGTGCTATTTATTTTTCTATTTGCCATCGGCCACTGCATCCCCATTGTTGTTGCCGGCAGCTCGACTGCCATGGTCAAACGCCTGCTTGTGAGCAGCAGTTGGCAGCAGGGTGGTCGATTATTTCGGCGTCTGGCCGGTGCGCTGATAATCCTGCTCGGTGTGTATTTTATAGTTCAACCGTTTATTTAAATAGAGACAGGAAATGCGTGTGACACAAAAACTCAAGATTCTCTTTCTCTGTACCGGCAATTCCTGCCGCAGTCAGATGGCCGAAGGCTGGACACGGGAACTTAAAGGCGATTCTATCAAGGTATACTCCGCCGGTATCGAAACTCACGGTCTCAATCCGATGGCAGTCGAGGTCATGGCTGAGGCAGGTGTAGATATTTCCAAGCACACCTCAAAACATATCGATACTCAGAGAGATAGAGCCCTTGATGCCGTCATCACCGTCTGTGATAACGCCCGGGAAAGCTGCCCAATTTTTCCAGGAAAAAAAAAGAATACTGCATGTTGGCTTCATCGATCCTCCGGCGATGGCGAAAAAGCTGGCGGCAAAAGGTGCCGGAGAAGAGGAACAGCGCAACAGTTATCGCCTGGTGCGTGACGAAATCCGGACTTTTGGCGAATCCCTGCCTGAGTTCCTCGAGCTTTCGCACAACACAGAATGAATTCCTGGTAAGGTTTTGTGCACAATAGTTGTAGCTGCCAGGCACAGATAAGCAGCCAGCCCGTGTTGTGCTCTGGGCTGTACCTCGCACCAAACGAAGATTTTATGCCATGTTGGAGAATCGATTGATGAAATATCTGAGGATATTATTGTTTTTATTCATCTGTGTTGCGCCGGTTTCAGCGGCTGAAATGAGTATAACAACATTGCTGGAAGCAGTTGAGAGACAGCCGGGTTTGCAATCAAGCCAGTTGGAAGCTGAGGCTACCTCGATACAACTGGAGCAAGCTCGTTCTGAACTGTACCCGAAACTCTCAGTATTTGGGAATTACGAGAGATACAATTCGCCAACCAATTTGCGGCCCATGCCACCGACTGAGGTCAGCATTGCTGCCGGCGATTCAATTCCATTTTCTGATCAGATTGAACGTTATGGGCTGAAGGCGGAGATGCCGCTCTTTGTTAAAGGGATCTACACCCTGGCGAATAAGGTTAAACAATTGCAAAAGGTAAGCAAAATTGGACATAAACTCAATTTGGTGACACGCCAGGCAGAAGTGGTGTCTGTAGACGCTTCTTTGGCTTATCTTACTCAGCTTGGCGAGGCCATTGATTCCCGTCTCGATTCGTTACAAAAAACTTATGTAGATCTCCAAATGGCAGTCCGTAATGGTCGCATGCCTGAATCCGAACTCCTAAAGCTGGAAACCAACGTCAATAATCTGCACAAACAGCAGAACGATATAAGGATACAACGTCTTTCTCTGGTCAGTCAGCTCAAGCAGTTGACCGGGATGGAGGTTGATCATGCTGTTATGCTGACCCAGCGTCGGCCTGTTCTAGATGGTGAAATCCTGCGCGAAAAACAGCAACAGGCAAATGTCGCTGTTGCTGAAAAAGAAGTTCAGCGCAATTGGGACCAACACTATCCAACCGTCAAGCTGGTGGGCACGCTCACGGAAAATTACGGAACTGCCTACAATACCGACGAATCGGTTAGTCGCAGTTACAATTACTTCGGCATCAATATTTCCATCCCTCTTTTTGACCGGAGCCTCAGCACATCGATTGACCTGGCACAAAACCAGCTGCATCGGGAAAAATTGCATCTCGCCCAGCTGAAAATTGACCTGGAGGCCGAGGCCGATACCCTGCGTCAACAATTGCCAATTCTCGAACAATCACAAACGCTGGCGGTTCAATCACTGGCCAATAGCAGGAAGATTCTCGACATTACCAGGGTTGCCTACCGCAACGGGCGTATCACTACCGAGGAATATATTCGCAACGAAGCAGAGGTCCTCGATAACGAGGCCGCTCTCCATAAGACGAACCGGGACCGCTGGCAGATAATCTGTCGCCAGGCTGTTCTGTTTGGTGACGAATTAACAGGAGTTGTCCAATGAAAAAATACGGCATGCGCATATTGGTTATTCTGCTCGTGGTTGGTGCTGCTGCAGGTCTTTTGATAAAACGAAAACATGACCTGGCCTTAGCGCCAGCCGCCGCGGTTCTGCCGGTGGTGGTTGATGCGGTGGTGCCTGGCAGTCAAGATGTAACCCTGAGCCTTCCCGCTATGGGAATCGTCTCCTCGGATGTTTCTACAACTCTTTCGACTAAGGTCAGCGGTCGGATCAATGGCCTTTTAAAAAAGGAAGGGGATGCCGTACACAAAGGCGATCTGCTGCTCAGTATTGATGATCAGGAACTGCGGGCAAAAAAACAAGGCCTGCATCTCAAGCGCTCCAGCCTGGATTTCGATATCGCCAGCAAGCGAGGAAACCTGAAGGCCTTGCAGACTGCTATGCAAAACGCCCTGGACAGCCATGGTCGGACCAAAGAATTACTGGATGTAAAAGGTGCTTCGGTCGAACAGTACAGTAAGGAAGAGACCGAAATCGCCCAGATTAAATCGCAGATAGAGGCGGTTAAGAACGGTGTCTCCATGCTGCAGTCGGGCCGTGAGGAACTAACGCAGAACGAGAAGGAAATAGACAATCAACTGAGCTATACCTCAATCATCTCGCCGATTGACGGCACACTCAGTGCCCGTCTGGTTATGGCCGGCGATATGGCTGTGCCGGGCAAACCCCTGGTGAAGATTACCGCGGCAGACGGGCTCTATCTTGATGTTAAACTCCCCACTGCCATCTCGGCGGAATCAATCCGTCTGGACGATCAATCGTTACCCCTTACCCCAAAAAACCAGGCAGGGCCAAGTGGACTGCGTGAGTATCGCTCGACCCTACCAACCGGCACCTCGGCCGTCGAAGGAGAATTTCTCAACATTTCAGTGATTGTCTTTACCGGGCAAGGTGTTCTCCTGCCTGATGATGTGCTTCTTTCCGCCCAGGGCAAGACCTGGGTCCTGGTCTATTTGAACGGCAAGGTAGAAAAGCTTCCGGTAACAATTGAGCAACGGGGAATCGAAGGTGTGACGGTTAAAGAAGATCTGGCCGGACGCACCCTGCTCCTGGCGAAACCTGACATCCTGCTGCGGGCCTCATCGGGAGTGCCGATCATTATTCGCTCCACGAACACTCAATCCTGATTCGGGGAGAAGATGCATGTTTGATTATTTCCATAAGCGTCCCTATCTGCTATACAGCTTGATTGCCGGTTTCTTTATTCTCGGTATCTACGGGCTGATTGCCATGCCGAAAAATCTCTTTCCCGACAGCGACCGACCCACGGTTATTGTCATCAGTCAGATTCCGGGTGCAACTCCCGACGTGGTCACCGCAACGGTTTCAAAACCGATTGAACAGGAACTTTCGACGCTGTCGCAGATCCGTCAGGTCAGTTCGACCAACATTGCCGGCATGTCTATTGTCACCGCTGAGTTTGAATATAAAAAAGGATTGGATGCGGCGGCCGTCGATGTGAACAACGCAGTCAATAAGGTCCGGGGCACGTTACCATCCAACGTCAATCCGTCAATCTATACCGCCGGGTCGTTCATCCTGCCGGTGGATGTCTTTGCCCTCTCTCCTGCTGATGGTGATCTGAGTCTGGATGATATCCAGAAGTTGGCCGCAAGCGACATTAAGCCCGCCTTACTGCGTAATACGGATATCGGCAATGTCGAGATCTTCGGTGGATATCAGAGTGCTATCACCATAGCGATTGACCCATTTGCCGCCAAATCTCTTGGCATAGAGATGGACAATATTGTGGCGACTATCCGAAATCTCAATCGTGATCTGCCCATAGGTTTCAGTAAAGGGGGCGACTCCTTTTATACGGTTACCTGGTACGGTGAACGCGATCAGATGGAGGACCTCAAACGACTGCCGGTGGCACCAAATGTCACTCTCGGCGATATCGCCACCGTCAAATGGGAGCATCAACGCCGGTTCTCAGGCTACCTCGGTAATGGACGTCCGGCGATTGCTGTTGCCGTCCAGCGCGCACCGGGAGGGTCGGTCCTGTCAACCAGCAAGGCCGCTCGCGCTGTGATTGACAAACTTGTGGTACGGTATCCCAAGATCACTTTCCAGATTGCCGACACCCAACGCACTCTGATTGAGACTGCCAATACCAACATGCTGGATGCGCTGCGTGATGCGGTCATCTTCACCCTGCTGGTCATCCTGCTGTTTCTTGGCAATCTGCGGGCAGTAGTCGCCGCGCTGGTCTCAATTCCCATGGTCTTTTTTGCGACGATAGCTATAATCTGGGTCACCGGCGGCGAACTGAATATCATCATTTACACGGCTATTATCCTGGCTCTGGGAATGCTGGTCGATGATGCGGTTGTGGTGCTGGAAAACATCGAGCGACACCTCTCTGAGCTGAAAGAGGAGCTGCAGACGGCCATCATCCAGGGCACCAAAGAGGTCATCGGTCCCGTATTTGCCGGGACGATAGCGACTATTGCCATCATGTTTCCATTTCTCTTTGTCGGCGATTTTCCTCAACAAATATTTCGCCCATTGATTTCCACCCTGATCATTGCCCTGCTGGTTTCCTATTTTCTTTCCATCACCTTTATACCCAGTATCTGCTTCTTTCTGTATCACAAGGGGAGCTCGAAAACCCGATTTGAGTTGGGCTTGGAGAAAGTCTATCAGAAAAGTTTCGGTCGTCTGGTCACTCCCTATTTGTCAATCCTGCGGTTTTCCGCAGGACGTCATTCACGATTGAAACGAATCCTGATGACCCTGGGAGTGGTTGTCCTGCTTGGACTCAGTGTACGCACCATCATGCCGGTAATTGGTCGAGATCTGATGCCACCGATGGACACCGGTATTATAAAGGCTCACGTCCGCTTCAGTGCCAACGAAACCGTCGAAGCGGCAGAACAACGGATCGCACCGTTTCTCGTCTGGCTGCACAAGCGGCCGGATGTGGTTATGAGCTCGCTGAATTTCGGCAGTGAACCGGGGGTTCTTTCACTTGGTTCCGGGTCGCTATCAACCGAAGCAATGATGACCATAAACTGCACAAACCGATTTGAACGTAAAACGACGATCTGGCAGATTGAGGATGAGATCCGCCAACAGTTGAGTTCGCTCCGTAATGTCAAGGCCGTTGACGTATACGATTTTGGCGCAACACCAATGTCGAGTATCAAGGCTCCGGTGAATGTGCGTCTGCTGGCCGAAGATTATCGTCTCCTGCCCGAGGCCGGCCGGCGGGCTCTAGCGGCTATGGCTGAGGTGAAGGGGCTCACCTCGATCAACACCAGTTGGGACCGGGATTTCACCGAAGCGCAATTGGAGATCGATGCCAACCGTGCTCTGGCATACGGTATTACACCAGTACAGATAGCCGCTCAGCTTCCTCTGGCGGGTATCCCGATTTCTTTGAATGGCAACCTGGTTTCCATGCAAACCCAGCCGGTTCGACTCTATTTTAACAGTCCATTTGATTCTCATCTCCAGGGCTTACGCCTCATCCCTATTCAGACTGCCAAGGGACCTGTTCCACTCGAAGCACTGGGGACGATCCGCTATGATCTGACAGCCAATAAAATAGAACGGAATAACCTGCTCTATTCCCTCGACATATCCGGTTATCGTTCCCAGCGAGCGATTTCCACCTTGACTGCGGATACCGTAAATGGTTTGCAGCAGGCCGGTTTGACAGGGGTTGAGGTCCATCAGGAAGGAGATATCAAGCAGATGGGCGACAGTTTTAGCAGGATATTGAAAGCCATCGGCATTGGTGTAATCCTGCTCCTGATGGCATTGATCGCCATTTACCAGTCGGTCAGGCTCTCCATAGTCATGATTCTGGTTCTTCCGCTGTCGATGATCGGCGCGTCCTGGGGCATGCTGATATTTAATAAACCGAGTTGTATGCCGAGTATGGTCGGGATCATGCTGCTGTTCGGCATAATTATCAAAAACTCGGTTTTGCTCATCGATTTTTATCAGCATTACCGCAAGGCAGGAAATAGCCCTTTTGATGCTGCACTGGAAAGTGTCAGGGTGCGTTTTCGCCCGGTCTTCATGACGGCCTTCGGCACCATTGCCGGAATGATTCCCATCGCCCTCGAATGGGCAGTTGGGCTGGAACGACTGTCACCTCTGGCTGATGTCGCGATTGGCGGATTGCTTGTCGGTACACTGTTAACGCTGATATATATTCCGATGTTTGCCTACAGTGTTGAAAAGAAAACAACTATGAAAGTTTCTTGAATTAATAGATTTTTCAGAATGGAGTGAAAAAAATGGTTATTCAGATTACAGCGGAAGAATTGCAAAAAATGAAGCAAATCCTTTTGGATGAAGATAACAAAGAAGCATTAGACCTGATAAAGGTCTTCCACAAACGCCTGATGGAACAGGTGAATAAGGGAATGAAATCCCACCTGGGTAACCCATAGTGAAAACTGTTTAACGGATATGCCATGATCGTGGTTAATCAAAGC
>JBBRDD010000179.1:0-9907 GCA_038204235.1 Desulfobulbales bacterium
TTTCCGGCCGTAAAAAGCATTGCCTCAGCAAGAGAAGTTTTACCACAATTACCATGACCAATTATTGCAATATTCCTGACCATATTTGTTTCCTGCATTCGTATCTCCTCTCAAACAACGATTTATCAATGCAATATTGAAATAACAACAACTCACTCAACTCGCGCTGGACTCCGCTGGCCTGTATTACGTACGAAAGACTGTACTCATATATTCAATTTCAAAAGACAAAGTCAAGAGAGAACAGCCAGGGCAAAGTGTTTCAAAAAAAAAAAATCTATCGAGGCAACTGATTCAAATCAAAATAATGATTTTGTGGCATATTTTCTATAAGCGGGGTATTCTGCCCGCGCGAATTACCATTTTCGTCCCTTACGGCAGATCTACTGTCATGACATGACAGCGAAATGAAACGCATGTTTAACATTAATAATTTGGATGTATCACCACCCCTTCCAAAGGGTACGAATAAGAGTACCCACAGGGGCATTGAATGGAAACCCGGCTTATTTTCCGTTAAGCGGGGTTTGAATTTTCCCGGATAATTTTCAGTTGCAGACAACCAGCAAAAGCACCATAGCCAAATCGGCGGCCACTGTCGGCTTCGCGGTAATGTGCAGTCGCGTCCTCGGCCTGGTCAGGGAACAGGTATTCGCCGGACTTTTTGGTGCCGGATACACATACGATGCATTCGTTGTCGCCTTCCGTATACCTAACTTATTGAGAGATCTTTTCGGGGAAGGTGCGCTATCGGCCGCATTTGTGACAGTTTTCTCCGCCTATGAAACCAATCGCAGCCAAGAGGATACCTGGCGTCTGGCATCCAACGTTCTCAATTTCATCCTCGTTCTCCTCAGTGCAATCACCCTGCTTGGAATCCTTTTTGCCGGCCCGCTGGTCTCGTTGCTGGCGCCGGATTTCAGTCTTATCGCCGGCAAGACAGCTTTAACTATCCGACTCACCCAGATAATGCTGCCTTTTCTTATTGTTATCTCCCTTTCTGCAGTGGTTATGGGTGTTTTAAACACCAAAGGTCGTTTTTTTGTCCCGGCAATAGCATCCAGTTTCTTTAACCTCGGTTCAGTGATCGGTGGTACCGGGCTGGCATTCATCCTGCCGCATTTCGGCCAACCGGCGATAATGGGCATGGCGATCGGCACACTCATCGGCGGACTGCTGCAGCTTGGCATCCAGCTTCCCACACTGTATAAGACCGGCTTTCGATACAAACCGATCTTCGATATTACCGACCCCGGCCTGCACCGGATTCTCAAGTTGATGATACCGGCAACCATCGGCCTTTCCGCCACGCAGATCAACATTTTCATCAACACCAATTTTGCCTCTTCCTGTGCTGAAGGCTCCGTTTCCTGGCTTTATTACGCCTTCAGGCTTGTGCAATTGCCCATTGGTGTGTTCGGGGTGGCCTTATCTATTGCAACGTTGCCTTTACTGGCCCGTCAGGCAGCGAAAAAAGATATCGTAGAAATGAAAAAAACCATGGTGTCTTCCATCACCATGGTTTTCGCCTTGACCCTCCCCGCTACTGCCGGGCTTATCGTCCTCGCCGAGCCAATTATTCGGTTGATTTTTGAGCATGGCGCCTTCACTGCGACAGACACCCTGGCCACCGCCCAGACCCTGGCCCTGTATTCGATCGGCCTGTTTGCCTACTCAGCCAACAAAGTCCTGGTGCCTGCTTTCTACGCTCTGGACAAGACCCGTTATCCGGTCATTGCCAGTTTTATGGCGATTATCTTCAACGTTATTATAATCAAACTGACAATTGACCACTTTCAGCACCTGGCGATTGCATTCTCGACCTCCTGCACGATGCTGATCAACTTTATCTTTCTCATGATTGTGCTGCACAAAAACCTGAACGGTTTTTCTCTCGTGTACCTCGGCAAAAGTCTGGCCAAGATACTGGCGGCCACCGCCGCTCTCACCGGCTTACTCTGGTATACCCTGCCCTATTTTGCTCCGTGGCTGCACGGTTCCATCCTCGGCCAGGGTGCCGCCCTTTGCGTACTCATCATATCGGCGACTCTCCTGTACTGTCTGGTTCTCCATCTCTTAAAGCTCAGCGAGATGAACATCTTGACCACCATACTCCGCAAAAAACTTTTACCCAAGCCCCGGTAAACGGGAAATGATCCGAGACTTTGTTTTGTACCCCCTTGAGGGGTATACGTGCCTTGGAAGTGAGTCTAAGCTTCTGATTTCAAATTTAACTCAGGGAGTAAGGCACTAATAACCAGGCAGGCACACCTCTCTACTGCTTGCCTTTTTTATCAACTTTCGCAGGACCAGCAATCTCCGCCCGCAACTGCTCCACCTCGGCTTTCAATTGCTCTACATCCTCAATTCGCGCCAGATGCATTTTAGCTATAGTACTTTTGACCAGGCTCTCAGTCTGGCTTTTCAGGGTTTCACGAGATTCTTCCGCCCGGTTGAGCATTTCCTGCACTAACTTTTCCCCCTCCTGCTCAGAAATTTTCCCTTTATCGATTAATTCTTTCGCCAGATCTTCCACTTTGTCTTTGGTCAATGCAGCAATGCCGACACCTGTTAAAATTGCCTTTTTTATCAGATCTATCATCTCATGCTCCTTGGTACGGTAGAAATTATTTATATGTCCTTTATCCCCTCGCCATCCCTACACGGGAGGATCCCCCAAAAACCAGCATGGCAAGCGACAATTATGATTCTTCTATGACAATGGATCGATCAAAAAAAACAGCCGCTCGGTGGCGTGCCTCAGCAATACTGTCACTATTCTGGATGGATGCAGCAAAGTGATGGCCGAACGGAAACGAAGCGGCAAAATAACGCGTAAACTGTTTCAACCTTCCCAGGCGCCTTTCCGGGGCAAACCGCTGCTCCAGCAAAGAAATAAAATGGGCGTAAATTTCCTGACTCTCTCTTTTCCTTGCGGTGCTGTCAATACCATACACTTCGCTGGCAATGTCAGCGCACAACCAGGGTCGCTCCACAGCGCCCCGGCCTATCATCACCCCGTCCGCATGCGAGAGTTCAAGACATCTTTTCGCATCACTTGCTGTAAAAATCCCCCCATTGGCCAGAACAGGCACAGAAAGAGCATCTTTTACGGCACCTATTTGCTCCCATCGAGGCTTGCGACAAAATTTTTCTCCATGTAACCTCGCATGAATTGTAATCATGTCTACGCCTTCCGCCTCAAGAAAAAGCCCAAAAGATCGCAGGGTATCGACATCAAGACTCTCCCCCAGGCGAATTTTCACACTGACTGGTAATTCGGTGCTTTTTCTAAGCCTGCGCAGCACCTTGCGGAGCTCCACTTGATTGTTGGCAAGAACCGCCCCTGCACCTTGCCTTTTCTGCATTGGGGCAGGGCAACCAAGGTTGAGATCAATACCGTCAGCACCAAGTGTGTGCAATTTATCCACTGCGGGCTCGATATCCGCCTCACTTGCCGCGATTATTTGGTAAAAAAGAGGCTTTTCCGATTCATCCCTGATCAACAGGGGCGAGCAAAATGGATTATCATGAGGCAGCCGCTTAGCTGCCAACATTTCCGTAAACAATAACCCAACCCCTCCCTCGGCCTGGACCAGGCTGCGAAATGCCGAGTGAGAGATACCTACCATTGGTGCGAGAACAATTGGCGGTGAGATAGCCAGTCCGCGGACCAGAATTTTGTTATTAAAGAATGGAGGTGACACAAAACCCTGCGTATGTAGTGTTAATCCCGCTTCGCAGAGGCCATTAACTTTTTATAAGTTGTTTCATCCATTTTGGGGGTGAGTTTAATATGGATGGAAAAATCAAGCATTATCGGTTCATGCAGTTTGACGCCGACAATAACACCATTTTGCTGGGGCAGTTCCTCGTCTCTGGTAATTATAGTTGTGACAATATGCCTGCCAAGAAGAAGTCTGGCATTCTTCGAGTTGGAGATTTTAATGGTAAACGCCAGTCCCTGCCTGGAAAAATCCAGGAGTTCGCCTTTAAATTCACGTTTTCCTTTGTAGCCGTAGGGGTCCAGCAACATACTTCTCGTCGGGAGAACCACAGGGTATCGAGGATATTCCCTGCGGTCATCGCCGGACATTTTCAACAATTCCGGCACCTGGGTATGTTTTCGACAATATTTCTGCAGTTTATCTTCAACTTCTGGAAACTGTTCGGTAATCTGTTTAAATTTAGCAAAATCGAGAACATGAACCTGAATTTCACTCAGGGCCTTGAGAGTGACCGTCCATATGGAAGGGGAAAAAAACTGCTCTGCACCGAGGATATCACTTGGCTGCATTCTTTTTAGAAAAACCTCTTTCCCGCCAATAACAGCACTAAGACTTATATATCCGGAGTTGAGGAAATACAGATTCGTGTCGGTTTCCCCAATTTGCACAATGATATCATTTTTGTGATAATTTTCCTGGTGCAGGGAACAATACAGGGCATTGAATTCCTCGGTGGTCATTTCTTCATAAAGCTCGCTCCAAATCTGCAGATGATGGCTGGTAATAGAACTATTCTTTTGTTCTTCAATAAGTTCTCCCAGCTGGACTACTTCTTCAAGCGCCATCGGGTTGATTTCCAAAAGTCTGTCTTGCAACAGGGCAGCCGCAGAAAAATCCTTGGTTCTTGCTGCGGCGACGGCTTGAGTGTACAGCAGCCGACCAGCCTGTTGTACATCACCGGCATGGAGAAGAGTCTGTATCTCATCCTCCGTTTCTTTTACCTTCTTGAAGGCACGCTGCTGCTGGACTTGATCGTTATCAAAGGATACATCATCAGGAAAATTATCTATATTCTGGAGGGTATGCCGCATCTTCGGCTGAAGGACCTTCAATGCTTCGCCGATATGCAGTAAAAGCTGCTCCGCCCCCCCTTTACAAGTGTATTCGTCCTGCATTTTCTCGAGCTGGATAATGCTTTCTCTGCACGGAAATTTCTTCAGGGCGGCGATAACAGCAAACAAAAGTTCGTGGCTCGCCGGGAAAACATCTTTACGTCGCTGTTCAGCAAATTCGAGCAGAGCAGCTTTTACCCTTTCATCGCTTGCTGACTGTTCAACAAGCAGGCGAAGAATATGGGTTTTCAACCGGTCCTGGACGACCTCAAGCCCCTCAAGCAACCTCGGAGTCATCATCTGGCCGCCTAATTTCAGGACACAGCAGATCATTTCATGCTGAACACGCTCGTCGGAATGAGCAAAATATTTCTCCACGAGCCAGTAATGTTTGTCCTTGCCAATTTCTGAAACGATATAGATAACGTTTCGTACGACGGCCCAGGGAGGTGATTTTTTCAGACAATCTTCGAGGATGGGTATTACCGTACTGCCAAATGTCGGGAGAAGATTCAGTAAAACTATCCTCTCTGCCCGGTTATGACTGTGAATGACTCTATTGAGGAGATATATAGCTGCTTTCTGACCAATCGAATTCAGTATATTCTGAAAGAGATACTGCTGTTTATTTTCAAGGAGATATCCTTCAGTCAATCTTTCAACGATGTCCTTTTTCTTTAGATTATGGAGGGTTTTACTGATAAGACTTTGAATTGCCTTACTTTTTTCCAAACTGCCGCATTGAATCCGATAGAGAAGGACAAAAACCTCTTCTGCTTCCATCCAATATGAATTATTAAGAAACCAGACCAGTACATCCTCCAGTCGCTTATTCAGAACAGACAAGCCGGGAAGAAATTGAGTCTCGAATCTCAGCCACTGACATATTCCATCGACCAGCACAAAAATAATTTCTGCCTGATTCTGATCAAGATATAATTGGGTAGCAGACGACAATAACGCCAGCGCCCTCTCCCTGATGGCCATCGATTCGGCAACAGCACCTTCCCCGAGTCGGACGAGAATTTTAATTAATTTCTCTTTATTTTCAATAGGATGACCAAGAACATATATTTCAAGCTCAGCATAAAATTCGTCATTTTTAAGGACCTGGCTATTTCCTTTTAAAAATTCGTTGAAATTGTATGTTAACCGAAGCTCTCGTCGCTCTTTTTCAGCAGCGGCGATGTTCTGTTTTATATTTTCCAGGACTTCGGGGCGGTGAGCACCTTTAATTCTCATCAGACATTACTCATAATGGAGAGGATCTTGAAAATGTAATCAATTAAAAAAGAGTCGATGATCGGAAAACTTTCGAATAAGCATAAAGTTTATTATAAATATTCTTCAATTTCCAGTGTAACCAATAATAATGGACGAGGAAAGAAAATTGCGGCATTGTTGACCTTCTCTGTCGTCGTCCCAAAATAAAAAATATGTCCAGAGCGTGCTCCCTGGTACACCATGACAGTTTGGCATTGCTCTATGAATTACCATAATTACTATTGTTGTTGAATTTTCAGGCCAATTATTCTAGAGTTTGGGCCTTTTATCGCGACAAAGGTTTGGCCGTTGTCATCGTGATCAGCCGACTCTATACAAATTATACTCCTCAGAAGACATCATCTACCATGCAAAATAGAAGAATAGTTATCACGGGAATTGGCCTTGCCGCGCCTAATGGCAATAACCTTCACCAATTCAGAGAAAAATTAATCAACGGTGTCAGTGAAATCCAGGAAATCGAGCTGAGATATTTTGGTAAAGCTCCAGCCGGAGTATGTTCCTTTCCAGAAACACTGTATCGAAAAAAGAAAGAAAACAAAAAGGGCACTCGTGCCGGCTGCCTGGGGGTATACTGTGCCAACGAAGCATTAAAGAATGGCAATCTCGATATCACCAGATACGACCCCGCCAAAATTGGGGTTTATATCGGTCTGACCGAGCACGGTACCGTCGAGACAGAAAATGAAGTTTATAATATCAGCCAATACGGTCACAATACTGATTACTGGACGCATCATCATAACCCGCGGACGGTTTTGAACAATCCTGCCGGTGAAATTACCATGAACCTCGGTATCACCGGGCCACACTACGTGATCGGGGCAGCCTGCGCAGCCGGCAATGCCTCGCTAATTCAGGCAGTGCAAATGATGCGGCTAGGCGAAGTCGATATGGCGCTAGCCGGCGGTATCTCCGAATCAGTTGGCTCCTTCGGCATCTTTGCCAGTTTTAAAGCACAGGGAGCCCTGGCGGAAGCGAAGGATCCCCGACTTGCATCCAGGCCGTTCGATATAAACAGAAACGGCATAGTTATCTCCGAAGGTGCCTGTGTGTACACCCTGGAATATCTTGATCAGGCCCTGGCGAGAGAGGCTCATATTTATGGTGAAATTGTCGGCTATGCAATGAACTCTGATGCCAGGGATTTTGTCCTGCCCTATGGCAAACGACAAACGGAATGCATGCGCCTTGCCTTGCAGAGAGCGGGCCTGAAGCCAGAAGATATCAGCATCATCAACAGCCACGCAACGGGAACCAAACAGGGCGACATTGAAGAGTGTAAAGCGATTCGTGAAGTTTTTACCGACTGCCCGAACACCTACATAAACAATACCAAAAGCATCATTGGCCATGCCATGGGAGCTGCCGGCGTCCTGGAGTTGGCCGGCAACCTGCCGGCGTTCGATGACGGTATTGTGCATCCGACTATCAATATAGAGAATCTTGATCCGGAATGTGCACTCAACAACCTGGTGATCAACGAAGCGGTTCAGGCCGAATCTATAGATACCATACTGAATAACTCTTTCGGCATGGTCGGCATCAACTCCACCGTGATTGTAAAAAAATATACTGAGAACTGATTTTGGCAGATTTTTTCCATGTGTTGTGAAAATAATTATAAACAAGAAAGCACAGGTATGTTATAGGAAGTGTTTTGCCATTGATATATTAGAGACTCTCATTCCTCTCAGGGAATCATAATAATTGAACCGTTTTTACCCACACGTCGAAGCTGGAGAAATACATGACAAGTGATGAAATTAAAGATTTAATACTGGAAATTATTGAAGATATAGATGACGAGGCGGATTTCGCCAGTCTGGATGCAGATCAACCATTACGCGACCAGCTGGACCTCGACTCCATGGATTTTCTCGATATAGTCATGGAGCTCAGGAAAAGACATAAACTACAGATCCCCGAAGAAGATTATCCCCAGCTCGCCAGCCTGAACAGTTGTGCCACCTATCTGGAACCGCTTCTAAAAGACGCATAATGCTGTGAGAGTTCCCCTTCTGGTTATTGGTGGTGGTCTTTCAGGTCTGGCTGCCGCCATCCGAGTAGCAAGATTCAATCCCGATGTCCTTCTCCTGGAAAAACATGTTCGACTTGGCGGTCTCAACTCCTATTTTTATCGAAACGGTATTCTTTACGAGACTGGTCTTCATGCCATCACCAACTACGCCGATCCAGCAGATAAGAAAGCACCTTTAAACAGGTTGCTGCGTCAATTAAAATTATCGAGAAAAAATTTCACCTTTTGCCAGCAGTTTCAGAGCGAGGTCGTATTCCGGAACCGAACTTCATTGAAGTTTTCCAATGATTTTGATCTCTTCCAATCAGAAATCAACTCTCATTTCCCCCTGGCCATTGATACATTTCAAAAGTTGCTGGCGTTCCTTAATGACTTCGACCCGTTTGCTGACACTCCTTTTCATTCAGCAAAGAAATTTCTTTTTGATATGCTGCAGGACCCACTCCTTGTGGAAATGATACTCTGCCCACTGATGTATTATGGTTCAAGCGTGCAGGATGATATGGATCTCTCGCAGTTCGCCATTATGTTTCAGGCGATTTATCAGGAAGGGATGTTTCGTCCCAAAGGTACCATCAAGGAGTTTCTCGATCTCTTGGTTGACCACTACCTGCTCCTTGGCGGAAGCCTGAGAACTAGCTGCGGCGTAGACAAAATTATCCACCAAAACAAGAAAGCAATTGGCGTAATCCTATCTTCCGGAGAGCGTATCGACTGTGACCATATCCTCTCCACAATAGGTCACGACGAGACAATGAATCTGCTCGCAAAAAAATCGGACCTTGAAGACAGACCTGCCGACCATCGTCCGCGGCTCGGTTTCTTTGAGACCATCTATCAAATTCCTGAGCAGTCTGCTTCACAACTTGCCAAGGATAAAACGATAATTTTCTATAATGATGCGGATCGTTTTTCGTATAAAATACCCCAGGATTTTATCGACTTTTCAAGTGGTGTCATCTGTTTCCCTGGTAATTTCCAAGGGCTAAAGGCAAAGGACAGACGAGAAATTCGCTCTACCCATTTAGCTGATTATGCCCGGTGGAAAGCTCTAGCCAAAGACCCGGCCCTCTATAAAAAACAAAAAAAAATCGCAGCCCACCATTCCGGCCAGCGTATCGAAAACATAATCGGCAACTTTACGCCAAATATTGTCTATGAAAACTCGTTTACTCCTGTTACCATAGAGCGTTACACTTCGAAGATTGAGGGAGCAATCTATGGCAACCCAACCAAGACCAAAGACGGCAATATCGGCTTTGCCAATCTATTCCTTGCTGGTACCGACCAGGGCTTTCTTGGCATAATTGGTTCTATGCTCAGTGGTGTATCAATCGTCAATCGGCATATACTGCCCGACTTATGATGGTGTCGAAAAATTATTTCCTCCGTGTAGAACCACCCCGATAACTTTTTCGGTGGAGTGTAGAGGAAGCCTTACCGGTTTCCATGTCGTTTTGTACGCAATCATCTGATGCTTAATAGATAACCCCGCCAAAAAGCTTTGCGGGATAAATTATTTCTAAGTTACTAACTATCAAATTATTCTCTTCCACCATCTCGCTATTTTATGCCTGTTTCATTTTCCCAATTAGACGATACCTACGATGTCATTGTTATCGGTTCCGGCCTTGGCGGACTCACCACGGCCAATCGCCTGGCCTATTGCGGTCATAAGGTCCTGATTCTCGAGCATCATCATCGATTAGGGGGACTGTCCACCTGGTTTAAGCGTCGGGGGC
>JBBRDD010000180.1:0-9870 GCA_038204235.1 Desulfobulbales bacterium
GTATAGGCACAGTAGTGGCAGCAGAAAGCTACTATTACCGGTTCAAAATTTTCCATTATGCATTTATCCTTTCAAAAAGTTGTTCTACCTTTGCAAGAATTCTGTCGTCTTCAAATTGCATCAGTTGAATGGCTTTGGCCGGACATTCCGAGACACATATACCACAGCCGTGGCACTTGGCCGGATCAATTTCGGAATATCCATCGGCATTGATGAAGGGAACATCAAACGGACATGCTCTGACGCAGATCAGACAGGCGGCGCATAAATTGCCGTCAACCTTCGCCGATGCAGCTCCCAGATTGATAATATCTCTCGCCAGCATTGTCTGGGCCCTGGCTGCCACTGCATTGGCCTGGGTGATGCTTTCTCTGATGAGTTTTGGAGAATGTGCGGTGCCGGCGACAAAGAAGCCGGGAACTGACATATCGACCGGTCGCAGCTTAACGTGGTCTTCCAGGAAATACCCGTCGACAGTCCGGGGCAGCTTGAAGACCATCGCCAGTTCTTCGGTGGCATCGTTATCGGCGATCATCCCTGTACTGAGGCTGAGGTTATCAGCGGTAACCGTTATTTCCATGCCGAGAATTGCATCATGGAAAGTGACGTCGACCAGATCGCCAGCCGCTTCGACTTTCGGCGGGTTGGCCACGTCGTAACGGACGAAGAGGACTCCTTTGCTTCTCGCCTTCTGGTAGTACTCTTCCTGGAAACCATAGGTTCGCATATCCCTGTAGAGGACAAAGACCCGAGCCTCGGGATTGATTTCAAGAATTGCCAGGGCATTTTTGATAGCGTTCTGGCAACAGATGCGGGAACAATTCGGGTTTTCTGGTGTTCGGGATCCAACGCATTGGATCATTACCACATTTTCCCATTTTTTTACTGCATCCGGATTGTCATAAACAAATCTCTGGGTTTCCAGTTGCGTTCTGACTGCCGGGGATTGGTCGAGCAGGTATTGCGATGGGCGATTCGACAGTGCCCCCGTTGCCAGAATGGTCACACCGTGATCAATTTGTCGGTAGAACATCTGCGGTCCACTCTGCATACCGGTTTTGAACATGCCCGGCATACCGCTATGGTCAACAATTAATGCCCGGGTAAAAATCTGGATTTTCGGGTTGTTCTGGACTTTAGCTATCAGATCGGCAACAAAGGCCTGGACATCATCACCTTCCAAAGTCTTGATGAGTTTATTGGCCAGACCGCCGAGTTTGTCACTTCTTTCTGCCAGATAAATCTGAAACCCTTGATCGGCGAGGCGCAGGGCAGCGGTCATTCCGGTAACGCCACCACCGACCACCAGGACATTTTTATTCATCGGCAGGCTCTGATCAGCCAGGGGTTGCGCTTTGACCGCACTGCCTACAGCCATTTTGATCAGCTCTTTGGCCTTGGTCGTCGCCTCATCTGGCAGCCCAGCATGAACCCAGGTGGCCTGATCCCTGATATTGGCGATTTCCACCAGGTATTTATTAAGCCCGGCTTTGCCGAGCAGGTCTTGAAATTTCGTCAAATGGGTCCGCGGAGAACAGCCGCCGATAACTACCCGGTTGAGTTGTTCCTCTTCTATGGTCTGCTGGATATTCTGCATGGATATCCGGCTGCAGCCATGGCCCTCTGCTTTGGCCACGGCGACATAAGGCAGTTTGGCGGCAGCCTCAACAAGAACATCGACATCGATAACCCCGCCGATATTCTCCCCACAGTCGCAGATGAAAACACCAACTTTTGGCTCTTCAAGGCTGATGTCTCTTCCCCGTTCTGCCTCCTCCTCTTCTATTTTCTTTTTGGCAAAGAAGGGCAGATCGGCACCGGCCATACAGGCCGCGGCGCTAGCCTGAACCATGGTGTCCGGAATGTCTTTCGGGCCCTGGAATGTTCCGGCGACATATATACCCGGTTTGGTTGTGGCGACGGGATTGAAGCCATCGGTTACCGGGAAGAAGTCATCATTGAGCTCAATGCCTATTTTGGTTGCAAGTGCCCGTGTATCGTCAGAGGTTTTAAAACCGGTAGAGAGGACGACCATGTCGAATTTTTCTTCGAACTGTTTGGTACTGTCATCCTGGGTATAGGTGAGCGTCAGATTCTCATCACTTTCGTGGTGCAGAATGGAGTGGGGCCGGCTGCGTAAGAAACGCACGCCATACTCATCTTTGGCCCGATTGAGATACAGCTCGTAATCCTTGCCGAAGGTCCGCATATCCATATAGAAGATGGTTGTTTCGATATCTTCCTGGAATCGTTCCTTGGTAATGATCGCTTCTTTTAAAGCAAACATACAACAGGCGTTGGAACAGTATGCCCCAGCACCTTTTTGCAGCCCTCTGGAACCAATACACTGAATCCAGGCGATTTTTTTAGGCTGTTTGCCGTTTGACGGGCAGACGAGCTTGCCGGCAGTTGGTCCGGAGGCAGAAAGAATTCTTTCGTATTCCAGACTGGTGACGACATCGGGAAACTTGGCATAGCCAAGATAATCAAGTCCACTGGGATCAAAGAGAGCCGCCCCTGGTGATAAAACAATAGAGGCACATTTGAGTTCCCGCTTGATTGGCATATCGTCCGGGTTTATTGCCCCTGCCGGGCAAACGTTGACCAGCGCCTGCACATCCGTGCATTTCGCGAGGTCAATGGAAAATGCCTGAGGTGTTGCCTGGGGATAGCGCATACAGGTTGGCGCCCGGTGGTCAAGACCGGGGTTGAATCGCACGCATTCGGGGAACTGTTTTAAACATTCACCGCAGGCGGTACATTTCTCAAGGTTGATGAATCTGGGTTTTGTTATGAGAGAAACTGAAAAGTTGCCTTTTTCACCGGTAACATTGTCGACACTCGTCATAGTCATGAGTTCGATATGTTCCTGGCGGTTGCTCTCGGAAAGGTGGGGGGCGATGGTGCAGAGATCACAGTTATTGGTTGGAAAGGTTCTATCCAACTGGGTCATCAGACCACCGACAGTGAAATCCTTATCGACAAGAACGACATCTTTATCTGCTTCAGCTAAATCCAGAGCCGTTCGTATCCCACCGAGACCACCACCGACAACGAGTACTTTGTTATTTTGGGTTTCGATTGTATTTGAATTCTGCATTGTTACCTTTTCTTGTCACAGGTTGAGCAGGGTTAAACGAATTATTCGGTCAATCCTTGGATAAATTGCTATGGTGTTTTGAAAATCGTCGTTTCAAGAATCAAATTCTGGCAACATCAAGGATTTCGGGCAATTTATGTTCCCATCCCAGTGTCTGTATTAAAACGCCTTGGGTATTGTCTTTTAATGCCAGGATGGTTTCTCCGGCAATTTTAATTCCTTCCTGTTCCCGGTTGGGAGACTTGCGAATACGACGTATAACATCGTCACTTATCTTTGCACCTGGGTCACTGTTGGTTATATACTGAGCAATTGCCAATGATTTCAGCAGAAATACCGTTGCAATAACCGGTACGCCAAGTTCGTTGACCCTCGCAAGAAGGTTTGCGCTGCCATGTACATCGTAGATCGGCGGAATAATTATATAACTCGCTCCGGCTTTCACCCGTTTCTCGGCAACCAGCAGGGCCGCATCTCTGCCCTTGTCGTCGGTAAATGGGGTCAAGGTGCAGCCAATGGTATAATCGGGAGCGCCATCGAGATCGAAGCCGCTCATATCTTTCCCGGTCTGTAGGCTCATAAGAGCTTCGATGAGCTGAATTTCATCCAGATCGTTGACGGGGCTGGCATCACTGTGATCGCTTTCGTTCATATCCGTGCTGTCGGCTACCACGATATTCTGGATTCCAAGAACATGGGCAGCCAGAGCATCGCCCTGCAGGGCCATCCTGTTCCGATCCCGGCAGTACATGTGCATGATTGTTTCAACACCTTGCTGCTGGAGTAAAGCACCACCCGCCAGTGCACTCATCCGCATGATTCCGTTATCCATGTCGGGTACAACAACTGCATCGACTCTGCCTTTCAGACGGCGGGCATCGTTGACCAATCTGGATATATTAATTCCTTTCGGGGTGTGCATTTCGGCTAATACAGCGAATTCCTTTGCCGCTAATCGTTTTTGAAAACTCATAGGCTTCTTACCCTCCTAATCAGAGCAAACCATTTTATTTTAGTCCCTCGTCCCGTAGCACTTCTTTAATACAGGGAACTCTCCGGGTGAAAAACGTCTACATCTTTCAAGTCGTCTCCAAGATACGCTCGTTCATTGGGACCAAGAATTCCAAGAGACAGGCAGATCAGCGTCCAGATATGCACGGTACCGTAGCTGGCACCATGGTGATGACCGAGATCGTGTACCTGAGCATGGCAGTTGTGGCAACCGGTAATGCAATAATCTGCGCCGGTTTCTATAATTTGGTCGTATTTAATTTTGCCGTAAGCGCGGCGTTCTTCAGTGAAACCTGATTGCAGGAAACCACCGCCACCGCCACAACAATAGTTGTTTGATTTGTTCGGGGTCATTTCGATGACATTTTCTTCTCCAACCACCGATTTGATGACGTATCGCAGGTCATCAGCGATAACGTCACCTTCGCCTTTACGGACAATCTGGCAGGGATCCTGAATCGTAAACTTGACTTTTCGGTCTTTGTTCCAGGCGGAACTGACTTTCAGTCGTCCTTCCCGGATCCATTTTGCATAATAGGTATAGATGGATGCTACTTCGAATTTATGATCAATATTGAATTTTTTCAGTCCGGCCCGGACTGAGAATGTTATGTGTCCTCACTCCGTATTGAGAAAGACCTTGCACCCTAATGCATCGGCTTGATTGGCCGACACCCTCGTTACCCTTTCCCAGCATTTATTGTCTGCGAGAAACAAGCAGTAATTTTCGGCGGCCCATCCTTTGCTGCCATATGTCCAGTCAACCCCGGCAAGATGAAGTATTTTCCAGAGCGGAACCATTTCATCAGGCTCGGTGACCGGTTCCCGTGAATTCTGATTGACGAAGAAAAAGGCCCCTTCCTTATCAATGGGGGCTTCCATGTCCTTGAATTCTGGTTGGGATTCCTTGTATTCAGCGAGTACATCTTCAACTACGAAGATAAAGTCATCGGGTGCTGTACCCATGGCGCTGTTGGATTCGTTTCTGAGTGCCATATCACAGGATTTCATGATACCTGACGGCCGTTCTTCACGAGGCCATTCCGCGCGAGCATTAAAGACGAGTTGAGGAATATCTATTTTCATTGGACAGACATAGATGCAGCGCTGACACATTGTGCACATCCATACCCATGGATGAGTGGTCACCTCCTTATCCATTCCCATAGCGCACATGCGCAGGAATTTTCGTGGATCCATATCCGCCAGCCCTGTTGCAGGGCAGCCTGAAGCGCAGGCTCCGCATGTGAGGCAGAGATTCAGATTTCCACCGTCCGGGATGATCTCCTTGACCTTGTCTAGAAAGGAGCTTTGCTTTTTTCCTTTGATTTTGATGGTGCTTTCTGACATTGACTTATTCCTTTTTTCCTATCCAGTTACGCATTGTCGGCGAGACGGCAAAACCCCTCGCTGGCACTATTCGACTGTGGTTTTAGAATGATTTTTGCCAGTATGTTTACAATAGTCCTCCTTGTTTGGCGTGTGTTGTCTGGCAGATTTAGTAGGTTATGGTTGTCGTCGCAAAAAAGCTTTATTGTAAGTATGTACTCATTCAAGAAGCTCTCAAAAAAGGTCTGCATATATAATTTCTACCCTGTCGGAAGAACGGCAAGGACAGAAGAGCTAGCAAACCAATTCTTACCAATTAACAATATATCAGCGATGAGAGTTCTATAGACCGAAATGTTGCGTGTCTTTAAAGAATTGACTACGATCGCAGCATTTCGTCTAAAAGCTATTATTTTTTTGAAAAAGAACTTTTGCAGAGAAGAGGAAATGAAAAAGAGGGCTAGGGAAGAAATCCGGTAAAAGAGGATGAATGCAATTGTCAGTAAAAAGTGTGCACTCAGAGAAGCCGAGGCCCTATTTGCTGAACTGTGATATTGCATTTTGTTTTTGCTCTCCGATCAGTCAAGTGAAATTCGATAGTTAAACGATCAGCGTCACTGAACCTGTCGTTTACTTTTTAGTACCCACTTGCAAAATTCTAGCACCAGTCGAATCTACAAATAGGAAAATCAAAAGTCAATGCCTATGGAATAGTCTGAACATCGGCAGCAGTTCGCTATTTTTAGTGAAATCACAAAAATAAATAGCTGCTTAACGCCTATGTCCTTTATTCTTTAAGTGATACAGAGCAGGTTCGTTCGTTAGAGGTAACCGGGAATAGTAGTTATACTTTGCATATCAGTAATATTTTAGGTAAAAACGAATATATTTGAACAGCAAGAAGGATGTCGAATTTAATGCATGTAAGTGGTACCTCTAGCTGCACATTAAATGATGATTTAAATGGAAGGAACCTCTCCTTTCGTTGTGGCCAACTGTATACATGACAGATTGATTATATAATTTAAACGTTGAGGATTGACATGAACAAAAATCCTTTTACTGGTTCTGCAAGATACGTTCTGGATCAGGAGCTGGCTAAAATTGTGAACATATCCATGGTGTTGGAAATGCCCCTGTTGCTGAAGGGAGAACCCGGCACCGGCAAAACCATGCTTGCTCATGCTATCGCTGAAACCCTGCGGATGCAGCTTATTATTTTAAACGTGAAATCGAGCATGAAACTGGTCGAGGCCCTTTATCAATACGATACCTTGACCCGTCTGAACGATAGCCGCTTCGGTGATTCCAGCAGAAATGTCAGCAATATTAATGAATATATTAAAATGGGCAAGATCGGCCAGGCATTTACCTCGAACATTCGCTGTGTCCTGTTGATCGATGAGATAGACAAGGCCGAGACGGAGTTTCAGGATGATATGCTCGATGTCCTTGATCAGATGCAATTTGATATCATTGAAACAGATGAGACGATACGGGCCAAACAGAGGCCGGTGATTATTATCACCTCCAATGCCAAAAAGGATCTTTCCGATCCCTTCCTCGGGCGCTGTAATTTTCATCATATCGCTTTTCCAGATCCGAAGATGATGCGCAATATAATAGGTGTTCATTTTCCCGAAATTGACCAGAAACTGGCTGAGAACGCGATACATACCTTTTATAATTTGCGAAATATCGAAGGTGTTGAGAAAAAACCGGCGACTCGTGAGCTGATTAACTGGATAAGGGCGTTGGCAGCTGATCCCGATTTCCATGATGGGGAACGATTGAAAAAGGAAGTCCCCTACCTCGGGGTTCTTTTCAAGAAAAGTGGTGATTATCAACGATCCTTCGGCAGCCTGCTTAAAAAACGTATTTTCTGATGCGGAAGGTGTGTCATGTTTATAGATTTTTTTTATAAGTTGAAAGAAGTCGGCATACCGGTGAGTCCTACCTCTTATCTCACCCTGCACCGGGCTATGGCTGGCGGACTGGTTAACTCCATAGACGACCTGTATACCGCCGCCAGAACGATTCTCGTCAAAAGTGAGAAGTTTTTTGATCTCTATGATCAGGTTTTTGCTCATATTTTTGCAGGGGCAGAGTTGCCCGATGTGGATGACGCGGCTCTTGATCTGCTTGCCGGAAGTATGCTGGATGAATGGCTTAAGGATCCGAAATCTCTTGCCGCCGCTTTGGGAGTTGATGAAAAAAAACTCAGCCAGATGACGCCTGAGGAACTGCTGGAATATTTCAAAAAGCGTTTACAGGATCAGGAGGGGCGGCACGATGGCGGATCAAAATGGATCGGTACTGGAGGAACGTCACCTGTTGGTCATTCAGGAGTTCATCCCGGTGGCTTGCGTGTGGGCGGCGGCTCAAGAAATAAATCGGCGATTAAAGTTGCCAACGAGCGGCGGTATAGAGAGTACTCGGTTCACGGCGTACTGACCAAAAGTTCCATAGGAGAGGCGCTCAAAAGGCTGCGCAATCTTGTTCCCCAAGGTGCCAAAGACCAACTCAATATTGATGCAACAATTTATCAGACGATGCGCAACGGTGGCGAAATTGAGCTGATTTTTGAGCGAGGTATCGTCGACCGTTTAAAGATTATCCTGGCTATCGACAATGGCGGTTGGTCGATGGAACCCCATGTCGATCTTGTCCAGACCCTGTTCAGCTATGCAAAGTCGCAGTTTAAGGATCTCAAAACATATTTTTTCCATAACACAATTTATGATCTGTTATGGGAGGATCCCGCCAGATACCAGCGAGCTGTCCAGATCCAGGATTTTACCAAACTGGATCCGGATACCCGGATGATCATAGTTGGCGATGCAAGCATGGCTCCTTATGAATTAATGTCCACCGATGGCTCAATCTATGCTTTTGAACGAAGCGGCCGGCCGTCTCTCGAACAGCTTAAATTTCTTGCCGGATGTTTTCCGCGAACCATCTGGCTTAATCCAATTCCCAGTAATCACTGGCCGTACACCCAGAGCATCAAAGTTATTCAGTCCATTATTCCTATGTTTGAACTGTCCCTGGATGGTTTGGAGAAAGGGGTGCAATACCTTATGAGCAAGTAACGTAACTTGCGGCCTCAGTGGAGATCGAACCACGCCCAAAAGCATTGCGGGGTTTTTTTTAATACTCGCTCGACGGGTATAATCTCATTCACGAGATAATTTTCTTGTAAAACACACAAGAATTTTGTTTCTAAGTCACTAAGAATCTCGAGCCGTTTTCAAGGGTGACATTTCCTGTTTCGGCATTATTGATTCTCTGCATTGTATTCACCTCAATTTTAACAGTTTTCCTGAAGGATTCTGAACATGTCACAATTTATGCCGAACTGCCTGCCGCTTCTTATTGGCAGTCTCCCACTGAAAAACCACAGTGAAGCAACTACATTAATTTTCGATTTTACTCCCCAGATTCCCTTGTGGCCCCAGTTGCCGGTGTATAAGGAGGAGGGGATGATCCTCCAGTTTGCCCCCGGCCTGCCCGGGCTCAGCACGGCAAACGGAAAAACATACATTGATACGGAGAGCGAGAGCTTTGCCGCAGAGTTGCTCGCTTTTTATGAGGAATTTCTGCTGGTTTCCGAAGGACAGGAATCTCTCGACGGGTCACGTTTTCAAATCTCCCAGGAGGTGGCCAGAGGGTTTTACACTTTTCTGGCCGAAGCCGAAAAGCGAAAGGAACAACTTATTGGCATGAAAGGGCAGACGACCGGGCCGATCACTTTTTGTACCGGACTGGTCGATCAGGCGGGGAGGGCTATTTTTTATAATGATGAGCTTCGTGATGCCGCAGTAAAGCACCTGGCCCTGAAGGCAAGGTGGCAGACGAGAAAAATGGCTGAAATTGGCGGACAACCGATAATGTTTTTTGACGAACCGGGCTTGGCTGGGCTTGGCTCCTCGGCCTTTATCACCATAACCAATGAAGACATTATTAGCTGTTTTCATGAGGTGTTCGCAGCTGTTCGAGCGGAAAACGGGCTGACGGGAGTGCATGTCTGTGCTAACACTGAATGGCCGGTTTTGTTTGATTCGGGCGTTGATATCATCAGTTACGATGCCTATTCGTATTTTGACAAATTGATTCTCTACTCCGATCAGCTGGCCAATTTTTTTGCCCGTGGCGGGATCCTGGCCACCGGCATCGTGCCGACGACGCCGGAATTTATCGATATTGCAGAAGTCGACTCCCTGGTCGAGAAGTGGTTTGAACAATCTCGCCGATTACAGGCTATCGGAATCGATGAAAAAGTAGTGTACCGGCAGACATTGATTACGCCAAGTTGTGGAACCGGAACTGTTTCAGAGCAGCAGGCGCGTAAGGTGCTGGCGTTGACCAAAGGTGTGTCAGAGAAGATCCGGGCTTTTTATTGTTAACCAGCCGGTAGGCGGGCATGTTTT
>JBBRDD010000181.1:0-9781 GCA_038204235.1 Desulfobulbales bacterium
GCAATTCAGTGTTAGTTTCTGCGACTTTTTCAGCCCCAACGGGTTGATATTAATAGACTGACTATTTTAAAACTTATCTTTGGAAAATCTGATGGTAATCAAAACAATTTTAAAGAAATTAAGAGCGTCCAACGGGGATCCTATTCAGTACCAATTATATACCGATGATGGCTTGGTGCTTCTTAATGATTTCATTGGCAAAAACTTCAAAATTGAATTTACAGGGAAAATTTATTGTAAAAGCTGCGGCAGACAAACGAAGAAAAGTTTTGCTCAAGGCTTTTGCTTCCCTTGTTTTAGAGACGCTCCGGAGGCAGCACCCTGCATTATCCGACCAGAACTGTGCCGGGCACATCTTGGCGAAGGAAGAGATATCGAATGGGAACAACATCATCAAAACCAGCCGCATGTTGTTTATCTGGCAATAAGCAGTGCAGTAAAAGTTGGGGTGACAAAAGATAACAATATCCCCACACGCTGGATCGACCAAGGGGCTTCATATGCTGTCACTATTGCCCACACCCCCAACAGGTACCTGGCAGGAGCAATTGAAATAGAATTAAAAAACAATTTCACAGACAGAACTCATTGGCAGAAAATGTTACGAAATGAGGTTTTGCAATCAGCTGATTTTCAAGATGCCTTTAACCTTGCGCAAACGTCAATTACGGGCGAACTCCGTAAACATCTGTGTTTAAATGACACCATTTTTACAGGCCGATACCCTGTGCTGCAATATCCTGGCAAAATAGTATCCTTTAACCCTGACAAATCACCATACATTGCAGGTGTCCTGACCGGCATTAAAGGGCAATACCTCATGTTTGATGCGGCAAAGGTAATCAACATCAGAAAATTTGAAGGGTATGAAGTTGTGATAACATCATGACACCCGATATTTTCCAGGCAACAATTTCAATCTGGACGGCTATTTCGTTTCAAACGGACAAAAATGGCACTTCAAGGCCTGCCTTACTTGTTCTTCTTATTTTTTAATCTCTCTTTCTAAATTTTTGTTTCCTATGCCAGTCAAAGCTTTCCTGCGCTGGCCAGAACCGGCTTTCAGTCGGCCGGAATATTGGCCTGTCCAAAAGTGTCAAAATATGTCCGGGCAGGTTCGGGTCTTTTTTCACCGCCGGTGAAACCATCACATCATAATGCTTATCAACTGACATCAGCCCTTCATCAAACGACCAATGACAGAGTTTACAGAGCGCCATACCGTTTGTCGGGTGATCGTTTCTGTTCTCGCTAAAAGGTATGATATGTGCTGCATCTACTACTGTGCGTCCTTCCAAGGTGAGCATCTTAATCCCACATAAGGCGCAGCGGTGGGCGTAGAGCCTGACAATCGCTTTTCTAAATCCTTGATCTCGCACTTTTACAGCACACTCTGTTTCATTCGCACGCAGTGAATAGCTTGCCTCCACTTCGGAAGTGCCTAAAAGACCAATGGCATACTTTGTGGAGCCACAATTGATCATCGATTGTTGCCATATTGTCGGCTGGATCGCAGGAGCAAAGTAGGTTTGAACAAGGACGGCGCGAAGTTTCTCCCGTGCATGTTCCATCTGCAGCAGCATGAACAGATCTTTATTGAAGCGCGCGCCATGATACAACTCCCGCAGCCGCTTCATAGAACTGATTGAACGCCCTTTTCGATGCTCCTCGCCAAACCGCGGTATCAGCTCCCAAAAAGCTGAGCTTTCAAGATAATAAAAAGGATAGGACATGCTGGCCTTTCGATCATTATTGGGGAGCAGAGCGATATACCCTTGAAAAGTTTCAGTGAGTTCAAACGATGGCTCAATGAAATTTTTCGTTATCTGCCCGGAAGCAATGTGATCAAGTATAGTCAGCAGAAGAAACGGCTTGTATGGAGATGCGCGGTTGGTAAGATCTGTCCAGGAACCTCTGGTTCTATCAACCCTGATCTTGGCAAATGACATCAAATATTGGTCAAGTGTTCCACACATTAGCCCTCCTGTTTCTAAGGAGAAATGAGAATAATTTCAAATTCGGCTGACAGCCCGAAGTGCTAAAGTACTCCAAAACCAATTTTTTCAAGGTAACAATATATATGAGGTATATGGACTCCGACTGCTGTCAAAATCGAATATAGATGTTGGGCCTGTGCTCACTCTTGCCTGACTATATCGACCGAGATCTCCACCGCCGGAATCGTTCCTCTGTTCTCAAGCCAGTGTGTGGTGTTCCTATCCTCGGGCCAGCCCACTCCCGGTCCATAGTCCGTAGCGACTTCATTTCGATGGTCAGTGATCGTTCCTTGCAGTATGTAGACGGTGCCTGGTCTGTCTTTATGGTTGTGAATCGGGCCGAAAACGCCTCCAGGCTCGATGGTCACCATACGCATTCGAAGTTGGCGCCCTTCCATGCCCTCGATCTCAGGGCCAAGGTCAACCGTTGCAAGTAGCTTGACCGAAACACCTTTCGTCTCAGGTGCGACCTGTTCGTTGCTCATCGTGCTCTCCTCTCTGTAGTTTCCGGGCCTGACCAGTAAATCTGCAGATCTGTATAACACCACAAATTAAAAGTTATACAGATAGATGGCATCATTTCTAAGACCTTGATCGAGGTCCTTCCAAAGTAAATATCTTTCCAATCATATCTTTACAACTGTTTATCTGCTTTTTTTCTCATGGTTTTCACTTCGTCTCTATTGAGAGAAACAATAAGACCCTTGCCACTTATGTATGTGATTTCCTCATCTGTGATCGTTAGGTTATCTGTGTAAATCCAACCCCCTGAAAAGAGTTCTATTTCATAAAGAAATTTTTGCTCGTCTCCTTTCTGATCTGACTTTGGGTCTTTGAGTTCCGCCTGCTTAACTGGCATGCTACTTTGAGTATTTTTTGCGTCGCGATACTCCTGACCGTTAGGGAGAAAACCCCTTATCTGGGATGGCAAAATTGAATAGAAGGACGTACTTGAAGCGGGGTACAACAAAAAATAGCAAACAGCAACAAACAACAGACCTACGACAGCACATGCGGCTTTTTGCAGCTTTCCGGCTTTTTTCTTCTCCGGTTGGCTTTCAAATATCGCATATGATCTCATACTGTTAAGCAATTCCTTGCCGTCCAATGTCAAAACATTGTTGGCCTTTGCAAAGTCTATTGCTTCTTTAGTGAAACCACCCGAAGTAACTACGAATCCACCTGTTGCGCCGACTCCAACCACAGCTCCCAGCAGCTCCCGGATAACTTTCACCTCGACCTTGCGTGTTTTCCAATTCTTGCATTGAATAAGGTATTTTTCCATCCCTTTCGTTGCGATCAGATCAACACCCCCATCTGCACCAGATTTGGTTTCTTCCACGCTAAACTGCCGACGCCGGAAATATTCTCCTACCAAAAATTCAAAATCCTGCCAGGACATTTTACCTAAAGGATTCTGAGAAACGCTGTGGGATGTTTTGTCATATAACTTTGTTCTTTTAAGATTCAGAATTACAGAAGCCATTGCTCCCAACAAAAATGCTACTGGGAGTACAAGCTGACCAAAGAACGCAAGAGCGTGAAGCAAACCGGGGAGTACACTCTTAAAGATCCCATCTATCCCTGCTGCTGTAACAGGCGGAAGCTCTTTTCCTGCATACGAATGTAAAAACAAGAAGGAGATCAAGGCTAAAGAGACACCTGCCCACCAGGGGAATTTTGACGTTACATCAGCAATGTCCTCAAAAATACTGTTTTCTCTACGGGCCATAATACTTTTGTGCCAAATTATTTGTTGCCTAAGAAGGGGGTTGTTATTTCTCTGTAAGACTCATTTGAGCGTGTTTCACAGAAGGATGACATTATTTACAGAGACTTTGTCGGAAACCTTCAATGGTCTGCGGGTTTTCAATCAGTCTTGTTCCAAGTCTCTATAACTAGTTACAAATAGCTGGTCCAAATTTTTTTTGTGTTATTCTCATCTCTTTCAGTAAAACTGAGTTGCAGCAAGTATTCACAGGCGCACATTATGTTTAAATAAAAATACCGACAGTACTGATGCACCGAAAGTGTTTTGGAAACATGAAAGCACCGTCGGTAAATATAATTTGTCATAATAAAGCGTTTAGATAGACTTCAAAGTACGGGTTCCTTTTAACTCTACTACAGTAGAATGGGATGTTCGATGAAAAATGCTTGTAACTTACCGTGATTCAGCAACAAACACCACGACGTAGGACTACCAATGAAATCCAAAACCAAATCACCTCTCAAAGACAAACCTCTCCGCTATGTTGCTCAGTCTGGAGATGAGGCAATTGAAGATCTTTTGTACGACAAGGTTCTTTGGCATTACTCTGTGGTCATAATCTTAGCAATGCAGTTGGGTTACGAGTCAACTGGCAAGAACTACGAGCCTTTTCCTGTTGTTCTATTTCCTGGATGGTTTGTAAACGGAAACGGAAACACTAAAGGAAAGCAGTGGGTATTGGAACCGAAAGCGTTCAGGAAGTTTTTTAGATAGGTAGACTGTCAAATTGTCTGAGGAAGATGTTAAGTTGGCTTCATATCATTTGTCACGGCATATAAGGACATCTTGATGAAGAGCAATCCTTATAGGTATTACCTTGCAAAACACCATAAACAACAAAGCTGTAAATCCCCATCACATCGGGGAATTACAGCTTCTTGGCCGAGGTCGAACGAAACCAACACTATATGACATTAAATAACAATACGATATAAATATTAAAATAGTTCGAACATATCAATACATCCCTCGATACACCCTTCGTGTAAAGGATAGGGCAAAACAATATTCAGGACTATAGTCGACAGGATGGTTTTTCAGTTTGGCAGCCTTTTGTAGGACGGCGTATAGTTTCCAATGCCGTATCGACAATAGATCTTCAGCATCTCGAAAATTGTCCAAAGATATTTTTGCTGCAATAGCAACTCCTTCAAAAAACTCCGCCGGTGCGGAACATTGCTCCTTAAGAAGTTTTTCCGGATTACTCTTTCCAAAAGATTGGGAATTTTCGATGTGGTCCCGATCATTCAAACCTTCGGCGACTATGCCAAAGGTGGCATCCCTCTATCCATGCCCTTATGACAGATGAACTTTTTACTGAGACAGTAGCATTTATGTAATACAATACCGAAGGCCGATGATCTGGCAGCCGACTTAACTCTTCGGTGCTTTGATTTTGAGGATGGTTACAAACGAAAAGGTGTTTTGGCGATAGCTCAACAACCAAGATTCACCATGGGTAACAGCTCCAGATTAAATTGCTAATATTAATTGAAATTTATCCATCTCCTGGATTTCCATGAACAAATTCCGATTGTTTCTAATGTTTTTAACATCGCCAACTCATCTGTATAATTTAGAATTCCCAAATAATTTATTTCCACTCTTGACGACATACCTTAAGTAAGCGAAAATGTGGACATACTACATAGCAGTATGTGTCTAATGGATAGAGAGCGTAAATGAGTTTTTTTAGCAGAAACTCCCAATTTGTACTGAAGAAAATAAAGGTCATCTCAATGGAAAAAAACGATCATCAGATAATCCGACAACTGTTTGACGATTACATACGGATGTATTCAACACGCGATGATCTGCTCACTGCATATTTCAGCGAGGATTTCTCAGGTTTTACTGGAGGGGGGGATTTTCTGGTTAAAAATAGAGAGGAATGGATTGCGATTACCCGCCAGGACTTCGCCCAGATAAAAGATTCTATACGTATTGAACTTAAAGACTTTACGATTCAGTCATTGGCAGATACGATTGCCGTTACAACCGGATTTTTCACTATCAACCTACCAATCGAAGACCAAATTCTGTCAAGAGAGACGGCACGCCTGGTATTAATATTCCGCCTGGAATCAGAAGGTTGGAAAATAACGCACAGTAGCATATCTATTCCCTATCACCTGGTTCGTGAGGGGGAGGTCTATCCGATGCAGGATCTTGTTGATCGGAATCAGTTCTTGGAAAAGATGGTCTCCGAACGCACTGTTCAGCTTTCAGAGGCAAAGGATAAATTACAACAAATAAATGAAAAACTTACGAGCGAAATTGCCAAGCACAAGCAGACTGAAGAGGTGTTGTTGGAAAGTGAGTCGACCTATCGTTCTATTCTGAATGCCTCACCTGACGATATCACTATCACAGACCTGGAAGGACGTATTCTTATGGTTTCTCCCGCTGCTTGCAAAATGTTCAGCTTCAATGATCCAGAGGAGGGAGTAGGTTTATCGGTTATGGATTTTATTGTCCCCGAGGATCACGAACGAGCTCTGTCAAACATCAGACGCATGTTCGATGAGGGTGTATATTCCGGGCCGAATGAATATCGTGGCATTCGGAAGAATGGAGATCTCTTTGAAATAGAAGTAAATAGTGGGCTCATTGTCGGTGCTAAAGGACAACCAACAAAAATGGTAATTATCGTCCGCGATATTACCGAACGCAAGCTTGCTGAACGGCAGATCCAAAAATTGGTTCAGCAACTTGAGGTCGAGAGAGATACGGCTCAGCTTAATGCAGTAACAGACAGCCTGACGGGCCTTGCAAATCGTCGATATTTTGATGATGCCATCAGTGCCGAATTCATCAGAATAAAGCGTTCCGGGGCTTTTTTGTCACTTATCATGCTGGATATTGATCACTTCAAACAATTCAATGATTTTTATGGCCATTTGGCCGGGGATAATTGTCTGAAAGTGATTGGATCGGCGCTGAAAACTGTCATCAGTCGTGTTCCGGACGTGATCGCTCGATATGGGGGAGAAGAATTTGTTGTGATGCTTCCAGAAACGGACAAAAATGGGGCTATAACTCTTGCGGAAAGAATGAAGCAAGCAGTTGAAGGACTGACTATTCCACATGCTGCATCTGAAACCGCCAATCACGTTACGATAAGTCTTGGCGTGGTTACAATATCCTCGGGTGAAGATCTGGTTACTTCTGAGCAGGTCGTGGCGATGGCTGACAATGCTTTGTACAGCGCCAAGAAAAATGGTCGTAATCGTTATGTGTTTTTTGATAAGAATCCCAATCAGTGAAGAAACCTTGAGCTACCCATTGCTTATGCGATGGAAAACATCAGGAAACACTTAGCCTTGAGTGGAATGACGGTACCTTCTGCAGGCTTTGGACGGGGAGTAACCGCTGCAAGAGACATATCACTGCCGAGACATTCTATAAGTGCCGCTGATCACGCGCCACAACCTCTTTTTCGATCTATGGTTGTTGGCTCATTAAAATATGTGCCGGGAGTTTCAATAGTTGCAGAATATTTATTCAGAGCTTGAGCCAACGTGACCATCTCGGCCAGCCTTGGGTCCTGATGCCTTTTCATGTCGATCGGGCGTTCCTGCTCTCTCCCCAATACTTCTGCATCTTTTTTTCATGAAAATGTTCGGCGAAGAGGTTTCTTTCGGAACCTTCCCTTGCAGATATTTAGCTTACAACCTGAGTTCCCGATCATCGTAACGATCAACCTCATTAAAAACCATCATAAAAGACCAATAATTATGGATTTTATTGCATTTTAACCCATGTTTGTCAGCAAAACTACACTTAAGTGTTATGTTTAGCTTTTTTCACTCCACTGATGGCTTTAAAATGATGATAAAACAATGTTCTCATTGTTAGGAAGTGTAATGTAGTGCCATAATTATATATTTAGCTGTTGATTTTTTGCTGAAAGCATGGTTATCATCCTGCCATGTATATTCGACAAACAAAAATCAGCAGCCGTCGATCGGGAGATGCTTACACCACCTTTCGCCTGGTCTCCTCTGAGCGGATCGCGGGCCGCGTCAAACAGCGAACCCTTTTGAATCTGGGTACAAACTTCAGCCTGCCGAAAGAGCAATGGCCGGAGCTCTGCACCCGGATCGAGCAGATCCTTGCGGGGCAGGGTTCATTGTTCCCCTTGACGGGAGAAATTGAACAAGAGGCACAACGATATGCCTCACTTTTAGTCAGTAAGGGTGGGGCAAGAGACCAGCAGGAAGATAATGGTAGCGGCTTTGACTATCAAGAAGTGGATGTCAGTTCCCTGGAGTTGGTTCGACCGCGGCCGATTGGTGTTGAACATGTCGGTCTTGCCGCCTTGCAGGAACTGCATCTGCCGCAGATTTTAGCCGATTCCGGGTTAAACAAGGTTCAGCAGGATGCGGCGATTGGTTGTATTATCGGAAGGATGGCCGCCCCCGGCAGTGAACTGGCGACTTATGAGTGGCTGACCGAGCGTAGCGGCTTGGGTGAGCTTTTGGATGTTGATTATACCGGGATGTCACTGATTCGTCTGTATCGCACGTCGGATCTTTTGGTGAAGAATCGGCAAACTATCGAGTCGCTGTTGTATGCCAGGATCGGCGAGTTGTTTTCTCTGGAGACAACGGTAACCCTGTACGATCTGACCAACACCTATTTCGAAGGAGATCTCGCCGGCAACCCTAAGGCTAAACGTGGTCATTCCAAGGAAAAACGATCCGATTGCCCCTTGGTGACTCTCGGCCTGGTCCTGGATGGCAACGGTTTTGTTCGCCGGTCGCGGATGTTCGCGGGCAATGTCTGCGAATCAGCCACTCTCGAGGAAATGATTATTGACCTGCAAGCCCCGAAAGGGGCAATGGTGATCATGGATCGAGGTATCGCTACTGAGAGTAATATCGCCTGGTTGATCGACCACCATTACCGGTATCTGGTGGTCAGTCGGGAAAGGAATCGTCGGTTCGACACGGAGCAGTCAATCGAGGTAGTGAACAAATCGGGTGGATCCATATTGGTTCAGCGGATCGTAAACGACGCGGCCACCGAGGCGCGGTTGTACTGTTATTCCTCCGAACGTCAAGACAAAGAGACTGGAATAACCAGCCGATTTGTCGAGAAATTTGAAAATGGATTAACTAAACTGGCCGCGGGACTGACCTCGCCGCGCGGGGAAAAACGTCACGACAGGATTCTTCAGAGGATTGGCCGCCTGCAGGAAAAGAGTCACGGCATCAGTCGGCATTATCGTATCGACATCACTCGGGATGGAACCGGTGATAAAGTTTTGTCACTGTCCTGGGAAAAAGTCCCGGTTGCCGGAACGATGCTGACTCATCCTGGGGTCTATTGCTTGAGGACGAATGAGCTGACATGGGATGAAAAAAAATTATGGCAAACCTATACCATGCTGACCGATCTGGAGGCGGTTTTTCGGAGCTTGAAATCGGAGTTGGGACTACGCCCCATCTACCACCACAAGGAAGATCGAGCCGAGGGGCATCTCTTTATAACGGTGTTGGCATATCAAGCTATTCAGGTTCTGCGGCGAAAATTACGGGGACATGGGATAAATGAGAGTTGGTCGACTCTTCGACGAATATTTGCCGGTCAACTCAGGGTGACGGCCACCTTCAAACAGAAAGATGGTCGTACCCTGCACGTTCGCAAGACCACCATCGCTGAGCCGAAGCTGCAACAGCTTTATGATGCCTTGGGGCTTTCAGCGTCACCTGGTACAGTCCAAAAACTGGTAATTTGAACACAAAATACGAGCTTGTAGTGCCAGACGGATTTTTTTTGAACGATAACATGCCGTTTATAAACAATATATTTTTTGCTCTGCTAAACTTGGGTTAGCAACGGCCAGGAAAAGACTGAAGGACGTGAGATCATGAGAACATTATTGAAAGATTTCAAGAAAAAGGCATTACAAAACCCTAAAGTTCAAAATGAATATGAACGGTTATCTTCTGCCTACTGCTTGAGAAAGCAACTCATAAAAATACGCAAAGACGCAGGACTTACTCAG
>JBBRDD010000182.1:0-9781 GCA_038204235.1 Desulfobulbales bacterium
TCCTGCACCAGACGTTCATGGCGGACAATAGCGCTGGGGATAATCTTGAGCAGCAGTGCGGTTTCCGCCGGAGGGAGATTGTCAAAGCTGTCCGCCCAGCCGAGCCTTCGATAGATCAGACGCTGCTGCGCGTTTTCTTTAATCGACTGTTGTACTGCATCGGTCTGGGTGCCAAGGCGCAGTTGCATGAGCCGTCTCGATACCTGATCGATTTCCTGATCGAGGCTGTGTTTGACTGCTGCGGCTATCTGTTCATCTCTATTGCTCTCTTTGTTGCTTTCTTTATTGAGCGGGAAATGCAGCCCTTGTAGCAGATCCAGATTGGCTTTTCCCCGGGCTCGCTTTTTTTGCAGGTTACGCTTTTCATCGCGCAGATCCTTGGACCTGATATTGGTGCTCCACATCATATCGCGCATTCCCGAAAGGGTCTGGGCTTGACCGCTGGTGGCCACCAACATGACCGAGCGTTGCGGCGGATTGGTGGTTAGCGTCCGGGCGATCTCCAGCAAGGTGGCAATGGATACCGCGGCGTCGGCCCCGGGGGAATTGCCGGTGACAAATGCTTCGTTGTCAAAAAAAGCCTCGATAATCAGCAGTTCTTTTTTCAGCTGCGGGTCGACGCCGTCGATTTTGGCATAGATGTTCTGCGCCTGATAATTCTCCCAAATACATCGGGATTGCAGCTCTGCCTGAGCAAAAAGAGGTGTATCCTGGTTGGCCAGCGGTCCAAAAAATTGCGCCGCCTGTTTTTTTGTCATCCAGAAACACGGGAATTGCAGCGGTGTAAGTTCTTGTTTTTCAGTAAAAAAAATCCGTGACTGGCTGTCGTCGCCCTGCAGGAAAATAGCCGCTTTAGCACCAAGCGAAGCGAGCAGCTGCCAGTTTCTGCCGGAATCGAAATCGATCAGAACGATGCTGTTTTTAATATCTTTGCCGTCAATATCCCGGAGTTGACCTTTGCCGACATAAAAGAGAGGTGCACTCAGAATTCCATCTGTCGCTTCCGGGGTTATGGCATTATTGGTAAAGGGGACTAACGGAATTTTTTGGTCTTTAATGCGCAGTTCCGCACCCAGAAAACGACGGATGGGCAGTTCATAAAAATACGTCTGCGGGTCAAGCCCTAGGGACTGCAACTTCTGCTCGACAAATTCTACTGCCTTTTCATAGCCCACCGAGCCGGTCGTTCTGCTGCCAAAGCTGCTGAGGGTGTCAATCGTCCGGTGCAGGGAATCTTCAGACGCATCAGTCCCAGCGTGTGCAGGAACAAAAATATGCACAACCAGACAGAAGACGATGCCAAGAAAAAAAAGGATTTTTTTCATTGCCGGAAGATGAAGTTCCTGGTTGAGGTTTATTTTGCTGAGCGTTGAGATGCCTGAATGTCACTGCACGGCACTTTCCATCCCGCCTGTTTTAATGTCGAGTTCGTCTCTTTGTTGAATTTTATCGACCCGCCCGTCTCTGATCCAGACGACCTGGTCCGAAACATTGAGCATTTTATAATCATGGGTCGCCGAAATGACCGTCACGTTGCGCTGGAGACTGAGTTCCTTTAACAGCCGGATAATATCTTCACCGGTCGATAGATCGAGGTTGCCGGTCGGTTCATCGGCCAGGATGATCGCCGGGCTGTTGGCCAGGGCCCTGGCTACGGCGACACGCTGCTGCTGGCCGCCGGATAGCTCGGAAGGCCGGTGGCTCTGTCTGCCGGTCAGTCCCACCTGCTCAAGCAGTTCCATGCCGCGCTGCAGGGCGGCATCATTCGACACCCCGGCAAAGGTCATGGGAATGGTTATATTCTCCAGGGCGGTCATGACCGGGATAAGATTAAAGGTCTGGAAGATATAGCCAATTTTGCGACAGCGCAGCCAGGCAAGTTCATAGGCATCAAGCTGAGCGATATCCACCTCATCGATAAAAACCTTGCCGCTGGTTGGTTTGTCGAGGCCGCCGATCATATTGAAAAGCGTTGATTTTCCTGATCCCGATGGCCCCATGATAGAGATATATTTTCCCTCTTCAATCTCAAGATCAATACCTTTTAAGACCTTGACGACTATTTTACCAAGATCGAAATCCTTGGTGACTCCGGTGACCCGGACGATTTTTTTCACTTCGCTCATGGCAACGTCTGCCTCATCTTGTAGGTTAAGTACCATACAGTTAGCGCTCTATTGCTCTACCCGCATGGCATCGATCGGCAGCATGCGGGAGGCAACAATAGCCGGATAGAGGACGCCCAGCAGGCTGAGACCGGTTCCTGTGCCGATGGCATACAGGACGGTTGTCCATATACTAAGCCACGGCATATAGGATAGCGAAGATAGGCCGAATCTGAAAAGTGATTCGGAACAGGCAACCAGGGCGCCAAGCAGGGCACCGGCTATCCCACCAGCCAACCCCTGCATTGTTGCTTCGATAACAAATATTCTGACGATAAATCGGTCGAGGGCCCCAAGGCATTTCAGGGTACCTATTTCCCGAAATCGTTCGGTCACCGACATCAGCTGGGCATTAATTATACCGACCACACAGACCAGCAGAGACAGGAAAACGATCCAGCGCTGCTTGGCCGAGCTGCCTTTATTTTCCGTATTGGCGCTACCGGGATTTGCCGGATTGACATCGTAGCCGATTTTGCTGAGGACGGGCAGAAATACGGGATCCTGCGAGATGACCAGGTTTGTGGTGATCTTGTTGCCCGCCTGGGTAAAGGTAAGAAAGGCCACAGCAAGAACAAGACTCATGGTAGTGACCAGCGAGCGAAAAAAACGGACCCGGATCGACTGGTAAGCCATCTGGAAGGATTTGGCAAACGGCAATGCGACAAGGCGTCTCATGGCATCAGGTTCCGGGGTTGAGTTGGCAGCGGGTTTAAAAAAGCGTTCAGGCAGAATCTAGCAGCTCACCATACGGACGAATCTAGTTTCTCATCAAGAGCTTGTCAACGAATGTCCCATGAAAATTGGCTTTGGCCTTTTACGGTCAATACAATTTATCGACATATCGTTCCTTGATATGCTGGAGAAAATAATCGGGGTTCGTGGTTTCTCCGCTTGCCGCGTGGATAATATCCTGGGAATCCATGGTTGAACCTTTACTCCAGATTGCCTCCTGCAGCCAGTTTCGGATAAATTTGACATCGCCGCAGGTGAGTCTCTGTTGCCAGTCCGGGTGTTTGCGGCGGATGGCGGCGAAGAGTTGCGCGCTATTGAGTGCACCAATGGTATACGACGGGAAATAACCGAATGAACCATCGGTCCAGTGCATGTCCTGCAGGCAGCCGTCACGATAGTTCCCTTTGGTGGGAAGGCCGAGATATTTTTCCATTTTGTCGTCCCAGATCGCCGGAATATCGTCGACCTTAATGACGCCGTTGATCAGACGGCTTTCAATCTCATAGCGGAGAATTACATGCAGGGGGTAGGTAACCTCATCGGCTTCGACACGAATGTAGCTTGGCTTGACCCTGGTCGCAGCTGCCCAAAGCCGGGAAGCGTCGAATGCTGCGGTGGTGGGCAGAAGATCATGCATTTTGGTGCTGAAGAAAGCCATAAAGGAACGGGATAAAAATATCTGTTTTTCAAACAGCAGACTCTGACTTTCATGGAGGCATAAGTTGCATGCATGTCCTGCAGGCAGGCCGTCCCATTCATCCGGCAGGCCGCTTTCGTAACCGGCATGTCCGGTTTCGTGGGCGGTTGCCAACAGAGCATCGAGGAAATCGGTCTGCCTAAATCTGGTGGTAATGCGCTGATCACCGCGGCAGCCGGTGCTGAATGGATGCGAGCTGACATCGAGGCGTCCCTGATCGAAATTAAACCCCAGGCATTGCATCAGCTCCTGGTTGAGCAGCAGCTGTTTGTCTATCGGATAATGCCCGTTAAGATTCGGTGCACCATCGTTTTTCTGTTTCTCTACCACCAGTTGAACCAGGCCAGGCAGAACCTGCTTCAGTCTGGTGAAAACATCACCAATAAAGCTGTTACTGTCCCCTGTGCAATACAGATCAAGCAGTGCGTCATAAGGGGTTGAAAAGCGGCCGGAGGCGAAGTCGTGTCGTGCCTGTGCCTCCTCCTGAGCCAGACGTACTACTTCCCGGAAATTTTGCAGAAAACCAGGCCAGTCGTTGTCCTTTCGCTGCCTGCGCCAGTCGTGTTCGCATCTTGAACCGGCCAGGGATTTGGCTTTGACCAGATCGGGAGAAAGGCAGCGCGCGCGTTGGTACTCGCGGTCCATTTCCTGAAGACTTCGTAGCTGGGCTGGATCCTTAACCTGAGCAGCCGCCTCCCCCAGGAGATCTCCGGTTTTTGGTGAAGTCAGCAGCTCATGTCGCAAGGTAAGCAGTTCGGCGACCGACTGTGCTCGAGGTTCACTGCCGCCTGGCGGCATCATCACCAGATGGTCCCATTGGAGAAAGGTAACTGCGTGGTCCAGTCGGCTGAGTTTTTGAAAATGTTCGACAAGTAAAAGGTAGGCGGTCGGCATATGTATCCTCATTGTTGTGCAAAAGAATCATTTTTGGAGCAGGTCGCCAAAATGAACGGGGAGAAGGATTCGGTTGTTGTGTATCAAACCAAGCAGGATATCCAGCAGTTCAAGTGCGGCTCTGTTCATTCTTTGGTGGTGGATCATAATACCGCACAGTCCTGAGGCAAGCCCCTGCTCAATTTCTGTTGCCAGGTTTTTTAAGCCAAGCTGCGGTTCGGCTTCCTTTCGGGTGTGCAAATCGACATTGACCTGCAGATCAAGGAGATGCGGGAGTGTCTCAGGTCGGGCCCCTCTGCTTCTTGAAACAGCTTTGAAATCAAGATCGGTAAGTGCCTGGAGGGTGTCGCTGCTGCATCTGTTCCATGGCGGGGTAAAAATCGGCTGAAAATCATTTCCAAGGAGCTGCTCCAGCCTGCTTCTGCCTTTGGCAAGACTGGAGTGTATATCACTTTTTTTGCGAGCAGGACCAAATTCCTGTTTTTTACCGGTAGGCTCAAAGTTTCGATGGAGGCGGCCATGCTGGTGCCAGCACCATTGTGCACTGTTAGTCCCGGTCAGGCTGCGCAGTTCCTGTAAACGCGGTTCGGTCAGCCATGCAGGAACGGTTGCCAGACAGAGGGGCAGCCGGTTTTTTTGAAAACATGTAATCAGTTGTTCGAAGGTATGTGAGGGGATACCGATATCATCGGCGCGAAAGAATACCCGCGGACGGTTTACCGACAGTTGACACCCCCGGTCAATATGGCTGGCGATTGTATCATTCATGCCAACATGATGGGTGGTATAAAGGACTGATACAGGCTTAGTCATAAAGAGTGCTCCCCATACCAGATCTCCAGTTGCCGCAATGTTTCTATGGCTCCGTTCAGCTTGATGTCTGTAGAAAACCTCTGATTATTCAAGCGCTGCACCAATGCTCCGGCGAATATTTCTGGTTTAAGGTCCGCATCCGCCAGGATGGTCATCGGCACCTTTCGGGCCAGTTTTTCGGCGCGAAGCCGCTGTTCCCGGTTTTGCTTGAAAGGGTACACGAGAGAAGGAATCCCGGCCTGTACCAGATTCATGCAGGTGTTATAGCCGGCCATTGAGATGGAGAGATCGGCTGCTGCCAGCCATGCCGGGAAGTGGTCGGTGAAACGTTCAATGGTGATATGTTTCCGACTGCTCTTTTGTAGAGCCTGATAGGTTCTTTCATCGCAGTACGGGCCGCAAAAAATCTGCAGATGAGCCGATATGGAATCGTTCAGGATTGTAAAAGCCTCGATCGCCGCAAACAGCAATTCGCTTCCAACATTACCGCCGCCGATACTGGCAACGATCAATGTATCGGTCGACGCTAAGGCCAGTTTTTTTCTGATCAGTTCTCTGCTCAGGTCTTTGCCGGCAATGGGTTCATATTTGGTAACAAAACCGGTGTAGTGCAGCGGGGATTGGAGCGCATCAAGTTGGCTGAAGGTCTCATTCAAGGTGATAATTTCCGGATCTGCATGGACAAGAATGCCGTCAAAATATCCATTGATCAGTTTTACCGCGCGCTGCTCAAATTTTTCCCGTCCGGTTGTTTTTTCCACCAGGATATCCCGCACGCTGCAGTAGCATAAACAGTCCGGTAAGGAACCATTGTCGATTGCCTCAAGCAGAGGGTCGAGCTCAAACCTGAAAGCCTTTCGGCCAAAAGGGTACAGCTCGGTAATAAAAATATCCGGTCTGTTGTCCCGGAAATGGGCAAAAAGCTGGTCCTTTCGTGCCGCTTTCACGGCCTCCAGGGAAAGGTCTCCACTACAGGGAACCATGTTGTTGAAGGTACTGTCCATCTGCAGGCCCGGCAATCGTAATACCTGCAAATCCGGATGATCGACCGCAACAGCAGGGCCGCCGATAATGAGGGTGGTCGGGTGATGACGGGCTATTGCCCTGCAGATCTCCATGCTGCGATGAAAGTGACCGATGCCAAGGACATGCTGGCAATAGTATGACACCTTCATATTGTTGTTTTTCGCGCTATGTTGAGTTGAAGTGGGGTGAATCCTTGTCCGGTACAGCTGATGAGGTGCAGCCGATTATGCTGCAGCAGCGGATCTTCGCCGGGCAAAAAATCCCGGTCATTGAGCGAGTAGAGGACTGACTTCACCACGCCCTGATGGCAGACGACCAGAATTTTCTGGCCACGCCATTTTTGCGCGCTTTCCAGAAGAGTCGCCAGCACCCGGTCTCTTACCGCCCGTCGGGTTTCGCCACCGGGGGCGGCAAAGTCCCACCCCTTTGCTACCCGGCGGGCCAGCTCTTGTTTGAAGTTATGTTGAATAAACGGGATGGTTAGTCCTTCCCAGTCACCCCAGTGCTGCTCGCGTAGTCGCGAATCGAAACTGACGGGCAGGCAAAGCTTTCGATTGAGGATATCGACAGTCGCCTGTACTCTGCCGAGATCACTGGCAATAATTCGGTCCCAATCATAACTTTTCAAGGTAGCTATCCACGCATCGGTTTGTTTCTTTCCTTGAGCAGACAAGGGGGAATCTGCCGACCCCTGGATCTTTTTCAGGATATTCCATTCTGTCTGGCCATGTCGTAACAAACCGAAAATGGTGACAACGGCAGTGTCCTTGGCTGAGGATTCCATGGCGGATTGTTTAGTTTGCAATATTATCGGAAATTTTCGTTATGCCGGCGAAATATTCCAGCCAGTTCCTGTATCCACCGGCTGTTGTCAAAATGGTCTTTCACCAGCTCCTGCCCGCCGGTAATCAATCGGTGCCGAAGTTGTTGATCGGTGAGGATACGCAGCATTGCCGCTGACAGTTGCTCGGGCTGGGATGGTGGCACAGTTATGCCGGTTTTACCGTCGATGAGGATTTCAGGTATGGCCGAGACCTTAGTGGATAACGCCGGAACACCCATTGCCAGGCTTTCGACCAGTACGTTGGGGATGCCGTCCCGGTCGCCGTTCTCGGCAATTTCACAGCCAAGCACAAAAAGATCGCTGGTTTTAAAATGGCGCAGCACCTCGTCATGGGTCTGGGTGCCGATCCATCGGCAGTGGTCCGTCAGCCCAAGAGAGGATATCAGCCCAAGAATTTTCTCCCGGTCGTCGCCATCACCAATAAGAGTGTGTTGAAACGCGATGCCTTTTTGCCGCAATTCGGCCAGGGCCCGGTAAATCGTCGGTAAACCTTTTTTGGGCGTCATCCTGGCGACGGTCAGGATTGAATACGGCTCGTCCGTTTTCCTCTCTGCAACCGTGTGCTGGAAGAGATTCAGGTCGATACCGTGATAGATGCAATAGATAGGCGTGGGACAGTTCCCGGCAATCGTCTGCAGGTATTCTGCATTATGTCTGGTACAGGTGACGACAAATCGGGCCTGAGCTATCTTTTTACGAAGTTTCTCCCGGTCAGACGTATATATGTCTTTGGCGTGGGCGGTAAAACTGAACGGGATGCCGGAAAGCAGGGAGGCAAACAAGGTTACCGAGGTGGGAGAATGGGCAAAATGGCCATGCAGCTGGGCGACACTCGGGTCTTTTATAAGATGCTCATTGGTCAGGTAGCCGGCCTGAAGCAGATGTTTAAGCGTGGCAAGTTCTTTGCCTTTGCTGATTCCCTCGGATGCTGTCGCAATGGTTTTTTTGAATTGCTTTGGTCTTTTGGCAGCCAGAAAAATATTTGGCCGGAGAAGACGGAAAAAATCGGCAAACAGTTCGGTGGGTAAATAATCGACACGTGCTTTGATCTCTTTGACGGAGGCATGAGAAAACGACTCACGGGGCAGGCGCATGGGGAAGAGGCGCATGGTAAAACCTAATTTTTCCAACAGTAGAATCTCGTTGGAGATGAACGTCTCGGAAATCCTCGGATACCCTTTCAAGATATAGCCGAGAGTGGATTTTTGTGGCTGATTGGTCATGTGAAATTAATACCCTTCCCGATAGCGGGCATCCTTTTCTTTAAAGGAGGTGAGGCGGCTACGCATGACATCAAGCCCAGAAAGCTTAAAAGAGCTGATGGTGTCAATATATTGCTGCTGATTCCTGAACAGGGTGAATATTTTCTCCCGCAGCAGCTGCGGGGTGACTTCCGTCCAGGGGATGAAATCAAGGAGTCCCTCGCTTTTCAGTCTCTTGGCTCTGATGAGTTGTTCTTTACGGGGAGTCTCGCGCGGAATGATCAGGGCGGGCGTACGCTGGGTGAGTATCTCGCAGATGGTGTTGTAGCCGCCCATGGAAATCACCAGATCGGCGGCTGACATCAGTTCTTCCATTCTAGGGTGAAACGGGAGTGTTTTTATGCCGAATTTCTTGGCCCTTTTCGAAAAATTCTCCCGGACATTTTTGGGCATGAATGGACCGGTGATAATGATTGACTTGAAGGGCAGAGAAGTGGGGAAGTAATCATGCATGGCAAGGTAATGATCGATTACCTCCAATCCGTCGCCGCCGCCGCCGGTAGTGACCAGAATGAACTTGTCGTCGTCCATTATGCGGTATCTTTTCCTGACGCTCTGCTTGGTTTTTGTTGACACTGTCTTGCGGGGAATGTAACCGGTGAAGATAACCCTGTCCTGGATATTAGCCGGTATCTTGTACATCTCGATTGGATCGTAGATGTCTCTGTTGCCATACACCCATATTTCATCGTACAACTGATCCAGATAGGAATAGACTTTTTTTTCCCGCCAGTCATTTTGAATAACCTGCGCATCATCCAGGACATCGCGCAAGCCGAGTACCGTCATTGTTGAAGGACTTGCTTCCTTCAGCCATTCCAGGGTTGGCAGCACCTCGCGTTTCAAGCCAAGTGGTTCTTTGTCGACGATAAAGAGATGTGGCTGGAATGTCTTCGCCGTCGCCAGGATAATGTTGGTACGAATAGACAAAGCCTTTTGTTCATCGATACGAATAGAAAGTGACTGGTAGTCATCGTTGGTCTTTTTGATCATGCCGGGGATCCGGACAAAGTCAACATGCTGGGCGAATTGAAAACGCCCGGCAATCGGTGAACCGGTCAGGATGAGTACATTGGTGTTGGCATCTCGCAGATGGTTGGCGATGGCCATGGTTCGGCGGATGTGTCCCAGTCCATAGGTGTCATGTGAGTACATGAGAATGTTATAAGCAGGCGGGGAGTTGTGCATGGGCATGACCGGAATGATGAGGCGCGCGATATTGCTCTGTCGGTGTCGCTTGTTGCTACCGTATGGTGTTAATATTCCAACGCGGCGTACTTGTCAAGTTGAGGCCTGTAGGCAAACGCAAAAAAAATCCCCGTAGAAAATCAATTCCACGGGGAGA
>JBBRDD010000183.1:0-9695 GCA_038204235.1 Desulfobulbales bacterium
CCGACAGCAGGGCCACAAGAATCGCTCCGTGCAGCGGGCCGAACCAGGTGACCCCCACGGCATTCTGGAGATCAAGGCCCAGGCCCACACCGCCAAGCATGCAATGTGACATGGCCCCGGCAATATAGCTGATTCGCCGTACCACCACATAGGTGCCGATAATACCAAAAGGGATGGCAGCAAGCAGGCCGGTGATGACCGCATAGCGAAAGAAAGGCAGATTCGGATCGCCGAGAGCTGCAAAAAAAATCAAACATGTTTATGTCCTTCGTCGCTGCATCTATGGTCGTGACGAATCATCTGCAGATCACCGCCATACATGTCCCGGATAAGTCTGCCGGTCAGCTCGCTGGTCGGGTGAATAATCACTTCCCGATTCACACAGGCAATCCGGCTAAAAAAAGATGAAGCGAAGCCTATTTCATGGGTGACCATCAAGATGGTCATTCGCTTGTTCAGTTCTCTCAATAGATCAAAAAATTGCGTTTCCGATTCCCGGTCAATGTTGGCGGTGGGTTCGTCCAATATGAGTATCTTCCCGCCGGAGGCGAGGGCCCGGGCAATCAGTACCCTTTGCCGCTGTCCACCGGAAAGTGCCGAAAAAGAGCGGTCCAGCAGATCAGCCAGACCAACTTCTCCCAGGGCGTCCAGGGTTTTTTGCTTATCTTCGCGGCTATAGCGTCCGGTAAAAGAGTTTCCCAGCCGACCCATACATACCACTTCCTGCACAGAAATCGGGAATTGTCGGTCATACTGGGCAAATTGCGGCACATAGCCGATAAGTCGATGCGCATCCTCCGGACGTTTGCCGAAAATGGTGATCGTCCCGGCATTCGGAGTGAGAAGGCCGATGATCAGCTTGATCAGAGTGGTTTTTCCTCCACCATTCGGCCCGACTATACAGACAGAATCGTATGGATCAATCGTCAGATTAACGTCTTCAAGAATTTGTCTTTCATCGTAGCGGAAAGAAATTCCCTGGATTTCGATGGCTGCGTTTTTCTCGGTCATGGTACTCCTGCTGCTATTGAGCCAGCGCAGCAGATATCTTCGCTGCAATAGTTTTAAGATTTCCTGTCACATCTTCAGCCAGGGAGTCAAGCGGAACGACTTCACCACCAATGGCCCTGGCGATCGCCTGACCACTGCGTGGGTCGAACTGCGGCTGCACGAAAATAACCTTTACCTTATCAGCCTTCGCCTCAGCGATGAGGTTCGAAAGCTGTTTCGGAGTTGGGGATTTCCCTTCCACTTCAACCGCCTCCTGCTGCAGACCATATCTTTTGGCAAAATAACCAAAGGACGGATGAAATACAAAGAATGTCGCCCTGGCATAGGGTTGCAGCTGGCTGGCAATCTCGCTGTCCAGATCATCCAGTTCCCGGTTCAACTTATCGAGATTTGCACTGTAGGCCCTGCTGTTTTCCGGGTCTATGGAAATCAGGGCCCTGGCCATTTCGGCAGCCATGGATTTCAGATTGACGGGCGACAACCAGACATGCGGGTCAAGTCCGGTGTGGTTGTTGTTGTGATCATGATCATGTTCGACGAGAGCCATTTTTTTTATGCCAGCCGTGGTATCGACAATCTTCTGCTCCATGGAACTCTGCCGGAGTTTAAGGATGATCTGTTCTTCAAATTCCATTCCAACCGTAAAGTAGAGCTGTGCACGGGTCAGTGCCATCACCTGTCGCGGAGTCGGCTCGAAGGTATGCGGGTCCTGTCCTTTCTGAATCAATACGCCGGTGGTGATATGTTCACCGCCAATTTTGTCGCTCAGCCATTTCTGAGGCGGAATGGAGACAAATACCTCGACAGTAGCCTCTGCTTGTTGGGCAATAAAGAGTATGGCCCCAAAGAACGTAAATAAAAGGGCTGTATTTCTTAGTACCTTACAGATTGCTTTTTTGTTTTTCGCAAAGAAAACAATTTGTAAAGATATACCGGCTTTCTTCCGGTTTACCGGGGTTAAAGCTTTACCTGAGGATGTTGTCACGTTGTCTCCCATATGTCATTTTTTGACATTCCTTTTACTATCCTGTTACAAACTTGGAAACCATTTTCGAGCGATTTTTGTTATCGTGATGATAAAGGTGATCTTGGCTATAGCAAAAAGACAATGGTATGCTTCCTCTGTTAATTATGATTCTGTGTTCTTATTATTTATTGTCTCTATGCAAAGCGAGACTAATGCGCCTGTCATTGACAATCAGTCTAATTATGAACATTTATTAATAAATATCAAGGTACTATGATTTTACAAATTGCGCCATTTTATTAATCTCCGATTCACTCTGTCTGAGGTATGTCCTGAAACTTGCATGTCAAAAGATTTTAAAACCATGTAAAATCAGAAAGAACAGTACCAACGCATATCCAATATAGAATAAACGTAAATAGTTTTAAGTGGTATCAACCGAAAGGAGTGCAGGGATGGGGAGGCTGAGTCGTTGGCTGGTAGCCCTGGTGGTCGTTGCAGGAGTTGCTTTTTTTATCTGGCAGAAAACCCGACCCAAACCCGTTGAGGTGGTGGTCAAACCGGTGACCCGAGGGGTGATTGAAAAGACTGTCGCCAACACCCGGGCCGGAACAGTGAACGCCTGCCGCAGGGCCAAACTCTCACCAAGTATTGGTGGGCAGATCGCACACCTGCCTGTCCATGAAGGGGACCAGGTAAAGGCAGGAGACCTGTTGCTGGAGATTTGGAACGATGATCTCAAAGCCCAGTTGACCCTGACAGAGCGAGAGGCTGCGGTCGCCGAGGCACAGGCCAGAGCAGCATGTTTATCGGCGGAGGAAGCAAGCCGCCAGGCGAAAAGGGCTGAGCGGCTCTTCCGCAACAAGGTTGATTCAGCGGAACAGACCGATCGCACCGTCACCCAGGCCAAATCACTCCAGGCCCAGTGCGAGGCCTCCCGGGCTACCGAACTCATGGGGCGTGCCCGCGTTGATGTCGCCCGGGCGAATCTTTCCCGGACCCGCCTTATCGCCCCCTTTGATGGCGTGGTTGCCAAAATAGAAGGGGAGTTGAACGAGTATGTCACCCCGTCCCCCATTGGCGTCCCGACTCCTCCGGCTATCGATCTCATCGAAAACAATTGCTATTATATATCCGCGCCTATCGACGAGGTGGACGCGGCGGCAGTCCGGGTCGGCATGGACACCCGAATCAGTCTTGATGCCTTTAAAGACAAAAAAATCACCGGGACTGTGCGACGTATTTCCCCGTATGTCCTCGATGTGGAGAAACAGGCACGGACCGTTGACGTCGAGACCTCTTTTGCCAAAAAAGATGATTTCAAGAATCTTCTGGCAGGTTACAGCGCCGATGTCGAGATCATCATCGCCAGTCGGGCCGACAGGCTGAAAATCCCCACTGAAGCTATAATTGACGGCAGGAAAGTCTTTGTTTTTAAGGCTGATGAAAAGAAGGTGCATGAGGTGGAGGTCACTCTGGGACTTGCCAACTGGGCTTCTACGGAAATTGTTACGGGATTAACAGAAGATCAGCTGGTGGTGGTCAATGTCGATAAACCCGGACTGAAGGACGGTGTATCGGCGATAATAGCCAAGGAGTCACCGTGATCAGCCTGAGTCAAATTAAAAGAGTGTTTACCGTCGGTGACGAAGAGGTGAACGCCCTGCGCGACGTTGATCTGGATATCGACACCGGGGAGTATGTCTCGATCATGGGACCTTCGGGTTCCGGGAAGTCCACCTTACTGAACATGATTGGCCTGCTCGATCGACCGGACAGCGGCAAATATCTTCTGGAAGGTGAGGACATGACAACGCTGGACGACAGCCAGCAGGCAGCCCTGCGTCGCCATAAGATTGGCTTTATCTTCCAGTTTTTTCACCTGGTGCCGAGGATGTCGGCGGCGGAAAATATCGAACTCCCCATGATGTTGGCTGGCATGGCTGTGGCGGAGAGGAAAAAACGCGTGCAGGAGGCCGTCGAGGCGTTTGGTCTCGGTGACCGCGCACGCCATCGGCCAGATCAGCTCTCGGGTGGTCAGCGGCAACGGGTGGCCATTGCCAGGGCAACCATCATGCAGCCTCATATTTTATTGGCCGACGAACCCACCGGCAACCTCGATCGGGTCTCGGGCAACGAGGTTATCGACATTCTGGAAACGCTTAATCGGCAGCAGATTACGCTGATCATGGTGACCCACGATCCGGAACTTGGCAGGCGGGCCGGGCGGCAGATCCATATGGTGGATGGACGGATTGAATCGGATCGTTGTCCGTCCCTTGATGAGAAGGGCGCGACAGAGCAGCCACGAGAATAACGGGATGAAGATAACCGATATCATACGCTTTGCCATTCGAGCCTCAATCGGCTATCCGACCAGGACGCTGCTGATGCTCCTGGCCATGGCCATCGGCGTCGGGTCGGTGGTGGTCCTTTCGACTCTGGGCGATGGGGCACGCAATTATGTTATTGGCCAGTTCAGCTCGCTGGGGACCAACCTGCTTATCGTCCTGCCGGGTCGCTCCGAGACGGTCGGTGGACCGCCGCCTCTTCTGGGAATAACCCCCCGGGACCTGACTCTGGAGGACGCCACGGCCCTGCTGCGGTCATCATATATACGCTATGTAGCGCCGATTACCCTCGGTGCCGCTCCCGTTTCAAGGGCAGGCCTGGAAAGAGAGGTGACGATTCTTGGTTCCACCCCGCATCTTTTCCAGGTCCGCCAGTTGCAAATGGCAGGGGGGCGTTTCCTGCCGGAGGGCGATACCAGCCGTGCTTCCTCCGTCTGCGTTCTTGGGTTTAAAATAAAACAGGAACTTTTTGGCAACACCCCGGCCCTTGGGGAGACGGTGCGCATTGGCGACTGGCGTTTTCGGGTTATCGGGGTTCTGGCGAAAAAAGGTCAGTCTGTCGGCATGGATATGGGTGATATCGTGATAATTCCGGTGGCTTCGGCCCAGGCGCTGTTTAACAGTTCATCCCTGTTCAGGATCATGATTGAGGCCATGGACCGGGATGCCATTGCCAGGGCCAAGGATACGGTGGTGAATATAATCCGGGCGCGGCATGACGGCGAGGATGATGTCACTGTTATCAGCCAGGATGCTGTACTGGCGACCTTCGATCGTATCTTCACCACCCTGACCCTGACGGTAACCGGAATTGGCGCCATCAGTATTGCCGTTGCCGGCATCCTGATCATGAATGTCATGTTGATCGCCGTTTCGCAGCGTCGTTCCGAAGTCGGCCTGCTTAAAGCCATCGGTGCAAGAAATAACCAGATCATAGTCTTGTTTCTGGCCGAGTCGGCCATCCTTTCAGTCCTTGGGGCGATTCTGGGACTGCTGGTGGCTGCAGCCGGTACCTGGGGCATTGAGCGGGCATTTCCGGAATTCCCGCTCAGTATGCCTTTATGGGCTCTTTTGGCAGGAGTGGTTGTGTCGGTTGTCACTGGTCTTGTTTTCGGGGTGTTACCGGCGATGAGAGCAGCACGACTCGATCCGGTACTTTCGCTTTCAAGGCGGTGAAAACTCATGTTTATTCGTGACATTGTCAGGCTTTCCCTCAGCTCCCTGATTGACCAGCGCATGCGCAGCTTTCTGACGATTCTGGGCATCAGTGTCGGTATCGCCGCCGTGGTACTGCTGACCTCGATTGGCGAGGGAATACAAAAGTTTACCCTTGCTGAATTCACCCAGTTCGGCACCAACCTGATCGGCATAAATCCAGGCCGGTCGACCACTCTCGGCACCTCGGGGGCAATTATCAACAATGTCCGTCCGCTCAGTATTGCCGACGAAGAAGCGCTGCGGCGAATTCCCGGCGTAGTCGATACGGTGTCGGTGATTCAGGGCAATGGCCCGGTCGAATTTGCCAAACGCAGCCGCCGCACCACCATACTTGGAGCTGGTCCATCAGCCTCAAAAGTCTGGCAGATCAAGGTGGCAACAGGACGTTTTCTGCCGTCGGATGACAGCCGTGCGGCCCGATCTTTTGTTGTGCTTGGCAGCAAGGTAAAAAATGAGCTGTTTAGAGATACCAACCCTCTTGGCCAAATCATCAGGGTTGCCGGCGAGCGCTATCGGGTGGTCGGGGTGATGGAATCAAAGGGCCAGATGCTCGGGTTTGATCTGGATGATGCGGTGTATATTCCCACTGTTCGGGCGATGAGTCTTTTTAACCAGCAAAGCTTGATGGAGATCGACCTTCTATACCAGAACGATCTTCAATCGAAGACCATCGCCGAACGAGCCCAAAAACTACTGAAAAGCAGACACGGAGCCGAGGATTTTACCATCACCACCCAGGAGGAAATGCTGGAAATCCTTGGTTCGGTGCTGGGGGTCCTGACCATGGCAGTCGGCGGGCTGGGGGCCATATCTCTTTTGGTCGGCGGGGTAGGGGTCGTGACCATTATGACCATTGCCGTGAATGAACGAACCCCGGAAATAGGTCTTTTGCGGGCCATCGGTGCCGACCGCAGGCAGATTCTCTGGCTTTTTATCGGCGAAGCGGCAGTGCTGGCCGGTATCGGGGGACTTGCCGGGCTTATTCTCGGCACTGTGATCGCCTGGTTATTGGGGACATTTGTTCCGGCCCTGCCAACCCATACCCCCTGGATCTACGCCGTCTATGCCGAGCTACTAGCCATCGGCATAGGTCTTCTGGCCGGTGTCCTCCCGGCTCGTCATGCTGCCGGGCTTAATCCGATTGAGGCCTTGCGGGCGGAGTAACAGGATCAGCATTGTCGCACGCATGAAGGGCCGCTCAGGACGTTGGCACCGGCAGCTTTGGCCATCTGCTTGAGCATAGACCCGAAAAGCAGGGCATGGGAAGGAGCGATGATCCACCAGTACACCCTTCCCCAGACACCGTGTGGTTCAAAGCTCGGGGTCATGCGCAATTCAGTGGAACCGTCGGCAAGCACCTGAACCCGGAACTCGAGAAAGGCATCACCCGGGGCCAGCATCTCAGCCCGCAGGAGGAGGCGACTGCGGTCCTCCACCGCAACCACCCGCCAGAAATCGAGGCTATCACCAACACCCACCGAATCCAGATGACGGCGGCCCCGGGACAGGCCCGGACCACCGAGCATTTTGTCGACAAAACCGCGCATCTGCCAGAGAAAGGTGCCAAAGTACCATCCGGTGTTGCCGCCTATGCGCTTGACCACGTTCCAGGCAAGTTCCGGCGGACCGTCCAGGGTTATAAAGAAGGTGTCCCGAAAAAACCTGGCTTCTGGATGTGTCTGACCCTCGATCCACTCCGGCAGACGGGTGGAGCCGGCGTCAAAACAGCTGGACTCAACCTCACCCTGACGTACCTCATCCAGGGCTTTGCTAATGACTTCGCGGCAGGAGAGGAGCTTCTGCGGCACAATCTCTTTGATGCGCTCATCGTGGCAGAGAATTTCATCGCGCATGCGCTCTATCAGGGGGCGGATCAGCGCCACAGAGACGGGGGTGACCAGGTTCATCCAGCCGATGGAAATAGAGTTGATGCGCAGCGGCAGAACCAGGACGAGACGGGGCGGCAGCCCGGCTTCCTCGGCATATATGCGAAAGAGTGCACGCCAGGAAAGAACTTCAGGGCCGCCGATTTCGTAGATCTGCCCGGCAGTCTCCGGGTGTTCCAGGCAACCGGCCAGGTAATCGATCACGTTGGTGATGGCGATGGGGTGGCATTTGGTATCCATCCAGCGCGGGGCGAGCATGATCCGCAGATAGCCGCAGAAGGCACGTATCATCTCAAAAGAGGCTCCGCCCGAGCCAAGGACGAAAGGCGCCCGCAGCTGGGTCACTTTGGCACCGCCGAGGGCCAGGATGTCTCCGACCTCATAACGCGAGCGTAGTTGCTCGGAAAGATGCGCCAGATCACCCAGACCGCTGAAATAGAGAAACCAGTCCATCCCAGCCGCACGGGCGGCATGTACTGTGGAGTAAGCGATTTGTCGGTCCAGGGTGGCAAAGTCGTGTTCTCCGGGCCTGATGGAATGAATGAGATAGAATACCGCCCGGCAGCCACGCATGGCGTCGGTGAGAGCCGCAGTGTCCAGAGCGTCGGCCGCAATTATCTCCAGGTTGAGATGACTGCCCCAGGGCCTGGCCTGTATCTTGCCAGCGGAACGTCCGACCGCACGTACCTTCCAGCCTCGTTCAAGAAGAACGGGCAGCAGCCGTCCACCAACATAGCCTGTGGCTCCCAATACCAGTACCGGTTTATCCCCGCGATCCATTTTTATCCTTTTTTCCCAATTTGATGGGAGTCACTTTTTTTGTAGATCCGGGTTCCGGGCCACAGGCCCCTTTTTTTCCAACCCAGTACTATGTTTTCGCAGAATGTAGTCAAGTCATGCACAACGCAGGGATCAGGCGCGGAATCAACTTCTTAAATGAGGTCTTCTCGACTGGTCGAATCGAAAGATGACAAACGGTTGCCTATAATAAGGCACCGGTTCAGAACATCTTTTTTCTGGAGGCTGCTCAAGACAGAGCGCGAAACTACCACTCAAAATCGATTTTAGCAATCTTTCTGTGCGGTTATCAAACACCGGCAGTACAGCAGGCTCTGTATTCTTTAAAGATGAAAAACGGTTGTATTCCAGATGATTGGCCGTAGTCTTGCGCAATAGCTACCACTTTCGCCCGCACCTCGAGGCAAACTACTAAAATTCTCATATTGTATTTACAAATTTTTGCAGATAACCGAGAGCCGGCTTTGCCAACCGCGATACTCCATCAATTTGCTCAAGACGAATAGATTTTAAATGTTGCTGGGAGCGATGCTCAATCATGCGCTACCGCAAATAAAACGCCGTAAATACCACCCTCCGTAGCCATATCTTGCAAAATGTATTTTGAAAATTACAGATGGCACGGTTTCTGCTCCTTTGTTGGGAAAAAGTTGGCAAACATTTGATCAAGAAAAGCGATGAAAGATACATGAAAGCCATCTACTCATGGAGGATACCGTGAGACTTTGCATAACGTCCACAGGGACAGAAATAAGAGCAAAGGTAGATGCCAGGTTTGGCCGGGCACCTTATTTCCTGATTATTGATACGGACACCGGTGCGGTGGAGGTTGTTGAAAACAGTTCTGCCGCGCAGGGACAGGGGGCAGGGATTGGTGCCGCCACACAGATCCTGGATAAACGTGTTGACGGGATTCTCACTGGACGTGTAGGGCCAAATGCCTTGAGAGTATTTCAAACATCCGGGATTAAAATTTTTGAGGATGCCTCATCCGCGGATACGGTGCAGGGGGCATTGACTAAATTCAATAAAGGTGAATATCGCGATACTCCAGCACAAGCAGATAATCCACCAAGCGGGATGGGCGGGGGCAGAGGTCTTGGTCGTGGCAGAGGAGGAGGGGGCGGACAGGGCCAGGGACAAGGACGAGGTCTGGGCGGAGGCGGGGAGAGAGGATGACAATGAGTAACTGCCCTTACAAAATTTCAAACCAGGAGCATATATAATGAAAGCACTTGTTGTTTATTCAAGTAAGAGCGGAAACACCAAAAAACTGGCCGAAGCGCTCTTTGGCGCACTGCAGTGCGAAAAAGATTTACTCTCGAGCCTTTTTCAAAAAGACTTTCGCCAACAGAAAAATGGAGTATTTTTATTTAACATATTGAAATAATTGAACATCATGGCATTTCTTGGTATAGTTTTGTATCCAGCAAAACCCAACCAAGGAGAATACCATGAAGCTCA
>JBBRDD010000184.1:0-9678 GCA_038204235.1 Desulfobulbales bacterium
GGAACGTGAAGAAGAGGTACTACAGGTTTTTGAGGATCTGAGGAGTACGGGTTGCTCCTATCTCAGCATTGGCCAGTACCTGGCGCCAAGCCGCCGACATTATCCGGTGCAGGAGTATATTGCCCCGGAACGTTTCGAATCTCTGCGGATGAAGGCGCTGGAGCTGGGCTTCAGCCATGTGGAAAGCGGCCCCTATGTGCGCAGTTCCTACCACGCTGGCAAGTATGTTTGAATTGTATCGGTAACAAGCTCTAACAAAAAAAACGGCCAAACGGCCGTTTTTTTTTGCAACACAACATCTATTCGTAACAATCAGGCAAGATCAAAGTTATTCTGATACGCCAACAATTTATTCTGTGATGCTGCGGAGTTCGAGAGCGCCACGGCGGTTTTAGAAAAGGTAGATGAGGATATGTGGAAGTAAGTGGGCCGCGACTGTATAGAGGCGTCCCTTGTGGGCGCCTTTTTTTTAGTTAAAAAACGCAATAAGCTTCCTCATGCAACACATAATAGTCTAGCGTTGACAACACATAATAATCTAGCTATTATGAGACAGAATAATCTAGCTGTGACAGAGGTATGGATATGGCAACAACGCCAGCACAACGCAGACTTGCTGATGCACTCGACGTCCTGAAAAAATTGCAGGATAGTGGAAGGGCTGCAGTTAAGTCGAGTGACCTGACTCGATTACAGCGGGAAAGTCTTGTCAGTAACGGATTCCTGCGACTGATTGTCAAAGGATGGTATATGCCATCACGTCCGGGGGAGGACACAGGTGACAGCACTCCCTGGTATGCAGCAATGCGTGACTTTATTCATGGCTACTGCGATGAGAGATTTGGCGCTAATTGGCATGTATCGGCAGAATACTCATTGCTTTTGCACGCTGGCACAACAGTCTCGCCACGGCAGGTTGTGATCCACTCGCCGCTTGGAAAAAACGGCCTGTTGCAGCTACCGGACGATTGCTCAATCCTTGATTATAAGGCCAAGGTTTTCCCATCAGCAGCAAAAATACAAGCCATAGATGGGGTCAGAGCTCTTATACTGCCTTTAGCTCTCATCCGTGCGCCGGAAGCATTTTTCGTAACATTTGCCCAGGATGCGCAAATTGCTCTGCATCAACTTCGCGATGCTTCAGAACTCAATCGTGAACTGCTCGAAGGGGGTCATAGTACAGTTGCCGGACGTCTTGCCGGTGCATTGCGGGCATCTGGCCGTAAAGAATTGGCGGATGATGTGCTAGCAACCATGCGGGCTGCAGGGTTTGTTGTCAATGAAACAAATCCATTTAACGTTACACCACCAAGTCTGCAATTCACAAGAGCGCAATCACCGTACGTTCTTCGTATGCGTTTGATGTGGCAAGCGATGAGGGAAACAGTAATTGCTTGTTTTCCACCCGAACCTGGCACCCCTGCAGATATTGATAAATATATGGAGGATATTGAGGAAACCTACCAGACCGATGCCTATCACTCTCTGTCGATAGAGGGGTACCGTGTAACTGTCGAGCTTATTCAGAAGGTTGCTACCGGGAGCTGGAATCCCGAATACCATACTTCTGACGCAGAAGCAAAAAATGCTATGGCCGCTCATGGGTACTGGCTTGCGCATCATGAGGTCAAGACAACAATTAGAGGAATTCTGGCAGGCGCAAACCCAGGTGCTACATACCGCCTGGATCATGGTTCATGGTATCGCAAGCTTTTCTCGCCAAACGTCGATGCCGGTTTTCTCAAGCCGACCGATCTGGCCGGCTATAGAGCGGACAAAGTATTTATCCGAAACGCATCGCATGTTCCGCCTTCCCAGGAAGCGGTACGTGACATGATGCCGGAACTGTGCGACCTGCTGGAGGCCGAGCCGAACGCAGCCGTAAGGGCTATTCTGGGACATTTTATGTTCGTGTACATCCATCCGTATTTTGATGGCAATGGTAGATTGGGGCGGTTCCTGATGAATGCCATGCTGGCGTCTGGTGGATATCCGTGGACTGTAATACGGATTGAGCAAAGACCCGAGTATATGGCAGTCCTTGAAGCGGCGAGTTCACGGGGAGAGATAAAACCTTTTGCGGAATTAATTTCCAGTTCGATGAATTTACTCTGATACTCAGGCTATTTTCGGGTTTGGATAATGATCTGGATCAGCAATCCATGGCCCGATTCCAGAATTGCCGCACCAATGAACTCGCCCATCCTTTACTCTCCTGATGTTCGACTGAGGAATTATGTATGGTGTCTGGAATTCCTGTGCTCAGGCAACCGAGACCGTCAGCTGCTTGCCCAAGGCATTGGCGAATTTCTCCAGGGTGGACAACTTTATATCCTCGGCATGATTCTCGATACGGGAAATGGCCGTTTTCTTGGTGTGAATGCGGCGGGCAAGTTCTTCCTGGGTCAGTCCGGCTTCTTCGCGTGCCTGGCGGAGCATGACACCAAGCTTGAACTCCTGATATCCTTTATCATAGTCGGTGGCGAACTCAGGGTCGGTTTTTTTTCTATTTTCAATGTACATGCGCAAATCACTCATGATGTATCCTCCGTGCACAATATTCCCGCTTGTATGATTCTGCTCGTTCAATCTCCCCTGCTGGTGTCTTCTGTGTCTTTTTGACCAATCCGTGTGTCAGAACCACCACTGTGTTTCCGGCAAAAAAGCAGAATATCCGGTAGATATTCGACCCCAGCGACACCCGCACTTCCCATATGCCATCGCTGTTGACCAGCTTTTTGAAATAGTTGGACGGCAGAACGTCCAGTTCTTCCAGCAGAGTCAGGGTCCAGGTAACTTTTTGTGCAGCCTTGCCGGAAAGGGAGTCGATAAATTCCAGAATCGGACAGTTACCGTTGGAAGTTTTGTAGAATTCTACCGTTCGTTTCATAATGCAAGGTTAACATGCATGTTAACATAAGTCAAGAGGCTTAATGCTGACATTGCCGCATTGCCGGCGAATGTCGAGAGACTGAAACACTCCCCCGGAACTCAGCCAAGGTAATTGGTGGTGGATTATCGGGCGCATTTCCCTTATGGTGGCCGACTGAAAAAATGGCGGCCATCACTGACCGCCGGTCAATCTCCTTACAGTCTGATAACAAACAGCAATTCCGGGGTACATTCATTTGGGCACTATGCATTCACAACCCTCTATTTCCGTTCCGAGTGAGGGCCAGACAACATACGACATCGTAACCAAAGAACAGCAGCGGCTTGCAGATATCTATGCTGCGGTAAAAGAGACTGCCCGCCGGAACAAAGTCAGGATAACCGATCACGATGCCTATACCGACGAACTGAAAAGAGATCGCCTGGAGTCGGTCAGCTGGCGGGAGAAAAACAGCCTGACCGAAAAACTGATCGAACACGCGCATTTTGACCCCGCTAAATACCTCACCGAGTTTGCCATGGTCGAGAGCCCCTACTTCGGGATTATCGCCATTGATGACGCTGACAGAAAAATAGGCAAAAAAGAATACCTGATCGGCAAGCAGGGGCTGGTCTCCCACGACAACAAGGCGCTGATCGTTGACTGGAGGAAAGCTGCCGTAAGCCGCTTCTTCTATGACTATGAAGTCGGGGAGGATTATCTCGAAACAATCAACGGCACAGAACGCGAAGGGGTTATCACCCGCCGGGATAGTGTCGATATCGTGAAATGCGGACTCCGCCGCCTGGAGTGCGGCGAGGATGTCTATGAGCTGAGTAACGGCAAGTGGGTGATCAACGGGAAGCAGTACCAGTCGACTTCCGATATCAAGGCCGAAAATCAGGACCACCGCATGGTCGATATTGTGTCACTGATCTCACCCGAGCAATTCCGGATGATCACCGAGGAGGCGGCCGATGGCTGTACGCTGATCACCGGCGGCGCCGGCAGCGGCAAGACCGTTGTCAGCCTCCACCGCCTTTCCTGTCTGCAGTTCAACCACCCCGACAGGTTCCCGCCTGAACGCTGCCTGGTGCTCATGTTCAACAAGGTGCTGAGAAATTACGTGCGTCAGACCTCAGCCGACCTGCTCGGCCCCACCAGGGTGGACACCTTCAGCGCCTGGGCGTTGGGAGCCATCACCGCCCTGACCGGCAAGGTCATCAAGCCGGTTACCAAAGACGACTTTACCGTGCAGAAGAAATCATCCAAGTTGGCCGGCCTTCTGGCCCGCTACATCGGGGAAGTTCAGGAACCGGAACCGTTTCAGGATCTGTGGCGCTTCTACGGCCAGCGCTACGTGCTGGAAGCCATGTTCAGCAAGGAGGCGGAGCAGGAATTATTCCTTCAGGAGATGCGCACGCGTTACCGGGATAAACGCGCGACAGTCTCCTTTGCCGACCTGAGTGTGCTATTGCGTCTCTGCCAGCTGCGCGAAAAAGACGGTCCGGTCAGGGATGCCCTCGATTATTACGCCCACATCATCGTTGATGAAGCGCAGGACCTTGGCTTGCTCGAGCTTGAGGCCATCCTGGCTGCGACGGACAAGCGCAACAGCATCACCATCAGTGCGGATTCCAAACAGAAGATTTTGTCATGGGTGGGTGAGGCCGATTTCAACATCTTCCACCGCCAGCTGAAAGATATCGGAATGAGCAGCGAGTCACTGTCAGTCCCCTACCGCTGCCCCAGTGAGATTCTGGCCCTGGCTGCCAGGATCAGCAACCGTGGCGGCGAACAGGTAGGCAGGCATTCCGGCACCCTCGAATACCACCAGGCGGCAGATGAGGAGGGGGCACTCACGGCATTGCGCGCTCTCGTAGAAAAGCTGGTAGCCGAAGACCCCAAGAGCCTGACCGCGGTAATCTGCAAGAAGAAAACAGATGAGAAGATGCTTTACAGGGCGTTGTGCGGCGTGCAGGGGTTGCACGGGCCGGGGGAATTGACTTTTGAGCCGGGAGTGGCGGTCACGATTGCCCACCAGGTCAAGGGTGTTGAATTTGCCAACGTGATCCTCTACGACCCCAATACGAAGGATTTCCGCAACTCGGCAATTGACCGTAATCTGCTGTATGTTTGTATAACCCGCGCCTGCCGGCGGCTGGACATAGTTTATTGGCGAGAGCTGGCGGCAGGATTGGCCTGATTCTTCCCGGGGCGGGCTTCAGGTTCAGGCTTTACTTGTGTCACGCTACGCATTACACTTTGGACAGGACCAAAAGCTTCGCCGCAACGAACGCTACGAAAATCAAAGGCTTAAGAAGAAACTATGCTTAACCAATATGGCGAATAACAAAATCTGTATAAGTAGTTGTTTTTAAACGTTGAGTCGTTGCGTGAAACTGTTTTTTTACAGGATAAACAGATAACAGCGTCCCGCGAGATGTTCCGGTTGATGATGCGGCCGTCCGTTGTCGGTTTTTAGACTTTGTCCATACAAATACCCTTAACAAAAATATCCATGTAATGTCGTATCAACTCTTCGTCGCGTTCCGGCGAATGGCTGACAATGTCTTGTGTTGCCAGCTTGCTGAGAAAGTAATAGTTGACCATGCCGGCCATCGCCAAAACCGTATCGGCCGCGTTCAACTCTTTGCGAAACTGGTTGTTTGAAATACCATCCTCAACCGCCTCGATCAAAAAACGGATCACACTTTTTATGGCCGGTTGCACCACAGGGGTAAAATACTGGGTGGGGTTGGTCAGCTCACTGGTGTAATACCTCAATAAATAAGGATTGTTTCTGTGCCTTGTTATGGTCCAGCGGATATAACCTTCAATCTTGTCCAGCGGGTCGGCAATTCCCTTTAATTCCTCGATATGTTCAAAGGTGGAAAACTGCTCTTGAAGCACTGAAGAGTAGAGACTCTCCTTGCCACCAAAGTGATACGATATCATGGAGATGCTAACGCCTGCGGCTGTGGAAAGTTCCCTGATACTTACCCCGTTCAAACCCCGCTCGGCAAACAAGCGCGTTGCCGTGTCCATTATTCTCTTTCTGCAATCATTTTTATCCATAAACGCATTCTTATCACACTATTATTAAAGCAATCGAGATTATTTTTATAAACATAACGAACGTTCGATTGACATTGCTGGATAAAGTTTGCAAAATGTATACAAAACGGCTGGGCCATCGGCTCAGTTAAATCAGGATTAATGGAGGAGTCACTAGATGTCTGAATTGCATGACAGAATCAAAAGGAGCAGTCTGCACTCGAAAATCAGGACTGTCGAAGACGTTATTCCGATGTTCAAGAATGGCATGAACCTTGGCTGGTCCGGATTCACGCCTGCCGGTTACCCTAAAATGGTGCCGATCGCATTGGCCGACCACGTGGAAAAAAACAACCTGCAGGGCAAGCTGAAATTCAACCTTTTCATCGGTGCCTCCGTTGGTGTTGAAACAGAAAACCGCTGGGCTGCTCTTGACATGATCGACCGCCGCTGGCCGTACCAGACCGGCAAAAGTATCCAGGCCGGCATCAACGAAGGGCGCATCCGCATGGGTGACCGCCATCTGTCCATGTTTGCCCAGGACCTGGGTTATGGTTTTTATACAAAGGATAACGGTGGCCGTCTTGATATCGCGATTATCGAATGCTCCGCAATTATGGAGGATGGCAGTCTGGTGCTGACAGCTTCCTGCGGGGCGGTCCCGGAGATCGTCCAGATTGCCGATAAAATCATCATCGAGCTGAACACTTCGCTCCCGAACTTCGAAGGCCTGCACGACATTATCGAGCCGGTTGCGCCTCCCCACCGTCTCCCCTATCTGATCAGCCGTGTTGATGACCGGGCCGGTTCTCCGTACGTCCGCATAGATACCGACAAGATTGTGGCCATTATCGAATCAAAACTTCCGGACAACGGCCGCTCTTTCAACGGACAGGATGAATCCTCCGATGCTATTGCCGCCAATATCATTGACTTTTTCAAGTTTGAAGTAGAGCAGGGTCGCCTGCCGAAAAACCTGTTGCCGCTCCAGTCCGGTGTCGGCTCCATCGCCAATGCCGTCATCGGCGGCCTGGCCAATGGCCCGTTCAGCGGTCTGAATGTCTGGACCGAGGTTCTGCAGGATACGATGCTGGATTTCTTTGATTCCGGGAAACTTGACTTCGCCTCCACCGTATCACTGTCGTTTTCGGTGGAAGGATTCAAGCGCTTCTACGGCAACTGGGATAAGTACAGCAAGAAAGTAATCATGCGGCCTCTTTCCATAGCAAATCATCCCGAACCGATCCGCCGTCTCGGCTGTATCGCCATGAATACCCCGGTCGAATTCGACATCTATGCCCACGCGAACTCCACTCTGGTGGGGGGAACACGCATGATCAACGGCATCGGCGGCTCAGGCGACTTCCTGCGCAACGCTTACCTCTCCATCATGCATACTCCCTCGGTACGGCCATCCAAGACCGACCCGACCGGCATTACCTGCGTTGTGCCGCATGTGCCGCATGTTGACCACACCGAGCACGACCTGGATGTACTCGTCACCGAGCAGGGACTTGCTGACTTGCGGGGCCTAGATCCCAAAAGCCGGGCTCAGCTCATCATTGACAAATGTGCCCACCCTGACTACAAGCCGCTGCTGCAGGAATACCTCGACATAGCAACGAAGGATTGTCTGGCGAGAAAAGCGGGGCATGAGCCGCAGCTTTTGGACCGGGTCTTCAAGATGCAGCTTAACCTGGCAAAAAATGGCACCATGAAAATAGATAACTGGGATATCTGAAAATAAGGGCGGCCCGTATATGACGGGTCGCCCTTATTGTAAATACTGGATGACCGAAGTTAATGGTCTGGATTCTGTTTTGATCAACTCTAGAGTACTTGCAACCTCCTGATAGTAAAGTGTTTGCCTATTGCATGCAGCGCTTGCAGATGGCTTCAACATGGAGCGCGGTTGTGTTGAGGAAAGGAACTACCGTGCCGTCCATATCCAGAATCAGTGGTAACTCTGTGCAGCCAAGGATCACCGCTTCAATACCGTCTCTATTTTTCATGGTATCTACGATTGCCAGAAGTCCCTGCCTGGTCTCATCCGTGAAGACAGCAAGCTCGATCCAATAGATAAATAGACAACAGCGTCCCCTTCTGCCCCACAATGACAGAATCATTTAGTCAATTATCAACGCCATGCAGAAGTTCAATCATGACTCCTTGATTTACCTGTATAAGTCCACGCTTTGGTCGATCCAGGTCAATAATGATGAAAACTATCAATGTGATTAATAAAGAAACCAATATTATTGGCGCAATTATACGTTTACCAATTAAGCCGGAGGAATATCCCATTATTCCTCCGGACGAAATAAAGACAATAAATAGTAGAATTAATACCACTTCCGGCACATGCATTTGAAGTAACGCATTTCTCCTGCCTTGACTGTCAATGACATCGTTAAGAGACTTGACAAATGCACCTGTTGTTACAGGGCGCGGATCGACATTTGTTGCCGAGATTGCCAATGACCATAGTTTATTTTGTAAATCGATAATTTTTATATTGTAGGTGTTACGCTCTTTTTGCTTCGTAAGGTCTAACTTGGCTATGGATAGACGTAAATTGACATATTCCCGAAACAACTTATTAGCATCATTTTGATATTGCTCCGGAAGTAATTGAACCCGTAATACGGCAGTTCCTATTGCGTTAGCTTCATCTATCAAGGCCATGCTTCTATTGTCATAGCGCTGCATAGACATGCTGAATGTAAAACCAAGTAATAGCGCCAACAAACCCAGTATGCTGGCCTGAATAGAGCCAGTGAGCGCTTTAACTTCACTATCATTATGGGATTGGATGAAACGTCCCGTTCTAAAACCAAATTCGTTACAGAGAATTATTGCAACAAAAAGTGTTGCTGCTATCGCAATGCTGCTGAATCCATAAAGTAATTCATGTTCATTCATAATCTTTCCTTTGTCCGCCTAACAGCCCGCCTATCTGAGGTGAAGTTGTTATCTATTTATCTGTTGGGACATAAAATCGGGGGACATCAATACAGATTATGCCGACTTTTGTTTGGTAGAAATTCCGGTGACCTTACTTGATTCCGGTCACTATCTTCTGTACAGCATCGATCAGGTTCGGAAGATCGTTGTGAATGGTATTCCATACAATCTCCAGATCGTCTCCGAAGTATTCATGCGCCAGCAGATTACGGAAATCCTTGATATCCTGCCACGGAATGTCCGGATACCATTTTCAATGCCACCGGCAGTTTACCTACAGCCTCGCCGATTATTTCGAACTCGCGGATCACCGCCGAGTAACGCATCCGATCCTGCACAAATGCATCGCACGCTATATCCTGAACGTACGTCCGGATTGCAGACCCTGAATCGAGAATATCCTGACAGTAGAGAAGCTGAGGACGCTCAGACATGGATGATTTCCTTGGCGACCATCTCTCTCGCCAGAGGTTTTAATGTGCTCTCTATCCCCAGATCGACCTTCTTGCCGAACTGTTCTTCGAGATAGCGCCTGATACCGAAAAAATTGCTTAAAGATTTCTTTTCGGGCCTCAGCTCTATAGCAATGTCGATATCGGAATCTTCCCGCGCCTCACCCCGCGCATAGCTGCCAAAGAGGCCGACGCTGACCACACCGAAACGCTCCTCCATTTCGTCCTTGTGCGTCTGCAAGAATACAATAATATCGTTGCGGTTCCTGACCATACTATGGCTCCTTGGGTTTTCTTAACGGGAGTATACGTTTGCACTAACCAAAAAGCAAG
>JBBRDD010000185.1:0-9617 GCA_038204235.1 Desulfobulbales bacterium
CTTTCTCCAGCACCTCATCCGGGGTATAATCCCATATGCCCACTTCGGAGGCGAGGGTGATGAGGTTATCCTTGGTCACCACATAGCGGGCCGGCCTGAGCCCGTTGCGATCAAGCCCGCAGGCGACGAAACGCCCATCGCTCATGACGATTCCCGCCGGTCCGTCCCATGGCTCCATGTGCATCGAGTTAAAATCGTAGAAGGCCCGGAGGTCTTCATCCATGTTGGGATGGTTCTGCCAGGCAGGCGGGATGAGCAGTCTGAACGCCCGGAATAGATCCATCCCTCCGGCCAGAAACAGCTCGAGCATATTATCAAGAGACGAGGAGTCGGAACCGGTGGTGTTGACAAAAGGTGCGGCTTCAGCCATATCCGGCAGCAGCGGCGACTTGAATTTATACGACCTGGCCCGCGACCATTGCCGGTTGCCGGTGATGGTATTGATTTCCCCGTTATGGGCTAAATACCTGAAAGGTTGCGCCAGCGACCACCTGGGCAGGGTATTGGTGGAAAAACGTTGATGAAAGAGGCAAATCGCCGACTGCATCCGGATATCGGCCAGATCAGGGTAAAACAAAGGGAGATCGACTGGTTGACACAGTCCTTTATACACGATCACCAGATTGGACAGACTGGCAATATAAAAATCTGGATCATCGGTCACCCGTTTTTCCACCCGGCGGCGAACCATATACAGGCGCCGCTCAAGATCCTTTGATCCCCAGCCAAAAGGGCTGTTAAAAATCACCTGCACGATCTGCGGCAAAGTTTTCAGGGCAAAATCACCGAGCACCTCCGGATCAACGGGGACATCGCGCCAGGCAATAACAGTCAGGCTCTCTCGCTCCAGCTCCTCTTCAATGGCCCACTTCGCCACCGTCGCCAGGGCATCGCTGGGACTGAGAAAGATCATGCCGACGCCATACCTGCCGCCCAGATTCCAGCCCTCTTCCCTGGCCAGAGACTTAAAAAAATTATCGGGCTTTTGCAGCAGCAAACCACAGCCATCACCGGTTTTGCCGTCAGCGGCTATACCTCCCCGATGGGCCATGCGAGCCAGAGAGGCAATCGCCGTTCGCACCAGCCGGTGACTGGCCTCACCGCCCATATGGGCCATCAAGCCAAAGCCGCAGTTGTCTTTTTCTAATTGCTGATTGTATAGGCCCATTCTATCCTCTTATGACTCATGAGACGTCGAGTATTTTCTGCATTTGTTTCAATTAGATGAACACGTAAAAACTTCAAGTTCAGGATGGGTAAGTAAAAAGCTTGATATACGAGGCGTAGGTTTTTGGGTGGTTCCCGACGATACAAGTAGTATGTCGGGAACCACCCAAAAACCTACAACGAAGGAGATCGGGCTTTTTACTTAGCCATCAGATAAACCGTTTCATCAGTTCGTCGATGGCCTCATCGACATTGTCCGGACGAATACCGGCCCGAGCGCAGGCATCTTTGACATGGTGTCGTTTCGATGCCGACTGCAGATCCTCCAGGCCTTTGAACAACCCCATCCTGCGGCCCACCTGGTAATACATTTTCTCGGTTGGGTCCAGCTCCAGAAACCGCGTAATAATGGAGACCATCTTGTCCTTGTCCTGCGGATATTGCCCTTCCAGATTCTCGAAGAGATTGAGAATATGATCACTCTTAATGACGCTGGTAATCCCGGTCAGCGCCTCAAAAAAGACGAGCAGCTCCCGCGCTGTCTCCACGTCGCCCAATTTTTGGAAATCCCCTTTACTATAGTCCGCATACAGCTCGACATGATTGGGAATGGCCAGTGTCCGCAGCCTGATGAAATCCGGATTGATCTGATTCAGCGCATCGGCGCTTTCCAGGGCATGCTCCGTTGAAAGATCCCTGCCGCCGAGACCGGGCATAATATATTCGGACAGCTCAATTCCCGCCTGTTTAATCTTTTGACCGGCTTTAATATGGGTCTTCTTATCCACCCCTTTTTTTATCCGGGCAAGCACCTTATCCGAGCCCGTCTCCATGCCGATGTGGATGCGCGACAATCCTGCAGCCGCCATCAAATGCAGATTCTGATCGCTGATCCTGGCTACGGTATGGGACCGGGCATAGGAGGTTATCCGCTTTACCCAGGGAAAACAAAGCTGCAGGTGGTGCAGGATGGCAATGAGCTGCTCCGGCTTGATGATCAGGCTGTTGGCATCCTGGAGAAATATCGACTCCATCCCGGCCCCGGCCCAGTTGAGCGAAGCGTTCAGAGCTGCTTGATCGCCTTTTCCGTCAAGCAACCGAAGTCGGTCTATATCGGCCGGTTGGATCGAGCCATTTCTGGCGGCACATTCCCTTATTGCAAGGGCATAACGATGCACACGATCAATATCTTCCAGAACATGCTCTACGGGCCGCAGAGAAAAGTCACTGCCTTTATACACCGGGCAGAAAGTACAACGGTTCCAGGGGCAATTTCGGGTTATGCGGATAAGCAGGCTGCCAGCCTCGCTGGGCGGACGAATCGGGCCCTGTTCAAATCCCCGGTAATCATTATTCATTTTGACTGATGCGTGCATGCGTGCTCCCTTATTGTGCTTAGCAAAACCAGTTGTCACTATAAGGCGTAATGTACTGAAAAACAACAAAGAGCGAATCAATCGTGCAAGATCGATGCGCCCTTTGCTGTTGCGAAAACTGCGTCTGGTTATGTGTTCATTTACTCACCGTGTGCTGCAGAATAGACTGACTGGGCAGTGACACATCCGTTACCGAGTCGCGGGGTGGGTCACCCCGCTGATGTCTGAATATATGGTTGTGAGGGAATTTTCCACCCTCCCGGCTATCGTCATGATGACAACACCTCTTATTCTGTCTATACTGAATGCACTTTAAATCGAACTTTTACAGTTCGGCATTTTGATGGCAGGGAATAATTGTGCGGGAAAGATACCTTCAGCAAGATCGAGGATTTCTAAAATGTGCGCTACACTTACAGTCAGCCTGGCTCAGACCAGTGTCTCACGGGACCCGAAGGAAAATCTCCAAACTGCTCGGAGATTGCTCCAGCAAGCCGTCACACGCGAAACCGACCTGATCGTATTTCCTGAAATGTTTATGGCCTTGCCACAAAAAGGAACCGCTCTGACGACGATTGCCGAACCGCTCGACGGCCCTTTTGTCAGCGCCCTGTCTGCAATGGCAGCAGAATATGGTGTCGCTATAATTTGCGGTATTTGGCAAAAAGTCCAGGGTGATGAGAAACGGGCCGCCAACGTTGTCGTAGCGGTTGCCCCAGACGGCGCACTACTTGCTCGTTACAACAAGGTCCACTTGTTCGATGCCCTGAGTGTTCGTGAATCAGACCTCATGCTGGGTGGTGATACCCCCCCACCAGTGTTCACTCTCAAAGGAATGCTCCTGGGGCTGGCTATTTGCTATGACCTACGGTTTCCTGAGTTATTCCGAAATCTTGCGCTCCGAGGAGCGGAAGCGGTAATTGTTCCCTCGGCTTGGTACGCCGGAACGATGAAGGAAGAACACTGGTTGACCCTGTTGCAGGCGCGGGCCATTGAGAACACTCTGTATGTCTGCGGCGCGAACCTCTGTGGTCCCAACTTTGCGGCGAGAACCACAATCTTCGACCCCTTCGGTGTCATGCTTGCCGGGTCAGGCGAAGGGGAAGCCCTTGTCACTGCGCAGATCTTACGAGCACGCATCAGAGAAGTCCGGGAAAAACTACCGTCTCTCAGCCATGTACGCATGAACGTGTTCAATGACTGAGCAAACGACAGATACAGCCCGCAAAAACTTCTTGCTAAGCGACAGTCCCCCAGCATTGGTGCTCTTGGGGATTTCTGCAGCGCAAATCCTCGACAAACAATACGTCACAAAACTGCACAGCCCTGACCGTTAAATTACCTCAGGACAATCCTGATGGAACCACTGTTACTGGAATTTTGCTCTTTTTCAACACACCTTTGACAGTACCGCCGAGAGATGTCTTGGCAAACATGTTTCTATGGCCGCCAAGCACGATCAAATCGCATTCATTTTTTTCGGCATTTTTCAGGATATCTTCTATAAGCTCACCATCGCTGATTATGATTTCTCGAGATTTGAAATCACCGGAATCATCGCCAATCCCCGCCTGTTTGCAGAAATCACGAACCGCCTCCCTGACATGATTGTCGGTAGATTGCTTGCCGAGAAGTGATTTATGTGCGGTCATCTGGTGGGATTCAATCAGGCTTTTCCACTGATGGGTCCCAACCAAACCTCGCAATTTTCCAGTCACAAGACGATCAGGTAGTTTCTCAATAACGTACAGCATGTAAATAGTGGCCTTAAAACAGGTAGCTATGGCAATTGTGAAGTCCAGTGCCTGCTGGCAATTTGGGGTTAAATCTGTAGCAAACAAAATAGACCGAATTGGTTTTAACATAATTTTTCCATCTCCTGTTATCATGAGTAAACAGCACCTCGGAAGGTTCCCTGTTGATTTCTAAGGGGCACTGAAAAAGACTAACATCCATAAACAGCCAGATTCTCGATTACCAAGAAGAGACTCAGAACAAACTCCCCTGCGTATTGATTACCACAACAATTCAGAAGCACCCCAAATCAGCACTGAATTTTATGAATCCAGCCTACTGAGGCCCAGTCTGGTTATGATAGAATACTCTGCATCCATATTGCTTTCGATCACCCCCATGTCGTGCATGGTTTTGAGTATCTGCTTGGTTTCTGAAACCGTCAACTGCAACTCCTTGGCAATCTGCACGGAATCAACAAGGTCAGGCTGAACCTTTGTTGCAACATTCTCAGCTAACAACTCCAACACTTTCTTGATTTGATTTGCTCTATACATCATTTACTCCCGTGGTTGTCTATTTTTTCTGTCTAAGTGCTATTAATTCAGGAAGATATTGCATATGTCATAAAAAGAGGTCATTTGCATCAGGTCTCACAATGGTGAGACCTGATGATCAAAATATCCGGTGCATTTTTGCCTATTTCTTTTGCAGTGCCTTGTAGAGTGGTCCGGGAAATTCCTTTTCCAGTTCCTTCAGGTAACTCTTCCAGTTTTTGCCAAACCGATAAAACGCCATAGAGGCGATTTTCTTGGTCACAATCGCATCACGGTATGGTTGCAAATCAGGAGTATTAAAAATAGCCATGATAGCTTCCCGACCGAGCTTAGTGATGAGCACAGATGGCACATAATGGCTCATTACCAGCCAGACCAGATCGTCATCTGCGAGTATCTTGTCTAACCGCCCTACCAGGACTTCCTGCAAGGCAAAAATCTGTTCGCTGGTTCTCTCGGAGAGGTCGAAAAGAGGAATCTTAGGATCTGCAGCATAGAATTGCAGAAGCAGATCAGTTTCCAGGCGAGAATACCGCTCAACCAGGTGGATGATATCTTTAATCAGTGCCCATCTCGTTTTTGTGTCGTTGAGCAGTTCTTTTTCATAGGTATCCTGGAACAAAAAGCCCGTGAGAACCTCCGCGATTGAGCTGCTGAAAACCCCACCCTTATTGGCCGTGGAGTCTTTTACCTGCTTAATATCAGTTGCCGTGGCGATATAGCGTCTCGCGACATCATCAAAAAAGACGTTTGCACCTTCAACGACAAACTTAAGCTCCTGGAAAATATCAATAAATTGTTTTACGTTGCGCTGATTGACGGTATCTTTATACCCACCGCATGGGATGAATGCCTGAATGTTGGCCTGGCTGATATACTTTCTGTTTTTAACATTGGTTATAAAGGTTCGGTGGAAAAGCGCCCCATCCTCGATAAATGTGCCGTCCGGAAGGTTGATATTTTTCGCCGACAGCGGAACCATAAATCCTTCTGCGCTCAATTTTTCCACAGGGAAGCTGGTAGAATTTGCCCGTGGCGATGAATTTCTCATAAAGGCGATTTTCATCAACTCCTTTTTGTCGATACCCAGAGGATCAAAAAGCACAGATCCCCCATCGATCACGAGACAGATATTGCCTTTGTAACACTGAATTTCATTAGCGCCGAGGTCGCCGTCAGGCCCTCCGGTAATCATCAGGTTCAGCTCTTCTTCTCTGCACTTATAGTGAGAGATGAGCGTGCGAAACGAACTCATTATGCAGGTGGTTGTCATCCCGCTGGATTCTATTCGTCCGCCAATCCTGTCATAGATTTCATCCATGTTATTGGTAAGGACAACCGATGCACCATCAATCTGCAGGTCGACCCCTTTCTCACCCTCGTCGTAGAGACCAAAGAGTTCACCAGTGTCCAGCAGACCGAAGGTGTCATGCGGTATCCCAAAACTTTTTCCGGTGGTGAGCGTTCGCCAGTGGGGATACCCACGTTCTTTGGCACGCAGGGCAATAGCATCCATCAGTGGTGCAGTTCCCTCGTCCGGCCCAAAGAAAATGAGCTCGGGCTTGCCGTAATAATCGACAATAGAATCGTCGAGCAGCATGAGATCCATGATGCCTTCCGTGTAATCATACAAAGACTCCATGGCATAACGGGCATACTGCGGATGCGGGATAACCACACCTTTGGAACCGCTCTCACAGATGTCTTTATGTTTCAGACGCTGAGCTTTCGGTCCGAGGGCATAATTGAGCAGGACTGCGTTATCCAGCTCAGTTTCATAATTGGACGGGGTGATGCGCAGGAGTCGCAATCCGCCCCTGGATATGTCGTCTGCCCGCATATGTGTGCCACAGGCGTAATGCCCGTTCACGAAGAAGATACCGTGGATGAACTGGCTGAACACCAGCGGATCGAGAATGGCATTGTCAAAACGAAAGGCGAACGAACGCTTTTCATCCTTGTAAAAGTTCGTCTTCAGTGTACTGGTGACGATCTTAAACATGAATTTAAAAATGTCGTAGCCCAGATTGAAGTCGATGAACCGTGAAGAGATAATTTTATCGAATTCCTGCCATTTTTCTTCAATTTTTTCCGGGCTTATCCTGGACGAGGACCTCGGGTCATACTTCTGGGCAAAAATTTCATAGAGAAACTTGATGAGATCCGCATTACTTACCACCGTACTTTCAATCAGCGAACTCCCGTATGTCGACTTATTGGAACTTTGCAGTCGCTTGGCAAAAGCGTCTCGGTGGTCTTTGCTTGTCAGGCTGCCAAGTATTTCACGGTCCGTCGCATTTTCACTTTCCTTAAAGATAAACATGTGCGTGAAATCGATGGCATTGCCGGCAAAGAGCATCTCCCTAAAGGTAATGCTGCCTTGTAAATAAAGATCTTTTGCGCCGTTGATGGCACATGCCAAAACTGATCGGAGATCGGCAAGCAAGGCAGATTCTTTGCCCCGGGACAGTTCTCCCTGGAGATAAAGCGTACATACCGAAGAAGGCACAGAAGACTTAACCAGATACGGCTCCCAATAGGCACGCAATAGTGTCAGCTCGTGGTCTGCGAGCAGTTTTCTCAGCAAAGGAAGCTGAGGTCTCTCAAAATCGCTGTTGAACATCAACCGTGTTTCTCCGGTCTCCGGCAGGTTGAATACCTCAATGAGCGGGGAGACAGACTTTTCATGGTTTGCCAGAAATTTTTCGTATCTTTTCCTGGTCGGCTCCGGCATTTCTTCAAAATCGCCCGCCAGGGCAAAGAGAAATTTCGACCCGGCAAACTGCGTCTTGGCAAAATCGGTCACTGTCTCGGGACGGATAAGATAGGTGTAGTATTTACTCTCGGGGCTGAAATAATAATCCCGCCGATGTCCGGTAATAAGCTCCTCGAGCACTGACTCCATGTTGTCACGGGTGTTTTCGGTGGCTATCCGAACCCGCTCCCGCACCTTATTGTTTCCCTGCGCAAGATCAAAATCTATATGTGCAACCCGGCCAAAAAGAACGACTTTGCCATCAACCAGCTTAATGCTTGTGGCAATGGACTCCAGGAGGTTGATCAATGAGTCTTTTTGAATGTGTTGGAAAAAATACAGGGGAAGGCCGAGATCCTTCAAGAGAATTCCCGCCGCCATATTGATACAGTTGGCAGTGATGAGTCCTTTTGCGGACAGATCAATAACCGCTTCATAAAGAATGCGCGGAGCCAGACCGACATTTTGCGCTTTATTGATGATGTCGGCTCCCCGAGTGATGGCTTCCGGGATGCTTACAGGCTTGTTCATAGTACCCTCATTTGGAGTTCAGACCAGATCATTACTATTGCAAACGCCATCCTAAGAAACAGTACAGCGATGGTTCCGGCAGAAGTCTCCATGTCAACACAGAACCCTATCCCGGCTTTCTTCACGTTTGGTTCGATACATATCTCCATTTATTTTTCACAGCGACCGGCAGAGAGTTTTTTACTCTTTGGCGGGAATTCCAGCCTCGCTCCAACCTCTCAATCGATAATAATCCTGAAGCATATATTCCATTTCGTCTTCAGAGATTGATTTCCCCGAAGGCAGAGCCTCTTTGGTAAGACGCCTGGGCAATCGGTCGTCCTGAACCTGCAGTCCTTCCTGCAGGTTGAATAATCGGGTCATGTTGACAATGTTTTTTGCTACTTTCAACAGGTTTTCTCTGGCGCTTGGCTGTCCTGTCACACGAGACAGAATCGTTTCAAGCGCATCCCATTGATACATGTCCCGGTAGAAACGGCACAGTACCAGGGTGTCAAAAATATTCAGCCGATCTTCATAATCTATGAGCATTTCTGCTTTATTTTCGATTTGATCCGGTGGGATGAGGCCGGACAGTTCCGGTTTGTAAAAGGTAGTTCGCAAGTGGCATGCACCTCTGGGTGAGGTCCCGAAAGTGAGGCCCATTCCTTTGAGGGTACGCGGGTCGTAACCGGCCGGTTCAAGCCCTTTTACATGGACAGCAATATCTTCTAAATCCCAGAGCTGCGAGGCAAAGATGATACCGTTGGCAAGAACTTCTCCGATACCTTCACGGGCCGACATCATTTTCACAAGTGTCGCTATCTGGTCGGCGTTGCCATATTCGATGTCAAAGTCAATCTTGCCTCTGGCTTTTGCCTCAATTGCCAGACCACAAAGATTACCGGCGGTAATTGTATCCATGCCCAATCGGTCGCAAAGGTCATTGAGATGGGCAATTTCGGCCATGTCGTCAACCATGCAGAGACCACCGAAAGAGTAAATAGTTTCATACTCGGGGCCCTCAATTTTCAAGCCTGTGTGCCGCCCTTTTTTGATCGTTGCCATACGCCCACAGGCCATGAAGCACTTCGCGCAGGCGTGCGGCTGCACATCGTGTTCCTTATGGAACCGCTCACCGCTGATCTTCTCCGAGTGTTCGCAGGAGCCCTGGCTCCAGTATTTTGCGGGAAAAGCGCCAACAGAATTCATCAAGGTCACCATCATCGTGGTGCCCATGGCCTTATAGCTCTTCACTCCAGGGAGCTGGCTGTTTTTGCCGGCAAAGTCCCTGGCATACTGGGCAACACCATCTGGATCAAAATACTCCCGTTTTCGATCCCCTTGAAAAACAATGGCCTTGACGAGTTTTGCGCCCATCACCGCCCCGGCTCCGGTCCTGCCGGCACAGCGCCACTTATCATTGGCAATCAGGGCAAATTTCACCAGATTTTCCCCGGCAGGCCCTATAGAGACCGCGCCCGGTTTTCGATAGCCTTCGTTGTTCGGTGCAAATCG
>JBBRDD010000186.1:0-9577 GCA_038204235.1 Desulfobulbales bacterium
TTGTTATGACGATACAGAGTTTCTTTTTTGAGCACGGTAACTTGAAAACTTTTCCTCTGTCACCGGCTATAATAATATGAAGCTGTTCATCCATTAGACAAATCCAAAAGAGTTGTTAATCCATTAAACAGAAAGTATGATGTCCCCAGTTTATATGAAAAAGTGTGTTCAAAGCAAGAATTGGAATTAGTTTTTTATACAAGGATCCCCGAAATTAAGCAACAATAAAAGCTTTCTCCAGGGTGTCGTTACTTGATTAACATGTTGTAATTGCTTGATATGTATGTCTTCGGCGGTGGGTTTTGGCCTTTGCCGAAGTGCCGGTATTGTGCCTTATTCTCCCTTTTCTGGTCAATTATGTCTCCTCTTATCAGTTGTAAATCTGTAACAAAATCGTTTGGTGCCCAGGCTCTTTTTCAAAATATCAATCTCATGATCGACAGTGGTGATAAGATTGGCGTGATTGGACCGAATGGTTCAGGCAAATCAACTTTATTGAAAATTATCTGCGGATTGGAAGAAGCCGATAGTGGGCAGGTGATTTGTCAGAAATTTGTGCGTCTCAGTTACCTGGCCCAGGAGGATGTCTTTGATGAGACAAAAAGTATCAGCGATAATCTGCTGGCAGGGCTGGCCGGAGAAGACATGGTCGATACGGAAAAATACTACCGGGTCGATACCCTGCTCAGTCGTGCTGAATTTGCTGACGGCAACGCACCGGTAAAAAACCTGTCCGGCGGGTGGCGGAAAAGGTTGTCTATCTGCCGGGCAATGGTGCTGGCCCCTGACGTGCTCATCATGGATGAACCCACTAATCATCTTGATATCGAGGGGATTCTCTGGCTGGAAAAAATGCTGCGTGGGGCTGCCGGTCCATCCGCGTTTCTTCTGGTCAGCCATGATCGGCATTTTCTGGAAAACTGCAGTAACAGAGTCGTCGAGTTGTCGGCGGTATATCCGGAAGGAACCTTACAGGTGCAGGGTACTTATTCTCAGTTTCTGGAGAAACGGGACGAATTTCTCGTGGGGCAGCTGGCAGAGGAAGAACGCATGGCCAATAAAGCGCGCCGGGAGGTGGAGTGGTTGCGGCGAGGTCCGAAGGCACGGGCGACGAAGGCCAAATATCGTATTGACGAGGCCTATAAACTGACTGATGAGCTGGCTGAATTGAAAGCCCGAAACCGCTCACTGGTAAATGTTCAGATTGATTTTGAGGCGACCGGCAGGAAAACTAAAAAACTTCTTGAAGTCATCGGCATTGCCAAATCATACGGTGAACAAGCCCTGTTCAATAATCTGGATATAATCCTTTCTCCCGGTAGTCGACTTGGGCTGCTGGGTCGAAATGGCTGCGGCAAATCGACTCTGATGAAGATCCTTGCCGGAGCTGTTGATAATTCCGGCATAGTTCCAGATTCGGGTGTTGTTAAAGCAGCCGATAATATCAAAGTGATTTCCTTTGATCAGAACAGGGAAACTATCGACCCGACGATCATCCTGCGCAGGGCGCTCGCGCCGGATGGCGATTCCGTGATGTATAACGGCAGATCCCTGCATGTGGTGTCCTGGGCGAAAAAATTCCTTTTTCGACCCGACCAGCTGGAAACCCCGGTTGGTCAACTTTCCGGCGGAGAGCAGGCGCGCATTCTCATCGCCAGACTTATGCGGCAGCCGGCGGATATCCTGCTCCTTGACGAGCCGACCAACGATCTCGATATTGCCTCCCTCGATGTACTGGAAGCCAGTTTGCTGGATTTTCCCGGAGCCCTTGTGCTGGTCACCCACGACCGGTATCTGCTCGACAGAGTTTGTCACCGTCTTCTCGGCTTTGGCGGCAGGCATGGAGTCAGCTACTATGCTGATTACGGGCAATGGCTCAATGACCTGCCGGAGGCTGGAAAACCCGACGAGAGCAAGAAGAAAATCGATGCTCAGGTTGAAAAAGCCCCGGTGCAAAAAAAGAGCAGCGGTCGTCTTTCCTACATGGATCAGCGGGAGTACGATCAGATTGAAGAGGCTATCGCCACTGAGGAGAGCCGAGTCGAGCTGTTGCAGGACAGGATGGCCCTGCCGGAAATAGTCTCTAACCCGGATGAACTCGCCGAGTGCTGGCAGGAGCTGCAGGAAGCCCAGACGGAAGTTGAGCGGTTATACGACCGCTGGGATGAGCTGGAAGAAAAAAAGAACGGATGAGGGACGCGTGAAGGTAGCTGTTCTGGCTGATATTCATGGAAATCTTGAGGCGTTTGAGGCGGTATCTGCCGATCTTCAGCAGCAGGGTGTCGATCGGGTCATCTGTCTGGGTGACAATATCGGTTATGGCCCCAACCCGGAGGAGGTGGTTGGTCGACTCAGACAGCTGGGGTATACCTCGGTGCTTGGTAACCATGAATTTGCCCTTGCGGATGCACGGGCGAGACGATGGTTCAATTTTCAGGCGGCGGAAAATAATATCGTAACGGAAAGTCTGTTATCCGGGGAGAACAAACAATACTGCTGCCGTCTGCCCACATTTTTTTCATTTGAGAAGGCGCATTTTGTTCATGCCTTCCCGCTTGACTCTGTTTTCCGATATCTCAACAGGCAGTCCGATGAAAAGATTGCCGCTCTTTTTGCGTCAACGCCCCCATATCTGTTCTTTGTCGGCCACACCCACCGACTTATGCTGGTGACCGGAAATAAAGGAATAATCAGCAGAAGAGCACTGACGCAGGAAACCGTACAGCTCGAGCTGGATAACAAGTATATTGTTAACTGCGGCAGTGTCGGCCAGCCAAGAGACGAAGACCGGCGGGCTAAATATCTGTTGTGGGATTATGTTGCCCGACAGCTGGTCGTTCGCTTTGTCGAGTATGACAACCGGAAGACCATGCAAAAGATCAGAGACCGTGGATTTCCTGAAATCTACGCAATTAGGCTGGCGTAAACCATGAAAACAATCGGTAGATATGAGGTGACAGGTCGTTTGGGACGCGGCAGCATGAGCACCGTCTATAAGGCCAAAGCTCCGGTTACCGGCCGTCTGGTCGCTTTAAAAATCCTGCAACCGAGAAATGAAATCTTTGTCGATCTTGTCGGCGAGGTGCGGCTGCGGGAGATGTTCCTGGAAGAAGCCCGGATCATGGGTACTCTGTCTCATGATCATGTGGCAAAAATTATCGACTGCGACGAACATGAAGGGCAGCCGTTTATTGTTCTCGAATATTTTGCCCACTCCATTGGTGCATTTATCGGGGAATCGTACCGGGTCGAGGCCCCGTCGCGGATTATCTCTGCCGCTAAGACTAAATCCTATCTGGTACAGGCGCTCAAAGGACTCGAACGACTGCATTTTGCAGGAATTATCCACCGGGATATAAAACCCTTCAATCTGATGATAACCAGTGATGATCGGATAAAGATCATCGACTTCGGCCTGTCCCGGGTCCGGGGAGAAGAAAAAATGGCCATTCCCGGCATGCAGGTCGGTTCGCCCTACTATGCCGCACCCGAACAGGAGCAGGATCCAAAGCAGGTCGATGGTCGGGCCGACCTGTTCAGTCTGGGGGTAATGGGCTATAGAATGTTGACCGGCCTTCTTGTTGATCAGAGACAGGGGGAAGTTATGGTCCCCCGCATATTAAATGCGGAGCTTGGCCCGGAATGGGATGAATGCATTCTGAAGAGTATCGCCAGAAATCCTGCAGACCGCTATCCCGACGCACAGCAGATGCGGCTGGCGGTTGAGGCGCTGCCGCTTGTCGCCCCACAGCAGTGCAATGGAAAAGAGATACTTTATGCCCGCAGTGTACACCCGATGCGTCGCGGCAGGAGAAAAGAGCCCGCCAGGATGATGTTCAAAAATATCCGCGAGGAGCTGGGCCTGGACGAGTTATTACGGCCGCGGCAGTATGCTGTTCAGGATTTCGAGGTGCTCGGGCCGCTGGTGGCTCTTGAGAAAAACAGCGGGCTCTACTGGCAGCGGTGCGGATCGGGGTTCACCCTTGACTGGCAGCAGGCGAAAGACTACGTGCAATTTCTGAACAACATCAACTGGCAGGGTCGGAACAGCTGGCGGCTGCCGACCCTTGAAGAAGTGTTGACCATTCTCAAGCCCCCGCTGCACGGAGTCTGCTGTTCGAGCTGGCCGCTTCTGGACAGTACCATTCACTGGCTGTGGACCTGCGATCACTGCACCAAAAAGCAGGCCTGGATGGTCGATGTGGTAGAAAGTTTCTTCGACCGTCTGGATAGAGACGGCGTTGCCTCTGTCTGTGCCGTCAGTTCGGTTGAGTAGTGCAGCTTCAGTTTAAGCTGTCCGGGATGTGAAAAAGTCGTCTATTTTTTCCAGAGTATAGATGATATCTGCCCGGCTGATATCAAGATGGGTAACCAGCCTGGTGGTTTTGCCCGGAGTGATGAGGATGTTGTAGTCCTTGAGAAAATCGGCCATCTGTTGCGCTTTTTCCGCCTCCATACTGAAAAAGACCATATTGGTCTGCGCTGGGTCTGTTACCACCTGCAGCTGGTCAAAACGGGTCAGTTCCTTGGTGAGGATTGCTGCATTTTCATGATCGACTGCCAGTCGTTCAACATTGTTTTTCAGGGCGTATATGCCGGCTGCGGCAAGTATTCCAGCTTGTCGCATCCCGCCGCCGACCATCTTTCGCCATTTTCTCGCCTGCTCGATAAAGTTTCGTGTTCCGCAGAGCAGTGAGCCGACCGGCGCCCCCAGTCCTTTAGACAGACAGACCGAGGTGGAGTCGAAATGGCGGGTGATGTCCCGGGCGGGTATGTTCTGCTTGACTGCGGCATTAAACAGTCTGGCTCCGTCGAGATGCAGGCTGAGCTTCTTGTCGCTCGCAAATGTTGCCACCTGCTGCAGGTACTCCAGGGGAAGTGTCCTGCCGTTTTGAGTGTTCTCGAGACAGAGCAGGCGGGTTCTGGCAAAGTGAATGTCGTCCGGTTTGATTTTTTCTTCGATCTTGGTAAGAGAAAGGGTTGCATCCGGTTCAAACTCAATTGGCTGCGGCTGGATGGAGCCCAAAACAGCGGCACCTCCCGCCTCATATCTATAGGTATGCGCCAGCTGCCCGACGATATATTCATCACCGCGGCCGCAATGGGACATGATGCCGATGAGATTTGCCTGGGTGCCGCTTGCGGTGAAAATCGCCGCCTCAAAACCAAGCAGTTCGGCAGCATAACTTTCCAGCTCATTCACCGTCGGATCGTCACGATAGACGTCGTCGCCCACTTCGGCCTGCGCCATAGCCTGGCGCATTGGTTTGGAAGGTTGGGTAACGGTGTCGCTGCGCAGATCGATTCTGTTCGTCATTGTATTCCCCGGTTGTTTCCTGGTTTAAAAACGATTAAAACCTCTACAACATTATACAGGTTATGGCTGTTGCTGACAGCAAAAGTACAGGAGACGATTTAAAAAAGCGATGATAAAAAATAAGGCATTGAGCAACACCCAAAAAGAGATTCTGGCCGAGACCGAATTCATTTTTAATCACCTTGCCGAGAGTGAGTTGGCGGCGATCATCGACCCGACATATGATATCGCTGATATGGACGATGATAAGCTGCTCGAATTTCTGGAACTGACCAATATTTTATATCGGGCCGGCGAGCAGCTTATCTCAGATGAGCAGTATGACTTCGTCTTTCTCGAAGAATTACGCAACAGGCTTCCCGATCATCCCTTTTTGCAAACGGTGGAACCGGAGCCACTGACTGAAGCAAAAACCGTTGAACTGCCGTTTCGCATGCTTTCCACGGAAAAAGCCTACGAATTTTCCGCCATCGAACGGTGGGCAAATCGGATCGACAAGGCGGCAGCCGAATGCGGGATCGGTTTTGCCACACTTATCTTTCGGGCAACACCAAAGCTTGATGGTTTTGCTGCCTACGATGATGGTCAGAAGCTGTATACCCGTGGCGACGGGCGACGTGGTACAGATATCAGCCGGGTTTTTGAGCGGGGTTTGCAGGTGGCGGGTGTTGGTGCACGCGGGCTTGGGGCTGGTGAGATTGTGGTGAGTCGCAGTTATTTCCTGGAAAACCTTGCCAACATGTTTGAAAATTCAAGGAATTTCCAGGCAAGCCTGATCAAGGAAAAAGTACTCGAACCTCCGGCAGCGGAGGCCATCAGGCTGAAAAAAGCGGTCTTTTATCCGTTCAGTCTGCTGCCGAGCTGGCAGGGGACGTGGCCTGAACTCGCGGCCGGCTTTGATGACATCATCGATCAGCTGTGGCAAAAAACCGATTACGATGTGGACGGTATTGTCATTGAAATTGTCGATGAAAAAATCAAGGAATTCATGGGAGCCACCCGGCATCATCACCGATGGCAGATCGCATTTAAGCGAAACACGGAAACGGCTGAAGTGGAAGTGCTCCGGGTGGTTGCCCAGACGTCCCGATCCGGTCTGGTGAATCCGGTGGCCGAGGTGGAACCGACCAGACTGAGCGGCGCACTTATAAAAAGGGTCACGGCCCACCATTATAATATGGTGCGGCAAAATGGTATCGGTCCGGGGGCGAAGATCAGGTTGTCGCGCAGTGGCGAGGTGATCCCGAAAATTGAGGAGGTTCTCGTTCCGGCTATTCCAGAGCTTCCTGCGACCTGTCCAAGCTGCGGCTCGCCGCTTATCTGGGAAAATGATTATCTGCTCTGTATCAATAACATGAACTGTCCGGCACAGATAACTAATTCCATTGAACATTTTTTTAAGGTTCTCGGCAATAATGACGGTTTCGGACCATCTTCAATCTGCAAAATTTATGCAGGGGGGATTATTACTATCCCTGGGATTTACCGCCTGCAGGAAGAAGATTTTGTCTTGCTTGGTTTTGGGCCGAAGCAGGCGGAGAACATGGTCGGTCAGTTGCAGAGAAGTAGGACAGAGCCAATTGAGGACTGGCGTTTTCTTGCCGCTTTCGGGATCTACCGGATGGGCATGGGCAACTGTGAAAAGTTGTTGGGTGTTTTTCCGCTTGAAAGCGTCTTTTTGCTTACCAGGGCAGATATTATCGCCATCAAAGGTTTCAGCGAAAAGATTGCCGAGGCGATGCTCGCCGGCCTGGCGGCAGCGAAAGAGCTGTTCGATGAGTTGTACGCGATGGGCTTTAATCTTACCAGGACTCCACTGGACGAGGGGGAAGAAAGAGCAGTCGATGGCCCGCTCGCCGGCAAGCTTATTGTGTTTACCGGAGCTATGCAGCAGGGCAGTCGGGACGAGATGAAAAGACAGGCGAAGCTTCTTGGGGCAAAAGTCGGGGATTCGATTACCGGAAAAACCGATATGCTGGTTTGCGGCGAGAGGGTTGGGCCTGCTAAAATAAGCAGGGCTAAAGAGCTGGGAGTTCATCTTTTATCGGAGGCGGAGTATCTGTCGCTGATTACGTCGTAGCAGAATAGTTTTCCCTGCCGCCTGATAATTGTGGTTTTTTATTTGGGCGGTACGGCAAGGGCACCAGCTTTGCTGATTTTCTGTCCTTTGGTGAGGGGTCCCGCAACCCGAACGCTGACATATGGCATAATCGCTCCTATATGTATATGTGAGTCTTGACGTGTACTGTGAAAAAAATTGCAGAAGAAAGTCGAAGACAGGCTCGCTTTTACGCCGGGAAAAAGGAAATTATTTAATAATGAGGTGCGTATGCATATTCTCGTAACCGGAGGCGCAGGCTATATCGGCAGTCATACCTGCCTGGAACTCTTGAATGGCGGCTATGAGGTAACTGTGGTCGATGATCTGTCCAACTCAAGTTGGGAGTCGCTTAACCGGGTTGAGGAGTTGACCGGCAAGAAGGTTGCATTTTTCGAGGTCGACCTGCTTAATCAGGAGGCTTTAACCGAAGTCTTTGCCGGGTGTCAGCAGAAAGTGGATGCAGTGATTCATTTCGCCGGCAAAAAAGCAGTTGGTGAGTCGGTGGAAAAGCCGCTTCTCTATTATCATAATAATATTACCGGCACTCTGATCCTCTGTGAAGTTATGGCGGCCCATGGGGTGAAAAATATAATATTCAGTTCGTCGGCAACGGTCTACGGTGATCCGGCAACCGTACCGATTACTGAAGATTTTCCTCTTTTCTGTACCAACCCCTACGGCCGGACAAAGCTGATGATCGAGGAAATATTGCGCGATGTTCATACCGCGGATAAGGGCTGGAACGTCTGTCTGCTCCGTTATTTCAACCCGGTCGGTGCCCATAAAAGCGGTCGGATAGGTGAAAATCCCAATGGGATTCCCAATAATCTGGTGCCGTATATAACCCAGGTCGCGGTTGGCAAACTGGCCGAATTATCTGTTTTTGGCAGTGACTATCCGACCATCGATGGCACCGGAGTGAGAGATTATATTCATGTGGTCGATCTGGCTTTGGGCCATGTCAAAGCGCTTGATACATTGCGGCAAAACCCCGGGGTGGTTGTTTATAATCTTGGTACCGGCAAAGGCTATACCGTGCTGGAGATGATCAAGTGTTTTGCCGAAGTAAGTGGGCGGGAGATTCCCTATCGTATTGTTGACCGCCGGCCAGGAGATATTGCGGCCTGTTATGCCGATCCGGCGAAAGCCTTTCGCGAACTCAGCTGGCAGGCCAGTCACGGCCTGCGCGAGATGTGCGAAGATTCATGGCGCTGGCAGAAAAACAATCCGCAAGGATACTAAACTCGTCCCTCTTTTTTTCCTCATCATGCGTCCGAGCACATAACCTGCGGATGCATGATTCTCTTTTTGCTCATCCCCCTGCTGCTCTTTCTTCCCGTTGCCAGGAATTTTTTCACTTTCTTCTTTTATCTCAGACAATACACCACTCTTTCTGCTTCGTTGATCGCTTGTTAGTGCACTTCTGCCGGAGATGTGCAAATTATGCCCATAGTCTCCAAAATATTGAATATATGTGTTGAGTGCGGATAAAACAGTCTTGCAATACCGTTAGAGCAGTGGTATTTTCCAAAAAATCTAAATGTGAGGCACTGTTTGCACAATGCGACTAATTGAATATCCGATAATGATTTTTGGCTGCGGTAATGTCATCATGGGTGACGACGGCTATGGTCCCGCTGTGGTCGACAGGCTGAATAGTCACTACGTCCTTCCGAATGGTCTTCAGGCAGTAGATGTAGGCACCTGCGTGCGAGAATATCTGTTTGATTATCTGTTAATGGAGGAAGGGCGACCCAAAAAAATCATTATTCTTGATGCGGTCGATTTCCCGGATCGTTCTCCCGGTGAGGTATTTCAGATCCTGCCGGCGCAGATTCCGGCCAAGAAAATTCATGATTTCTCTCTTCATCAGTTTCCAACCGTAAATTTATTGCAGGAGCTGGAGCAGAATACCGGCATAGAAGTGCTGATACTCGCAGCGCAAATAGAATATATCCCCGAAGAAATTTCTCCGGGGCTTTCTCCTGCCATGGCAAAAGCTGTTACCGTAGCATGTGAAAAAATATCACAAATTCTTTCTCTTAATGTCAAACGAGGTGACCTTTTATGATGTATGAATTTAAAGTCAGCGAGCTTGCAGAAGAATTTGGGGTTCATCGAAATACCATAAGGAACTGGATCAATGCCGGGACTCTTGC
>JBBRDD010000187.1:0-9562 GCA_038204235.1 Desulfobulbales bacterium
TTTTTTTTCTAACTGGAGATAGTTCCGGTCCAGATCGTGGTTGCGGCGGATATGTTTGCCGGCCGCGCGAGCAAGTGTCTCCCGGTTTGTTTTGTTCTCTATCAGCTGCTGGATGTTCTTTGTGAAAAGTGAAGGTGTTGCCGCGGGGGAGAGCAAGCCGGTTTGCCCGTCGACAACAGCTTCTCTGCCGCCCCAGTCCTGATAGGCAACGACTGGCAGGTTGCAGGACTGGGCCTCCAGGTAGACCATCCCCAGTGATTCCTGGATGCCCGGAAAGGCGAAAATATCCGCCGCGCTGTAGTATCGATAGAGCTCGGTTCTGGACATCTTGCCAAGAAACTGGACGCGGCCTGGGAGAAGCTGGGCAGCCTTTTGTTCGAGTTGCTGTCTGCAGGCACCGTCACCGGCAATAATCAGTCGGATGGGGAAACCATTTTGCGCAAGCTCGCTGCACGACTTTATCACAACACCAATCCCTTCGGTTTTCACACCGGGTCGCATCATGGCGGCGGTCATAACGATCGTCTCATTCGTGATCTCCCATTGGTGCCGTAATTTTAATCTCCATTCGCCGGCAAACTCGAACAGCTGCGGATGAATGCCCGGTCCAATATAGCTGAGGCGATTCTCCGGTAAGAGTCTTTTAAGGTTGGTTAAATCTCCTTGTTTGTTGGTGAAAATATGATCGGCTGATTGCAGAACTTTTCTATTGAGCAGATATCCTGGCAATGTTTTGAGTCGCCGGCGCTGTTTGGTTGAGTAGATCCCCTGGAAAATAACATAGGGAATTCCAAGTTTCCTGCTGCATATTGACCCCAGAAGATCTGGAGCTTTATAATACGAATGATAACTGAGCCAGAGATCAGGTTTCGTCGTGCGATACTCGTGGAGGATTCTGTTTTTTTCACGGAACATCTGTAACAGAACCAGTGGCCGATAATAGATCCAGCGGCAGCGGAGTCTGCTGGCAAGAGTGATCGCATGTCCTTTGCCTGCCAGGTGATTATAAAGCTCGGTTCCCGTGACCAGGTCCCCCGAAGGGTTGCTGTGGTCCATGGGTTTGAACGGCATGTAGTAGGCGATCTTCATGACTTTGTCGTCTGACTGTATGGGAAAAATGAAAGAGATTGCATTGCTTCAGAAAACCAAATATTCTGAGATTTTGCATTGCTTTTCTGTGGCAATGATAATCTCGGATGTCTTCTTAAAGAGAGTGAGACGATAGTGCAGACGGAAAGATTGGATGTTTTGATTTATGCCCACGATGGCCGTGGTCTTGGTCACGCCAGCCGCAGCATTGGCGTGGGTATGGCCCTGCGTCGTCTTTATCCGGAGCTGAAAGTTCTCTTTGTCTCGGGTTGTAATCTTTCTCAGGAGTTAATCGGTAAATCGCCGCTTGACTGGCTGAAACTTCCTTCGTATGACACCAGAGTCGTTCAGGGGAAATCAATCGGAGTGCCGGGGAAGTCATTGTTTACCGATAAGCAACTCGGCTGGTTGAGATCAAAAGAGATGGCCCATTTAATTTCCCTGTATCGGCCGCGCCTGGTTCTTGTTGACCATACTCCACAGGGTAAACATCGAGAGCTGGTCCCGGCGTTGTCGGCTGATAAAGGCAATGATACTCTCTGGGTTCTAGGAGTGCGCGGGGTGGTTGGCGCAGTAACGCAGGCTCGATCAGAACTCGCCGGAAATTTGTTTAAGGATCATTATCATGCAGTGCTCTGGTACGGTGATAGTTTGGTGCTCGGTAAAGCACACAGGGAGCAACTGCGGCAGCAATACAACACGGTGCCGGTTGAATGCGGATATGTTGTGCGAATGGCAGAATATGCCCTCTGGAATGAACGGCTGTTCGACCAGGAAGAGGTGGTCGCCGGAACCGTCTCCATCCCCTGGCTTGGGGAAAAGTCGATGGATTTCCTGATGATTTTGGCCGGGGTATTGAAAAAAATCCCCGAATCATATGGTTGCTGGCGGCTTTTTGTCGATATGGACAGTAATTCTGATAGAGGCCAAAAAATAAGCAAGCACTTTGGCAAAATAAAAAACTGTCGATTGGAGTCACCCGGGGGGGGGTATGCCTCGGCATTGCTACAATCGAAGACTGCGGTAATATATGGTGGCTATAATAGTCTTATGGACGTTATTCATGCCCAAATTCCCGCCTTGGTCGTTCTTCGAGAAATGCAGGATGAGGAGCAGCAGATTCATCTGCAAAAACTACAAGGGGTCGTGGGAGAGGCTATTGTAACAGTTTCTGAATCCCAGGTTTCGGCTGACCAGCTTGAGCGGTTGTTGCTGGCACGTCTACAGAATAAACGACCTCTCGCAGTTTCTATGAATACCAGCGGTGCAGCATGTGCGGCAAAATATATTTATAGTCTTTTGCCAAGATATCCTTAAGAGTGTTGGAATAAGACCCCATCAACCTTGGCGAGGAAGATTTTCGTACATATCAGAACATTTCTTGGGGTATCTCCTGCCTGGATGCGCAGCAGCCCCTCGCGAATAATTATTTTTTTCAATAGTTCCCTGCCGTTAGCCTGATTGTAGTAAATGTCCGAATCGAGAATATCCTGGATGTTCTCCCGTTCTATTTTATCAATAATCAGTTGGACGCCAAGGTTCAAAAAAGTGTCTTTGATCTGAGGGAGTTCATTCTCCAGAGCGAGTAGACCCTGTTTAGAGACCATTTCGGACAGTTTTTTCAGTTGCAGAACCAGAGGAACGAGGGATTCCTGGTCTTCAAGACTGCATGATGCTTTTGCGGCAAGGGCTAAATCTCGTATCATAATTTACCTATTAGTGTTTATTGTAAAAGCTGGTCGGGGTGATTTGAGCGATTTGTCAGTTGTTGGTACTATTGTTTCTCGTTTGGCCCAATTCCCGTAAGCCTGCTTTTGCCGATTTTACTAGAAAAAAGACAGAGCTGACTGCCACCGGGCAGAGTAATCCTTTTTAAGGATGAAACTTGGGGCCATCATGAAAAGAATAGAATAGCTCAGGATCGTATGAGCAGTCAAATGTAACCGGAAAAAAACGTCCAGCGTATGGCCGCAGCTGGCTTTTTGGGATTTTGATACAAAATTGTAAATAATGTCATCTTAAAAATGCAAAAATGCAATATGTGACCAGGATTGTTCGTTGGTATGGTAAGAAGAGTGTGTTGTAATTACTATATATTAATAGAGATTTAATATATGTGAATCGACGGGCACAGATATTGTATATATAGGAAGCAGGTGTGCTAGAGAATGGTCAGTGCAACTCTCTTTTTTGGTTTGTATCGAAGAGTTCAGGGCGTACGGCACTGAAGGGGTTGCGCATATCCTGGGGTGCCGACGTTTTATAATGTAGGCTGGCTGTATATCCTGAGTTTATTAAAGAATAATAAGGGAGAGTACTCGTGAAGAAAATAGAAGCAATAATCAAACCCTTTAAACTTGAAGCGGTAAAGGACGCATTGACCGATATCGGCATCACCGGTATGACTGTCTCCGAGGTCAAAGGGTATGGACGTCAGAAGGGGCACAAGGAGATGTATCGCGGTGCAGAATATAATGTGGATTTTAATCCGAAGATAAAAATTGAACTGGTGCTGGCCGCTGATTTGGTCGACAAGGTTGTCGATGCCATTCGGACAGCAGCCAATACGGAAAAAATCGGTGATGGAAAAATATTTGTCCTGCCTGTTGAAGATGTCCTGAGAGTGAGGACCGGGGAAAGAGGCAAAGATGCAATATAGTTAGTCCTGTTCTCTTCCATGATGGGTAGTGGTTGTTGAGTGTCTCAAGGTTCTTACACCCCTCAAGGGGGTACTGAAAAGAGCACCCGACAAGCGAGTATTAAAAAGAATCCAGGCTTATTTCATGTTCACCGGTTAGAAAGCCTTCTTTCTGCAATAAATTTGCGGAGGGAAGGCTTTTTTTGTTGTTATCCTAGTGTGCAAATGATAATTATTCTTGAAATATTGTATGCTATTTGGCATTATGTCGTCTTTGATTGATTGCCGGTTTTGTAGGAATTGTTTAGTATCTTACACTTCAAGTGGGTGTGAGAAAAATCCCGGCTTTCTTCCCGTTTACCGGGGTTAGAGTGACCCTGGCAGGGTGTATTGAATAATGGAGGGAATTATATGGTATTACCTCAACCTGGGAAGATCTATCGGTTTTATCGAAACGGCTTTAAAAGCATGACCGTCGGTAAAACTCTATGGAAGATTATTATCATAAAGTTATTTATAATGTTTGCCGTTTTGAAGGTGTTCTTTTTCCCTGATTTCTTGCAGACAAATTTTTCGACCGATCAACAAAGGGCTGACCATGTCATCGAACAACTGACAGGATCAGCGCATCTTAATTAACTACGGAGGACGTTGTAATGGGTGAAATAGATCTGGCCACGGTGAACTGGGCGAGGGCACAGTTTATCCTGACTGCGATGTATCACTGGCTATTTGTCCCGATCACCTTGGGGCTGTCTTTTCTCTGCGCATTTTTTGAATCAATTTACGTGCGGACAGGAAAGGAAGAGTGGAAGCATCTGACCAAATTCTGGATGACCTTATTTGGTATTAATTTCGCCATCGGTGTTGCCACCGGTATTATCATGGAATTTCAGTTTGGCACCAACTGGTCCAGCTATTCCTGGATGGTTGGCGACATTTTCGGGGCCCCCTTGGCCATTGAAGGTATTTTTGCCTTTTTCCTCGAAGCAACCTTTTTCGCGGTGATGTTTTTTGGTTGGGAGCGGACTTCAAAAGGTTTCCACCTCTTTTCCACCTGGATGGTTGCGATCGGCTCCAATCTTTCGGCTCTGTGGATCCTGGTAGCCAACGGCTGGATGCAATATCCGGTTGGCATGGCCTTCAATCCCACGAGTGCCCGTTTCGAGATGCAGAATTTCTGGGAGGTTCTTTTCTCTCCTGTCGCCATTGCCAAATTTACCCATACGACCAGCTCAAGTTTCGTTGTTGGTTCGCTTTTTGTCATCACTATCGCATCCTATTACCTGCTCAAGGGACGGCATGTGGAGATGGCCCAAAAATCAATCATCGTCGCCTCGGTTTTTGGCCTGATCGGCTCCGTCTTTGCCGCCTTTACCGGCGATGAGTCAGCGTATGCCAATGGCCATTTTCAACCGATGAAGATGGCTGCATATGAAGGGCTCTATGAAGGATCAAAGGGTGCCGATCTCGTTGCTATGGGAATTTTGACCAGCGGTAAGAAAGTCGGTGACGGCCAGCCACCTTTTGCCTTTGAAGTGTCAATCCCCAAAGGACTGTCACTCTTGGCCAAACGGGATTTGAACGCTTTCGTACCGGGCATCAAGGACCTTGTCTATGGCAACGAGGCTGAAGGGATCATGTCGATTGCCGACAAAATGGTCAAAGGGAAGGCGGCCATCGCCGATCTGGCCCTTATCCAGAAAGCGAACAAAGATGGAGACGAACAAGCTAAAACAACGGCGATAGAGCGATTCAGGGTGAATCAGGACTATCTCGGCTTTGGCTACCTCGATACCCCCGAGGAAGCGGTCCCGCCGGTCGCCAGCACCTATTATTCTTTCCATGTCATGGTATATCTCGGCAGCTTTTTCCTGCTGCTGACGCTGCTGTATCTCTATTATTCCTATAAAGACACGCTGATCGATAAAAAATGGCTGCTGATGTTGGGCTTCTGTTCCTTCTTCCTGGCGCTCACGGCCTCGGAACTGGGATGGGTGGTGGCTGAAGTTGGTCGACAACCCTGGGCTATTCAGGATTTGCTGCCGGTTAAAATGGCCACAACGCAAATTGCTGCAGGCCACGTGCAGGCATCTTTTGCCATTTTCTTTGTATTGTTTGCCGTGCTGCTCATAGCGGAGATTAAAATTATGCTCAAGCAGATCAAAATAGGACCGGAGGGCGTGTAACATGATTGGAAACTTAGATATCGTGATCCTGCAGCAGATCTGGTGGATTATCTGCTCGCTCGTTGGATCCCTCTTTCTCTTTCTCACCTTTGTCCAGGGCGGCAATACTCTGCTCTGGCAGGTGGCCAAAAGCGACCGCGAAAAGTCACTGGTGATAAACTCCCTCGGCAGGAAATGGGAACTGACATTCACCACCCTGGTACTTTTTGGCGGGGCATTGTTTGCCGCGTTCCCCAAGTTTTACGCAACAAGCTTTGGCGGCGCATACTGGGTGTGGATGCTGATTCTATTTACCTTCATTGTCCAGGCGGTAAGCTATGAGTTTCGGGCGAAGCCAAACAACCTGCTTGGTGCCGGAACCTATGAGTTTTTTCTTTTTATCAATGGTACGGTTGGTGTGCTTCTTATCGGGGCTGCGGTTGGTACATTTTTTACCGGCTCCAATTTTACCCTTAACGATTTTAGCCAGGTGACCTGGACCAACCCGCTGCGTGGGGTGGAGGCGGCCTTTTCATTCTTTAATCTTTCTTTAGGCCTGTTCCTGGTTTTTAACGCCAGGACGCTTGGTGCCATGTATCTGGCGAATAATATCGATTACCACGGTTTTCCTGAGTTTGAGGCGCGGGTCAGAAAGTCCTGTCTGATCAATTTTCTCTGCTCCCTGCCTTTTTTACTCTATGTGGTGGTGAGTCTGGTACTGATGGATGGCTTTGGTACCGACGGGAATGGCGTGGTCAGCATGGTGGAGCATAAATACCTGTCTAATCTGCTGGCAATGCCGATTGTGCTAGGCCTGCTGCTCGTTGGCCTCTTTCTGGTTATTCTCGGAGTTACCCGCACCAGTCTGGCAAGGTCAACCACCGGTATCTGGTTTGGTGGTCTGGGAACCGTACTGGTAGGTCTGTCAATTTTTTTCACTGCCGGATTTAATGGGACGCCGTTTTATCCATCCAAGGTTGATTTGCAATCGAGTCTGACCATTTATAACGCATCGTCAAGCCATTATACTTTGACTGCAATGACCTATGTGGCTCTGTTTATTCCTGTTGTGCTGGCGTATGTAATCTACGTCTGGCGGCAGATGGATTCGAAAAAGATTGGTCTGCGAGATGTAAATGACAAAAAAGCCTATTGAAAAGAGGAGTAAGCTATGGCTGCAGTATTATTAATTGGCTGGGTTGCCGTGATTGTCGTCTCTTATAAAGTGGCGGTGAAGATTCTTATTAAGACAGATAACTTATAGTTTGATGGCGTCGCAATAGGTTGAACCCGGCCGGGAGAAGTTATTCTCCCGGCCGGGTTTTTTTATTCCAGAGGGTGGAGAAGGTATCGGCGCGAAGAATTATCGAAGAAAGATTGGGTTGATGAGACCCCACCACAAGAGCTGCAGACAAAGAAAAGCATATAATCCGGCGACGACATCGTCCATCATAATGCCGATTCCGCCATGAATTTTTTGATCAAACCAGCAGACCGGAAAGGGCTTGAAAATATCGAAGACGCGAAACAGTACAAAGCCGAGCAGCCATGCGCCCGGATGCGGCGGGGCGAGGGCAAGGGTTATGAACATGCCGAGAATTTCATCGATAACGATACATCCGGCATCGGGGCTGTCGAGAATTTTTTCGGCCGAGCCGCAGACAAAAAAACCGACCACAAACAGTACGACTAACAAAATCAGGTAAGTTGATAGGGACAGATCTTTGATCAGCAACCAGGGCAGCAAAGCCGCCAATGAGCCCCAGGTACCTGGTGCCCTGCCTATTTTTCCCACATAGAAGCCGGTGGCAAGTGCCATTATCAATCGGTTCATGAGCAATAAACCGTATTGCTGCGGACCGCATTATACACTTCCTGCAGCGGCACCTTATGTCGGCGAGCGATTTCCCGGCATTCTTCATATTCAGGATAGATAATGCTGCCTGTCGGGGTGTGCACTTTTTTGGCCATAATATCTCCCCATGGAGTAGCGACTGTAACTTTCTCGCGGGGCAGCGTCCGTCGTGTTTCTTTTCTAAAGCGCAGCCCTATGGCGGTCGTTTCTGAAAGGATGATTTCTTTTAGCAAATGAGCATAAGCGGGCGGGCTGATGACCTGGAGGGCAAAACCCGGTCGGCCCTTTTTCATCTGGATCGGGGCGAGCGTAACATCCAGGGCCCCTTGGGCGAACAATTGTTCGCAGAGATAGGGAAAACCCTCGGGACTCCAGTCGTCAAGATTTGTTTCAATGACCTCGACACTCTGTTGTTCGCTAACGTCGATGGCCCTGCCGATGATGATTCGCAACAGATTCGGCTGCCCATTGGTCAGGATGTGGCTGCCAGCACCATACCCGGTTGCACTTATAGCCATGGACGGCAGCGGACCATAGCCCTCGACCAGGGTCGAAACCAGCGCCGCACCGGTCGGGGTGATGAGCTCCTGCTGCAGTTCTACGCCATAGGTAGGAATGCCGACGAGAAGTTCACAAACCGCCGGAGCAGGCAGTGGCAGCATGCCGTGGGCACATTTGACGAAACCATGACTGGTTGGTAAAAATGAACAAAAAAGGCGGTTGATGCCGAGATTATGCAGGCCGACCAGGGTTCCTACTACGTCAACAATGGTGTCGAGAGCACCCACTTCATGAAAATGCACATGATCGACGGGGATGGCATGGACTTTGGCCTCGGCGCGGGCCAGGGCCTGAAACACTTTGATTGCCTGGTCAATTATCGCCGGCGCAAGATCACTTTTTTCAAGAATATGCACAATGGCCGGCAGCGTCCGGAGCTCCTGGCGTCGCTTACTGCTGATGGTAACCTTAATGGAGTTGATCGCATTGACGTTTTTTTCTTCAACCAGCAGTTCAAGCCCGTCAAGTTGCAGTTTGCCAAGCTCTTCGGTCAGCAGCTGGCGATCGAGGCCGGCGTGCAGCAGAGCACCGAGCAGCATATCGCCGCTGACGCCGGAAAAGCAGTCCAGGTAGGCTATTTGTGGGGTTGCTGGAGAGCTCACTGAACGAGGAGTGTTCCCAGGGCAATTGGGTGGCCACAAAGAAAAGAGTCCACGCCCATACGTTTTTTTCCTTCCGGCTGTATCTCTTTGACCAGCAGGGTATTTTGACCGCAGGCGACCAGAATGCCCCGCTTGTCGGCCTGCAGAACGGTTCCCGGCTGCAGGTCACTGTCCTGATGTAATACCTCCGGACGGAAGAGGCGGAGTCGTGTGCCGTCAAGAAAGCAAAACGCGGTAGGCCAGGGGTCAAGGCCTCGAATAAGGCGTTCAATCTCTGTTGCATCTTTCTGCCAGTCGATCAGGCCATCATCCTTTTTCAGCATTGGGGCAACTGTTGCCAGGTCATTATCCTGCGCGACCGGAATAATCGTGCCTTCCTGCAATCCCTTAATAGCGGTTAAAAGTGTCGCACTGCCGAGGACAGCAAGTTTGTCGAACAGGCTGCCGGCGGTTTCGTCGGGAGCGGTGTTAATTTTTGCCTTGAGCAGGATGTCGCCGGTATCCATGCCTTCGTTCATCTGCAGAATAGTGATTCCTGTTTCCTTGTCTCCGTTGATTACCGCCCATTGGATAGGCGCTGCTCCCCGGTATTTTGGCAGAAGTGACCCGTGCACGTTGATACAGCCGAGAGGGGGGAGCTCGAGCAGTG
>JBBRDD010000188.1:0-9490 GCA_038204235.1 Desulfobulbales bacterium
GGCGCTTTTTGGATAAGGGTAATCTCAGCAAATTCATCAAGTCTCCTGGCTTTGGCAGCCGCCTTGGCACCTGCGGCGGAGCCGCCTATAACAACTATTTTCTTTGATTCCATGACGTATCTCCTTAAAATTATTGAAGGTAAAAATTTCCATATCTCCTGAAATTACAATTTTTACCTTGGAAACAATGCCGAAGGATGATCGAGATCAAAGATCCGTTCAACACAACTTTATCCTTTTTCTGGGCCAGCAGGCAGCAGAGCACGTCCAGAATGTTCCATCCGATAGTCTCAGATGGTACCACTATTTCCTTCCGCAATATTTTGCAATTTCACAATTTCATTAAGCAACTAAGATGCCATGCAACAACCCATGTCGCCAATATCTTGTATCATATTGAAATAATACAGTATGTCACAAACAAAACAGAACCAGGCCATCAATCAGCTGACAACAGAGTTGCAGTCTTGCGACCCATTGTGACTGTATTCGGTCGCAGGACTGCGACTCTTTGCGTAATAATCCAACCAATAAGGCGATGCGTTTCGGCTTGTTTTCCGCCCTCCCCGGGGAAAACTTCAGCAGCTCCCACAGCCCTTTCAGGACAGTCGCAGTCGTGCCGTTATATCTCATGCCGACTTTCTTTATCATCCAAACTTCTTCCGGTGGGATACTCTTTGCGCATCACACCGGAAGAAAAAACCGCCGTCGATAGATCATGCATTTGAGACAATGGCTTCAGGAAAACTTCGCATCTGTCTTTAAAAATGAGTCAATGTGAAACTATTCCGGATCAAATTCCTTCTCTTTCTTTTTCGAGCAGCCTCCTTTTCCTTTCCACGCCCCAGCGATAACCACCAATTCCGCCGTCTTTAGATATGACTCTATGACATGGGATCACAACGGCGATCTTATTTGCGCCGCAGGCAGACGCCACGGCACGCACCGCTTTCGGGTTGCCGATCCTCCTGGCTACTTCTGTATAGCTGAGCGTTTCGCCGGGGTTGATTTGGCGAAGCACGTCCCAGACTTGCTGCTGAAAGGCGGTTCCTTGAATATCAAGTGGCAGAGTGCAACTGCTCTTCGGAGTATTGATCAGCCGAACGACCTCCCGGATTAAAATTACAAATGCAGGTCCTGCTTTTTGCAGATGCGCCTCTGGAAATCGATCTTGTACCTGTTGAGGTAATACTGCCGGATCCTCACCAAACTCTATTGCACAAATCCCACGGTCTGTGGCGGCAACAATAAGCCACCCAAATTCGCACTCGGCAAGCCCATAATGAATAGTGATACCAGCCCCTCCAGCTCGATAATCGCCTGGTTTCATTGCCAGACGGTCCCGTTTCCTGGAATAAGCACCACTACTCGATGAGAAACCGGCATTATAGATTGCATCAGTTATGGATTCACTTGCTTTCAGGCTATCCTTGAAGCGTCCTGCCTGGTAGCTTGATGCGTATTTTTTTGGTGTGACTCCGACAATATTCTTGAACAGCCGATGAAAGTGATACGGGCTCATGCCGGCTGCGTCTGCAAGATCCTTGAGCTTTGGTGGACGATCGCGTTGTTCTATGTCCCTGCATGCATGAATTATTTTCTGCTCGTTTTGTTCATTTTTGCTGTTCCCGGTGGGATTGCATTTCCTGCATGCCCGGTACCCGGCAGACTGCGCCTCTTTGCAGCTGGTAAAGTATTTTACGTTTTCACGGTTCGGCAGCCTGGAGGAGCAGCCGGGGCGGCAGAAAATACCTGTCGTAATAACACCGTAATAGAAAGAGCCGTCAGCCGCCTTCTCTCTGCTGGCAACTGCATGCCAACGCTCATTATCTGAATCGTAGACCATATAAGCCCCCAGGATCCTGTCTTGTTAACCTGTCGAGATCAATCCATTAGCCTGCAACTTTTTGCATGCCCTGCCGTCAATTGACAACAAGTCGACACCAATCTGTCCCATTCCAAAATAAAATTTTCATTTCATGCTTTTACCGCAAGTTTTTATTGGTTATAGACACAATATAAAAACATTTTGGCACAGGAACACTCCGATTCTTGCTCTGCAATTCAACTTTTAATTGTCATTGTGGAGATGCAATTTTATAAAGCCGGAAGGATCATTATGAGAGCAGGTGCATGGGAGAAAACTTATGGCTACAGCTATCACGGGCGCAGGAGGAAAAAACAGGATTATTGATGGAGCAACATCGGTGTGACGGACCTGAAAAAAGGCCAGTTACGAGAAAATGTCGGTAACAGTTGCAGGGTAGCCTGGAATGTCAGAATGCCAGCTGATCCGAGTCTCAGAGAGTGCGTTTACGCCTTTCAGTCTTCACGCCCTCTCTTCGAGCTATGATTCACTTCCACTGAAATGTGCACGAGTTCCTCATGGATACTTAATTGCTTCTTGAAGTAATCAGATTCAATTGATTCGGTGGTAACAAGCGAGAGAATACAGGCAAATTTACCCTTACCTACCCGCCACACATGGAGATCGCAGATTTCTGCATCGACAGGGCTGATTTCGATTACCTCGCGAATCTCGCTCACAACAGGTGCATCCATTTCAGCGTCGAGAAGAACCCGCCCGGTATCACGCAGCAACCCATAGGCCCAGATCGCGACGAGCCCGGCACCAACAATACCCATAACCGGGTCGAGCCAGGCTGCTCCCCAGAATTTACCCGCGGTAAGTGCAAAAATAGCCAGCACTGAAGTAGCTGCATCAGTAATGACATGAAGATATGCAGAACGTAAATTCAAGTCATGATGATGGCCATGATGCTGGTCATGATGACTATGGTTATGTCCGCCTTTTAGGAGCCAGGCACAGACAAGATTAACAATAAGGCCCAGTATGGCAATACTGATGGCCTGATTGTAACGGATTGGCGTTGGAGCCATAAGGCGATCAATGGATTGGTACAACATCAACCCAGCTACCGCCACAAGCAATAACGCACTGGTATAGCCGGCCAGCACCTCAATTTTCCAGGTACCAAAAGTAAATCTTGTGTCATGGGCGAAACGGCGGGCGGCACCGTAAGCAAGTACTGACAGGCCAAGCGCCATAGCATGGGAACTCATGTGCCAGCCATCAGCAAGCAGAGCCATGGAATTGAAAATATATCCACTACAGATTTCCGCAACCATCATGACAGTTGTCAGGATGACTGCCAGAAGAGTATTTCTTTCAGCTAACGGGTTGCCCTGATCAAAAACATGCGAGTGACTCCAGTCATCAATCTGAAACGGAGGTTGCATTCTATTGTATCCTTCGTGCAAAAAATTGTTGCATCCTTGATCACTACCCGGTGAGATAAAAACGATTTGATCGTCGTTGTGGCATGCATAGGCCTTGAACTGCTCGGCAACAATATAGAGACAGAGAGGGACTAGTCAATAGTTACCAATCAACATTTTAGTGACTTTCATCGCAGAACATTGCCTAACTTGTCCGACGCCCTGCGATAACAGCTGAAAAATGCATTCCAAACCAGCAGGAAAAAAGTCAGCCATTCTGGAGATCTGCAGTGTGCTGATTAAAATTTTACGACTTTTCATTAGAGTAGGGTTTAAACTATAGACAGGTCAGGACAATTTTCTTTATAATCTTAGAATCAGGTAGTTGCAGCTGACTAGCCCCGTTTGCCGATCACTTGAATATCTGCGGGGGATAATTCAAAGAAAGAGACTGATTTTGCGCCTGGTGGTTGTGCACAACTTTAGTACAAAGTACGATTAAAAGGCTCGATTTGACTTTCATTATTAAAACTGCTGCAACATCCAGGAAGAATAAATGATTGTACCCATAAAATGGTCTCCTCTCCTCTGCCTCCTCTGTATCTTTCAGCTGACCACCCATGGGTTGAATGCTTATGGTGCCGAAAAGCCAACAACTCCCATAGTTCTCACCAATGCTGAACGTAGCTGGCTGCAGGACCATCCCGTGATCACCCTTGCCCCCGACCCGGATTTTAAACCGATTGAGTATTTCGACCAAAAAGGCAACTACCAGGGGGCAGCAGCGGACATTGTCAGGCTCCTGGAAAAAAGAATTGGCATTGCCATAAGCATAGCCCGGCTGAAAAATTGGGACGCAGCAATAGCAAAATTCAAGACCCATGAGGTAGACCTCCTGGGGGCGATGGTTAAAACTCCCAACCGTGAGAAATTCGCCCTTTTTACCAGCACCATTGTCTCTGTTCCCGGCGGAATTTTCACCCGCAGTGACAATATTGTGCCTCTCACTCTGGCGGGCCTCAGAGGTAAAAAAGTTGCCGTAGTGTCAAACTATACGGCGCATGATATCCTTAAAAGAGAGTATCCGGAAATCATCCTTGATGTCGTCCCCGATGTGTCAACCGGGCTGGCCAAGGCATCGCTTGGCATGGTCGATGCTTTTGTCGAAAATTTGGCAAACGCAACCTTTTATTGCCGGGAAGCCGGTATCACCAATCTTCGGCTCGCTGGCAAAACCGATTTTATCTACCGCTGGGCAATCGGTATCCGTCATGACTGGCCGGAATTGCAAGGAATTCTCAACAAGGCACTGGCAACGATCAATGAGCAGGAACACCAACAGTTAATCCAACGCTACATTCATATCGAAGGCATGGGGTGGCGTCCATCCAAATTTTTTATCGCTGGAATCGTGACAGCTTTGTTCGGAATTCCGCTGCTGCTCGTTATATACTGGAATTACACCTTACGGAAGATGGTTCGCGGCCGAACTGCCTCCCTGCAGCTGGAACTCGGAGAACGACAAAGAGCAGAAACAGCCCTCAGGAATCTGACCGGCCAACTTGAAGCGAGGGTCAACGACCGCACCAACGCGCTTGAGAAAAAGGTGGTTGAGCATACTGCCGCAGAAGCAGCAGCACGAGCCAGTGAGGTGAAATTCAGAGAAGTGTTCGAAAATGTCGCCGACCCCATCTACATATCCGACATGTCAGGGAAGATAATTGCCGCTAATAATCAGGCGTGCGTGGAGCTAGGTTACACTCATGCCGAACTCCTCACGAAAGGCATTGCCGATCTGGATATCATCGAAAATGACCTGGATAAAATTGCCACGGCTTTTCAAAACTTTTCCCACAAGACCTTACAAACATTTGAAACGGTTCATCGACGCAAAAACGGAACTCTTTTTCCGGTAGAAGTTCGGGCACGCGTGATTAATTTCGACGGCACGCAATCGGTCCTCGGTATTGCCCGCAATATCGCTGAACGAAAAAATGCCGAAGAAGCATTGAAACGAGCCAATCTGGTAGTCGAAAACAGTCCTGTCGTATTATTCCGCTGGCACGCAATTGAAGGCTGGCCGGTGGACATGGTCTCCCAGAACGTCGGCCAATTCGGCTATACACAGGAGGAGCTGCTCTCCGGGACAGTCCCGTTTGTCTCGCTGGTTCATCCCGAAGATCTGGCGCGTGTCGAGCGTGAAGTGCAAGAATATTCGGCAAGCGAAACGGAACGGTTTCAGCAGGAATACCGCTTGCTCACCAAGAATGGCGAGGTGCGCTGGGTGGACGATCGAACGATGGTGGAACGAAATGAGGAAGGCCAGATCGCCTTCTATCAGGGTATTTTCATTGACATTACTGAGCGCAAACTGGCTGAAGAGGCACTGCAGTCTTCTCTTGCCGAAAAGGAGTTTCTGCTGAAAGAAGTGCATCACCGGGTCAAAAACAACCTGCAGATCATCAGCAGCCTGTTACACCTGCAGGGTCGTAAGTCGCAGAACCGCGAGGTTCATGATATCCTGCAGGAAACCATGCATCGTGTCCGCTCCATGGCTCTGCTGCATGAGACCCTCTATCGTTCCGGGAATTTTGCCAAGGTCAATTTTTCTCAGTATGTGAAAGGTATCTGTACCTATCTGGCACGTTCGTATGGTTCCGGTGCGGAAAATATCCGGCTGCGTCAGGATATCGCGGAGGTGGCCATGGATATTGACAAAGCGATCCCGGCCGGCCTGATCATCAGCGAACTGGTGACAAATGCCTTTAAACATGCTTTCCCGGCACAATCGAATGGCAAGATTATCGTAGAACTGGCTCCCCATGATACAAATCACCTGATTCTCCGTGTATCAGACAACGGTGTTGGTTTTCCCGCTGGGACTCACTTACAAAGTACCGAGACTCTCGGCCTGAGCCTTGTACAAAACCTCAGCCGCCAGCTGGATGGCCAGATGTCGATTGCCAGCGAGCAAGGCAGTGTTTTCGAACTCGTTTTTCCGGTGCAAGCCAATTGTGAAAAGGTGAACTGAATGACAAAGACCCGTGTCCTTATAGTAGAAGACGAGACCATCGTTGCTCTGGACATCCAGGACCGACTTACAGAACTTGGATACGAGGTGACCGGCATGACCGGTCGTGGCGAGGAGGCGCTCGCCCTGGCAAGCTCCACCCACCCCGATCTGGTGCTCATGGATATTCATCTCAAAGGGAAAATGGACGGCATCGCTACGGCGGACGAAATCCGACAGCACTGCCATATTCCAATCATTTATCTCACCGCCTACTCCGATGAAAGCACCCTGCAGCGCGCGAAAATTACCGAACCTTTCGGCTATATCATCAAACCCTTCGAAGACCGTGAAATCCAGTCGGCTATAGAGATGGCACTGTACAAACATCAGGCGGAAGAGCGCCTCCGGGAAAATGAGCGTCGATACGCAACCACCCTGTCAAGCATTGGTGACGGGGTAATCGCCACTGACTCCCTGGGCAAGGTAACATTCATGAATCCGGTTGCCGAAAAGCTCACGGGGTGGTCTCTGGCCGAAGCGCACCGCCGTCCCCTGGTGGAAATATTCAAGATTGTCAATGAAGAGACACGGCAGCCGGTGGTAAACCCCGTTACCAAGGTTTTGCGCGAAGGCAAGGTCGTCGGACTCGCCAACCACACTATTCTGATCGGACGGGACGGCAGCGAAATCCCCATCGACGATTGCGCCTCACCTATTGTCGACGACCATAACCAGATCACTGGCACCGTACTGGTATTTCAGGACGTGTCTGAGCGGCGGATTCTTGAACAGCAACAAAAGGAGAGTGAGCAGCAGTATCGGATACTCTTTGCCAGCAACCCGCACCCCATGTGGGTGTGCGATCTTGAGACGCTTGCCTTTCTGGCAGTAAATAATGCGGCGATCAGACACTACGGCTATTCGCGCGATGAGTTTCTTGCCATGACACTGAAAGACATCCGCCCGCCCGAGCAGGTTGAGGCCCTGCTCCAGGATGTGACGGTAATATCGGAGGGGTTGGATAAAGCCGGAATCTGGCAGCATCGCTTAAAAGATGGCCGGATTATCGAGGTGGAAATCACCACCCACACCCTGGTGTTCAACAATCGGCAGGCGAAATTAGTCCTGGCCTACGACATCACCGAGCGCAATCGCATGGAAAAACAGCTGCGTGAAAACGAAGAACGTTTGCGACTGGCTCTTCTTGCCGGTAACCAAGGGCTGTACGATTTAAATCTGCAGACAGGTGATGCCGAAGTCAACCGGGAGTACGCCTGCATGCTCGGCTACGATCCCGACACTTTTCAGGAAACCAACGCTGCATGGAGAGATCGCCTGCATCCGGACGATTGGGAGCAGGTTTACCGTATCTACCAGGAATACATCGAGGGTCGACGCGACGAATACCGCATAGAGCACCGACAGCGGACCACGTCCGGTGACTGGAAATGGATCCTTTCGCTTGGTAAAATTGTGCAATGGGACAAAAACGGCAAGCCCCTGCGCATGCTGGGTACACACTCCGATATCACCGAGCGCAAGCAGATCGAACTGCAGCGCCTCGAGATGGAACGTCACCTGCTGCATACCCAGAAACTCGAGAGCCTGGGGGTCTTGGCAGGAGGCATCGCCCATGATTTCAATAATCTGCTCATGGCCATTCTGGGATACGCCGACCTCTCTCTGCTTGAAGTCTCACCCGTATCGCCCGTCCGACCAAAACTCCAGGAAATCATCAAGGCCTCACACCGTGCCGCCGATCTCTGCCGGCAGATGCTTGCGTATTCGGGCAAGGGGCAGTTTGTGATTGAGCATATGTATTTGAATGAACTGATCCAGGAAATGATCCACATGCTCAAGACCAGTATTTCCAAAAAAGTGCTGCTCAACCTGAACCTGGATAAAATGGCCCCGGCCATCGAAGGCGATCCGTCCCAGGTCCGCCAGGTCCTCATGAATCTGGTGATCAATGCATCCGAGGCGATCGGTGACAAAAGCGGGGTGGTCACGGTATCGACCGGAGCCAGGTATTGCGAAGATGCATACCTTCAGGAAACCTTTCATGTCGACACGCTTCCGGAAGGGTTATACGTGAGCGTTGAGGTGAGCGACACCGGCTGCGGCATGGACAGGGATACGCAGTCGCGCATCTTCGAGCCGTTTTTTACCACCAAGTTTACCGGCCGGGGCCTGGGAATGTCCGCCGTAATGGGCATAATGCGCGGCCACAAGGGAGCCCTCAAGGTCTACAGTGAGCCGGGCAAGGGAACAACCTTCCGGCTCCTCTTCCCCGCCTCGCCTGACGCCGTGAATGAGTCACCTGGAAACGAGGTCGAATCGGACAATGCATGGCGCGGCAACGGCATGGTGCTTCTTGTGGACGATGAAGAAACCGTCCTGGGAGTGGGCCGCTCGATGCTTGAAAAAATGGGGTTTTCGGTGATCACGGCCTGGGACGGCAGGGAAGCGGTGGAGATTTATCGCAAACACCGCAGGGAGATTACCTTCGTGGTCATGGATCTCACCATGCCCCACATGACCGGCGAGGAGGCTTTCCGGGAGCTTCGCAGGATAGATCCAGAGGTGAAAGTGTTCATTTCCAGTGGATACAGCGAATGGGAAATCTCTGCTCGCTTTGCCGGAAAAAGTCTTGCAGGGTTTATCCAGAAACCCTATCAGATTGCAGATCTCTTAGAAATATTCAGGAAGCACTAAAAGGACGTACGCGTGCGCTAGTCTGCGTACGCATCGTACCCTTTTTCGACCCCGGCAGCAGGATGAGCGGATCTCATCATTTTGCATCCGCTATATACCGGCATAATCCGGTGACTGCTTTCCTGTCATACTTTCGATGTGTATTGCCCAGACTCGAAGACCGTTTAAAGGAAGCGTATCGACGCCCCACTCATTCTCCGAATATTGCGCTACAATATGGGTCAGCCCTTTAATTTTATCTTCCGGGGAAAAAAGTTCTTTGACTCTGCCAAAGCCAATCACGCTCTGAAAAGAAAACGACCAGTCGCAGGCTTTTGTCTCGTTGGGAAGAACACGCACTCCTGATTCGAATTCGAAGCACACATTTTTATTTACTGCGAGAATATCTGTTTTTTTACCCGCTAAAGCGGTGTGAAAATACAGGATTTTGCCATCATAGCCAAACGAGACAGGGACGATATACGGCATATCATCTTTGGACAATGCCAGTCTGCACACCTGACACTCCTTGATAATCCGGGA
>JBBRDD010000189.1:0-9441 GCA_038204235.1 Desulfobulbales bacterium
GATACGCGGGTCGAAGGTGATGACCGCACACATGGTAGAGGCAACGACGATGCAGAAATAGGTGGCTGCCGGGGCCGCATGTATGGACGTGAAAAAGCCAAAATTGACCAGAACGGAAAGAAGGGCGATGACAAAGATATCAAGCATTGACCATCTGCCGATAAAAGTAATAAATCGAAACATTTTCGCCCGCTGTCTGAGTAGCCTGATGCCGCATGGTCGGGTGGAAAGCAGTAGAATAGTGAGGCCGACTATCTTGAAGATGGGCACCAGAACAGACGCGGTAAAAATAATCAGGCCGATAAAATAGGAACCATGTTGAAAAAAATAGATGATCCCGTCCATGATCGTTGATCGACTGGGAACGCCGAGAAAATCAACCCGCATTATCGGCAGCAGATTGGCCGGAGCCAGAAAAATAACCGAGGTCAGCACCAGGGCCCAGGTCTTTGATATACTGGACGGATGTCTGAGGTGCAGCGGCTCGCCGCAACGTGGACATCTTTTGGCGCCATGGTTAGTCGGCGAGAGTTTATGGCAGATATGACACTGGCTCAAACCGTGCATGGCGGCAGTAACAATTGCATCATCGCCGGCCTGGACAGGTACAGGTGCCTGGGCAGCGAGTGGGGCTTTATACTTCTTCCCTTTATCTTCAATAGTCTGCCAGAAAAAATCGCGGTCGATGGCGGCGGCAAGAGCGATAGTGAGCAGGACGAGGCCGGTGAAACAGAAAATCCCGGTATTATATGAAATGTCGGCACTGCTTCCCATTTTGATAACCGTGACCATAATGCCGAGCAGGTACACCTCAACCATCGCCCATTCCTCCAGATGCAGGTAGCCTCTAAAGAGCTTGGCCAGATACCATGGATATTTTTGCCGGTAGAGCTGGAGGGAAATGATAAAGACGCTGCTCAGCAGCATCAGCGGGAAGATGACGGCCGAGAGCAGGACCATAAACGAGACCAGATAATAGCCGTTATTGTAAAAGTCAAAGAGTGAGTCAATAATATTGGCCGAATCGCTGAAACCAAATGATTCCATAGTCATAAGCGGGAGAAGCATTGCCGGAAGATACATGAGCAGACCGGCAATACTCAGGGCCAGCGCTTTTATAATTGAATCGGTGTTTCTCCTGCTTATAGTCTTGCCGCATCGGGGGCAGAGGGTAGAATGTCCGGCGGGCGCCTCTGTCTTCTGCAAAAGCAGATCACAGTCGGGACAGGCGGTGAGATGGTCAAAATCTTGAGAATGAAAATGCAATGCAGACCTTTGTTAAGATAAAAGAGAAGATTAGTACCTTACAAAATTGTTTTGTTGTGTTTTTCGCAAGAAAATAATCAGTCTGAAGGTGCTTATCCCGGTTTATTTGTCATTTACCGGGGTTCGGTATGTATTGCAGCATATTAATGTCAAGTTGATCGTTTGTCATATGAAAAACTATTGTTGCCCGGGATTTGGGTGCGAAAAGCAAGGTGAGGGAATTGATAAAGGATATGAGCGGGCAGACGACCGGAAATAAATGGTTGAAGATAACGATCAAGGCAGAGCCTCAGCTGGTGGAATCGATCAGCGATTATCTGGTCGGGGTGTTTGATGCGGGGGTGGAGACGGGTGCCCGTGATGAACTTCTTTACGGAACGGTCAACTGTTATATTCAAAAGGCGAATCTACGGCAGCATGAGGTGGACGGTATTCTCGAACAGGTGTCAGCTTATCTCGCTGAATTGGCTGAAATATTTAATGTTCAGACACCCCTCCTTTCGTCAACAATGATTGAGGAAGAGGATTGGGGGAAAAGCTGGAAGGAACATTTTAAACCGTTTGCCATCGTGCCGGGCCTGGTTATTGCCCCTACCTGGGAAGAATATCAACCGGCTGCCGGGGAGGCCGTTATCGTCATGGATCCGGGCATGGCTTTTGGCACCGGTCACCATGCGACAACCAGTCTTTCAGTCAATTTTATCCGACAGACTCTGGCGCAGGATGGCGGGCAACGACTCCTTGATGTGGGTACCGGTACAGGAATTCTCGGCATGGCGGCATTGCTGTCCGGTGCAGGAGATGTCTTGGGGATAGACAACGATCCCGAGGCGGTTTCTGCCGCAGAGCAGAATGCGCGGCGAAATTCGCTGCAGGATCATATGCAGGTAAGCCTTGCGCCGCTGTCTTCGCTGCAGGAATCCTTTGCCATAGTTGTTGCCAATATTGTCCATGATGTTCTGGTCGGCATGGCCGATGACCTGGTCCGCTTGACAGCAGACGGCGGTACGATGATTCTGTCCGGGATACTGGCAGGAGAGCAGGTTGCCAATATAATAGCCGTATTTACGGCAAAAGGAATGCGGCTCTCGGGCCGGGAGAGTTGTCAGGAGTGGGCCGCGTTATGCTTTAAAAAAGAGTGAGAAGTCGTGCCGGGCCAGTGGTATTATGTCGCGTCTCGGCCCTTCATCGGGGTAAGCTGATAATCGGTATCGAAAATGATCCCCACTCCATCCTGATCCTGGCGGATGACAATTCCGTTGGCGACGACCCAGATGTTCTGGTCGGTAAGTTGTCTTAGACTTTCCACGGAGAGGATGAAACGCAGTCTTTTCAGGTCGGCAAGGCTGAGATAAAATTCGATTTTAACCTTGGCAGCCATGGGGAATTTATGGGCAGTTTGAATAAATGCCCCGCCGGAGCTGATATTTGCCGCAACCGTATCAATGATCGGGGAAGGATCATCGATATGTCTGTATGATATTTTGGCTTGAAGGTTGAGAGAAAATCGTTTCTGTTCTCTTCGTTCAATCGACATATTGTTTCCTCGGCACCTGATGGCGTCGTATAAACTCTCCAAAGGGGATAGCCATCTTCTGAATCGACTCTTTATAAGTTTATCATTTATGATATTTTCGATCATGGAATTGTTACTTGATACTTACGAAATGAAAGTGAATTTGTCAATTTCAACAGAAGCATACCAAATTTAACCCTGGAAGGGATGGGAGCAGATGCGACGTTTTTTTTTCGATCCGAATTTGCGAGACGGCGACAGAGTCTTTCTCTCGGAGGAGGAATCGCACCATATTGCGAAGGTGTTACGCCTGAAGGCTGGCGATGTCATTGAAATTCTTGACGGTCTGGGTGCAGTGTTCCGTGCGGTTATCAGCACTGTTGGACGTCAGGTTGAGGCCCGGATCGAAGAAATTATCACCCGGGAGGCCGGCGTTGGTAAATCGGTCTGGGTATGGCAGGCGATCCTGAAGGGAGAGAAAATGGACACCGTGGTACAGAAATGTACCGAACTTGGCGTAACCGGGCTTCTTCCCTACCAGAGTTCCCGGTGCCAGGGGAAATTCGATCAGGTACAGGGCCGCAAAAAACATCAGCGGTGGCAGCGAATCGGTCTTTCGGCCTGCAAACAATGCCGGCGCCTGCATACGATACACATTGAAGCACCGACAAGCTACGCCGAATCTCTTAAGCAAAATTCCGATGATGATGGCGTATTGCGACTGCTCTTCTGGGAAGAGGAAAAGACAACCCGTCTTGGTGATATCCCGGATATCCAGGATGCCACCTCACTCGCCCTTATGCTTGGGCCGGAAGGGGGCTTCACCCGGGAAGAGATCGAACTGGCGCGGCTGTCGGGCTGGCGTACTGTCAGTCTTGGCGACAGGATTCTGCGGGCGGAAACGGCAACACTCAGTGCCGTCTCCATAGTCCAGTTTCTGGCAGGCAACCTGTAATGGAAAGAGATCTGTCCCGTACGACAATACTGGGTAAATCATCCGGACCGATACAAATCAAGGCTGCGCAGGCAAGTGGTCATCAGATTATCGATGTCCGTTCGGCCGGAGAATTTCTGGCTGGAACCATTCCCGGGGCAATCAATATTCCGCTGTTTGATGAGGATGAGCGCAGCGTTATCGGTACCATTTATAAGCACGGGGGTCATGAACAGGCGGTAGAGCAGGGTTTTTCCTATGTTGAAAAAAAATTGGCCGATCTGCTTGCCGCCTTTGAACCCTTGCAATCAAAACCAATCGCTGTTTTCTGTGCCCGGGGAGGGATGCGATCCCTGTCGGTGGTCAATCTGCTGGTGCAATCCGGTTATAATGCCTTTCAACTTGAAGGGGGCTATAAAACATACCGCCAGAATGTTCTCAACTGTTTGCAGAAATTTCACCCAAAACTGATCGTTATTCATGGTCTGACCGGTACGGGTAAGACCCGCATTCTGCAAAAGCTGGTGCCGGCGATAGATCTGGAAGATCTTGCCGGTCACCGCAGCTCTCTTTTCGGTGGTCTGGACCAGCAGCCGAGCAACCAGCGAACCTTTGAAAGCAGACTGGCGCAGGTTATCGAATCTCTGCGAGAAGAACCTTATTTCATCGAAGGGGAGAGCCGAAAGATTGGTCGAGTCTTTATCCCTCAGCCCCTGGCGGCAGCCATGCAAAGCGCTCTTTTAGTCTATGTCCATTGCAGCCTGGACACCAGAATAAGGCGGATCATTGAGGATTATCCCGTAACAGATGAGGCGATGCGCAACAAGATCGAGACCATCCTGAAATCCTTCAAACAGAAAATGGGCAGTGAGCAGGTCGAGAAACTGTGTCTGCTCCTCAGAAAGGGAGATTTACAGGAACTGGTCCGCATTCTGCTTGTCGATTACTATGACAAAAGATACAGCAAGGGCATGAGCAGCTACCGGTACGTGCTGGAACTCTCTTCTGAGGATATTGCGGCGGCGGCGTCCGATCTTACCGACTTTCGTCGTACTCTTCTGTAGTTTCGTTGTATTTTCCCTGCCTGTTGCCAGACATTGCTGCCCGGAGGTTGGACTTTTGTCTCAGGAAATACCAGGACGAGGCCGTGCCGGCAACTGGCCCGGTAGTTCTTATGAACCGGAGTGTGCCGGTTTACATATCGGTTCAATGAGAGAGGAATCAATCCAGCCATGCCGGTTCATTTCATCCGTGACATACTTGAAAGAGCCGTGGTTTTTTTGGGGATAGACCAGGCGGCCTTCCGGCAGAGTTCCGGTTGAGGCCGATGACGCAAACGGAGAGATGAGCATCTTCACATCCGGGGCGACAACCACCGAAGGGTTGAAGTCCTGATAGCGGAATACAGTTCCGACTGTGCCCAGGCAGAGGAGCAAAAGACAACAGGCGCCTGCACCGATATTGAGCTGTCTGGAAAATCGGTATTTCATCGAGGCAAGCAGATACGTGGTAATAAGGAGAAGGGCCAGCAGAATCAGTGTCGTCCACTGGTTCAGGGTCAATATTTGGAAGAACTGTTCGACTTTTGAGAGCTCTTGAGGAAAGAGACCATGTTCTTTTTTAATCAGCTCGAGATTGCCGGCGGCATCTGAGTCGGCAGGGGAGAGTCGCAAAGCTCTTTCGTAATTCAGTATGGCCCGGCCGGTTTTCCCCGACAGGGCGTAACTGTTGGCAAGGTTGTAAAGCACCGTCGGGGCATACCCTGCCGTTGCGGTTATCTGTTCATATTTTGCGATGGCCTGGCCATAATCGCCACGGCTGTACGCTTCATTTGCCCCCCGGAAGAGGTCGTCTTCCACCGTCCCGGCAAAAACCATTGTTGACAGAAGCAGGAGCGTCAGCACCGCGGGAATCAAGCAACGAAAGCCTGTACCTTTCATAATAATTCCTCCAGTTTCGTTTTCAGGGTGATGAAATACTCCTGCATTTTTTTGTCTGTAAGCGATGCGCCGCCGTAGGCGGCCTCATCCGCGGCCTGAAAAACTTCAAGAAGAGGGATGTTGTCGCTCAGTCGACTTTTAATATCGGCCAGGCTGAGAGCTGCTGGTTCGATATTCCATAACAATCCGAGCTGGTTCTGGATTGCCGTTTTACTTAACGAAAGAAACGACCGGCCGTCTCCTGCCGCCTGGGCACGTTCGATCTGTTTCAGGTCATTTTCCAGCAGCAGTCTCTTGTTTTTTCTCTTTTCAATTTCGGGATGTTTTTCGATATTTCGCCGATGAATCGTGAGCCCGAAAAGAGTGAGCAGCAGCAGCGTGCAGATGGTGCAGAGTGTTAAGAACCAACTCTTTTCGAAGAGAGGAACGATTCGATCATGATAGGTTCCGGCCTCCAGATGGATCGGGGCCAGTCCTCCGCCGATGCTGGGTGCAGGGGACGCAGATTCGGCTGGCTGGGATTGTGCAGGAGCAGTGGCAGGAGCCGGTTGAATGGGTGAGGCGATGGTTGAAGCCGCCGGTTTTTGTATATGAATCGCAAGGTTCTTACTGGTTTTGGTGACATAGCGTCTTTGTTGCGGATCGAAATAACTGAAAGAAAGCGGCGGAATTCCGGTTGCTGCTGCGTTTTTGGCAACGATAGCCTGTTCGAAGATCTTGGTTCCGGTATAACTCCTTCCCTGATCTCTGAATTTCGCGCTGGGAGCATAGGTTTTCCAGTCGGAATTTTCCGGAAAAGCAGGGGCTTCTACCCGGTCGAAATTTCCCGTGCCGGAGATTTCCATAGTCAGCGTTATCGGTTCGCCGACTTCCACATCAACCGGCGTCGCGGTGACATTCAAGTTAAAATCGCCAATGGCACCGGAAAAGTTTTCCGGTTGATCACCTGTCGGCAGGTCCATTACGGTAAAAACGGTCTCGGGACTGACCGACACAATCGGTTTTCGTTCAGCACTGCCAAAGAAGCTGTCTATGGCAGGATCGTTAAAAAAAGAATCGTCAAAAAAGCCATTGCCGCCAAAAGGAGAACGCACCTTTCTTTTCTGGGGGATGAGCAGGGTCGCATCGAGGGAAAAACTAATGGGGTGTTCGCCGGCTTTTATGCCGGACAGACTGGTTTCCCAGGTGAGAACATGATACATCCGGCCTTTTACCGACTCCTCGGTCTGCTGGGGTTGGTCCGACAGTTGAGACATGACGACACCGTCACCGCGCAGGGCTGGCGGATTGATGCCTTCGACTCTATAGGCCTGGTTAAAATAGGCCTTGATGGTAAAAGGAACAATCTCTCCGGGGTAGTGACTGCCGGTTGGTGAAATGCGGATGAAGGCTATTTGACCTGCATCCTGGCGTGTTGGCGCCGAATAAGCGCCCTGCTGCTGTCCCCCCTGGGTGACCTCGAAAGGTATTGGTTGGGTTGCGTAGGATTCGCCACCGACGGTCACCTTGAGAGACGGAATGGTATATTTTCCCGGTTTATCGGCCTGAACAATATAGTTATGACTGACAGAAGATGAAAAGTCTCCATTCACCACGCTGATCTGGCTCGATGTCCCTTGATTGTGCAGCTGGATATTGTCGATTTCCGGCAATGTAATATCGGCATTGCGGCTTGTGCCGATAATCGTGATGGTCAGTCTTGCCGCCCGCTCCTGGGGGAAGGAGAGCGAGCTGAGCGAGGCATCGACCTGCACCTCGGCAGAGGCCCGCAAGGTACCGGGACCAAAAAGGCAGAGGGTGAGGATGGCAAGGCAGGTAAGAGTTTGCCAGAGTATCAATTGTTGTTGTCGCATCACCAGTCTTTATTTACAGGGTTTTCAGGATTTTTGCCGCCGGAGGGAACAAAATTCAGTTCACCTTCCTCGTTTTTCAAGGCGTTGAGCAAGCTCTGTGCCTCTTTTTTGGTCATCTTGCCGGGTTGTTGCGCTGAACCCTGGTCTGCCTGTCCGGTAATATTTTTGTTCTTCTCTGGCGACTTATCTATTGGTTCCGGGGTGTCAGCTTTTCCGTTCTCTTTGTCGGCCGGCTGCGGAGCTTGCTGTTCTTTGTCGCTATTGTTTTTCTTTGCATCCGAGGCATCCTTACTGTCTTTTGACTGTTCATTTTCAGCTTGTTGTTTGTCCGCACCGGACTGCTGTTGTTTGTTGTCCTGCTGCCCTGCATCGTCTTTGTGCTGATTTCCCGAATCGTTGCTTTGCTGCTGGTCGTTTTTCTTCTGCTCCTGCTGATCCTTGTTGTTCTGCTGATCTTTGTTGTTCTGTTGTTGCTGCTGTTTTTTCAGCTCCTCCAGCCGTTTTTCAATGATCTGGTGATTGTGTCTGGCATCAGCGTTTTTGGGATCGAGTTTCAGGGCCGAGTCCAGTGAGTTCAAGGCTTCCTGCCACTGGCCGAGGGTTGCTTTGGGATCGGCCTGTTGTGCTTCTGCACCCTTCCGGTAATAGCTGTTGCCTCTATTATAATAGGCTTTTTCCTGGAGCTTTATGTTGTCACTTTTAAGTGCCTTGGTAAATGCATCGATGGCTTCGTCATACATATTGTTTTTAAAGGCGGCTGTCCCGTAGTTATAAAGGAGTTCCGGGTTATCAGGAGATTTTTCCAGTTTTTGCCGGTAATATTCCGACGCCTGCAGATAGTCTTGTTTGGCATAGGCGTCTTCCCCGCTGGAGCAATACGCCCTGGTAGCAAGACTTATGCCCAGCAGCAGGATAAGAGCCGTTGTTTCGCCTGTTTTTCTTCGCCGCTTCAACCAGGCAACTATCGTTTTGATAACGGACAGGGGCCGGATCGGGCGGGCTTTTTTTCGTTCGCCGAGCAGCAGCTCGAAGACCAGGAAAAGGATCGCTGCGGCGAGCGGCCATTCGAATCTTTCCAACGGTACTTTTTGTCTGCGTTCAGCCAGGTCCTCTTTCGGGATAAGGGTCAGTTTGCGTTTATAGATGGTCTCCAGTCCTTCGCCGGCTGTGCCGAGGGGAACATACAGCCCGCCGGTTTTTTCGGCAAGAGCCGAGAGGGTTTTTTCGTCGAGTCTGGAGGTGACAAAATTACCGTTCTGGTCTTTGACAAAACCCTTGCCGTTTTCTGCCGCAACCGGGATAAGTTCCCCCTGACTGGTGCCCACGCCAACGGTATAAATCGTCAGTCCGGCTTTGGCACCATTTTCTGCGGCTTTTATGGCGTCCCCCTCCAGATTCTCGCCGTCGGTCAGAATAATCAGAATTTTATGATTTGCTGTACTATTCAGGGTCTCGACCGCCATGTCGATAACCGACGCAATATTAGTGCCGCCGCGGGGAATAATATCGGTTGTTACCGCGGCGAGAGAGTCGGCAAAGGCCTCGTAGTCAAGGGTCAGTGGACACATGAGATAGGCTGAACCGGCAAAAGGAATGAGGCCCACCCGGTCACCGTCCAGCTGTTTAACAAAATCGAGTATAGCCAGATGCGCCCTTTTCAGGCGATTGGGTTTAATGTCTTCCGCCAGCATACTTTTTGAGGTATCGAGAGCGAAAAGCAAATCAATGCCTTTGCGCTTGACGTCTACCCATTGAAAGCCATATTGCGGGCGGGCCAGAGCTGCAAAAGCAAAAAAAACTGCCAGCAGCAGCAGAATATTTTTATACCACCTCTTGCGTCCGGAGATATTCTGGGTCAGCCGGCCAATAAGCTGATGGGCGGCAAATTTCTCCAGGGCAGCCTGTCGCCTCTTCTGCATAAAACGGAAGAGG
>JBBRDD010000190.1:0-9425 GCA_038204235.1 Desulfobulbales bacterium
GGCGGTATCTTTGGCGTTATAAGGGATGGCCACAAAATGGGTATTAGTGATGGTGCCTTCATCAAAGACGTAGGTCCGCACCGTCTCAGGGAAAAGACCGTCGAGAATGTTCCGTGATGCCTCTCCCTGATGATAGGAAAAAGAAAAATCGATCTGGCCGTCGGCAAAAAGGGTATTCATTTTTACCGGGGACTCGGGATAGGTGTCGCCATTGCGCCAGAGAGAACTCTTCAGGTCGTTGAGCAGGGTGTAGGTAGTATCGGTGGCCTTGGCTAAATCAGCCGCAGAGTATGCTCCCTGCCATTTGTCAACCGTCCCGGCGGCATAATAAAAGAAATGGCGAACAAATGCCGAGCCGGTAAAATCGGGCGGGGCGGGATAGGTGAACCGGCCGGGGTTGGCTTTTATCCAGGCGATCAGGGCCGGGATTGACTTGGGTGGCTGCGGCGTTCTTGCTGCATCATAGATCATGACCATCTGGGCACTGCCCCAGGGGGATTCCAGTCCATCCACCGGGGTACCGAAATCGTTTTTTACCGTCGACTTTGACCAGTCGACAAAGCGCTGATTCGGCAGTTTATCGGCGAAAGGGCCGTAGAGAAGATTGTGCTCTTTACAGGTGCGGAAGTTTTCACCGTTGATCCACATGAGATCAACACTGCCGTCGTTGTCTTTACCGGCCTGTTTTTCAACGACAAGTTTACTGACCACCTCGGCAATATCTTTTACCGGCACCTGCCGCAGGTGTATGCCATATTTCTTCTTCAGTTCAGGAGCCAGGTAGCCGTTGACGTAACGATTAACCGCCGGAGAGCCTCCCCACATATACCAGTCGACTGTCTGGCCGCGGCTCATTTTTACCGCCTCGTCCCATGATATAACTTTATTTTGCTCTGCTGTGCTGCCAGGGACAGGGAGGGTGAGAATGAGTGCAAGGATCAAGGTGTATCGTAAGAGAGATCTTTTTTTTAATTGCATATCAGCGCCTATTCTGTCCCTAAAGAGTTGATGCAATGGGGAGAATTGTCACCCGGTTTCGGCCATTCTTTTTAGACAAAAAGAGATTGCTATCAGCGGCATTGATCAGCTGTTGCTGGGTGACGTCGTCTTCCGGAGATAAATGGACGCCGCCACAACTGATAGTTATTTTTGCCTCACGGTCTTGTATCATGGTCGTTACTGAAGCGGCGCATCGTCGCAGCCGTTCGGCAAAAACATTCATTCCTGCCTGGTTGGTTTCCGGTAGTATGACGGCAAACTCCTCGCCGCCATATCTGGCTATTATGTCGCTTGGGCGTACGGCCTTGCTGATTGTCTGCGCCAGATTAATCAGGACCTGATCGCCCGCCGGATGACCAAAGGTGTCGTTCACATTTTTGAAAAAATCAATGTCAAATAAAATCAGACAGAGATGCTTCTTATAACGCTTGGCACGGGTCATTTCCTTGCCTAGAATTTCCTGGAAATATCGATGATTATAAAGATGCGTCAAACCGTCACGAAACGCGAGTTCCTCAAGTTGGCTATTGGCTTTTTTCAGTTCGGTGGCAATTCTTTCTGATTTTAATTTAGATTCTTTCAGCTCCAGCACCAGCTGTTCATACGAAAGATTTAACTTGCCAAGTTCATCATTGGCTTCCTGGAGCATTTGGGAATAGGGTTTTAACTGACCTGGATCGATTTCAAATATCTTCAGGATATCAAGACTCTTTTCGGCGACATTATCCAGAAGCGTTCTGGTCTGATCTTCAGGGATGTTGAAAAAATCCTCCATTTTTGTGTGTAATTCCCGGACGTTTTGTGAAGTTTCGGCACCACTGTAAATTGCCGACAGGAGATTTGCCACGTACAGCACGGAGCAGGTCTGCCGATATTCTTGAGGGGCGTGATCCGGTTGGTGGTGATACCGTACCGGCTCTACTATGGAAAGAGGGATTCCCCAGGTTTTAAGAAGCGTCCAGCTGAGCTGTTGGTGATCAAACTGATACATTTTTTGTTCCAGTTGGACCAGGTTGGTCTCACCGTCGAGGATACACTGTTCCAGGGCAGCAGTATATTCCTGTCCTTTGCTCAGGTACATTATCAAAATTCCGATGTCCTGAAGAAGGGCGGTAACAAAAATATCCTCATTTTTTTCGTGAAGCAGCTCCAGTATCAGTTCCCCGGCCACCGCCGCCGTCACAGAGCGGCGCCAGAAGTAGTCGAAATTCAACCATGATTCGGTCTTATCCCGAAGATCACTGGATATAACGAAGGAGAGGGCAATGTTTTTTATTACATTGGTGCCAAGAATAGAGAGCGCCCGGCTGACATTACCTATTGCACAGGGCAGGGCATAAAACGCCGAGTTGGCAATCCGCAACAATTTGCTTGTCAGCGCCGGATCTGCAGTGATTATTTGTTCCAGGTCGGATAAGGAACTCTCTTTATCCTGGATAGTTTTAAGGATTTGTGCGGCGATTACAGGTGGTGAAGGCAGGTTAATCTGGGCGCTGATCAACCGTAGAATCTCTGCATCGGAAATGTCTGTTGCCATCGTTTTGCCTGTATGGGAGTTTTATAGGATATATCATCATATCTTTGTTGGCGAAATATGCAAATAATTTCAGGAGTTGAAGTGAGTTGTCGCAATCGGTTCTGCACCTTTGCGATGGATTTTTCGATAGCTTTTATGTTGTTGTGGCAATCGCTGCGAGCTTGTTGTTTTGTGCCTTCCCCCAAAAGGAAGGCACTTTTGGGGGAAGGCACAAAAGGAAGGCACTTTTTCAGCTACTGGGGTTGTGTTTCCTTCACCAGATAAAAAACTATCTGCAGAGTTTCTGTAAAAAGTATGGTCCCCGGTTCGAATGCGCTCTGCTTTGCTGTTTCAGCTACCTGGAATCTGGCCTGCAAAAAAGGTTGGCTTGCTGCTTGCGATGCTATCGAGTAAACGGGACCGATCTTTTCCGGCAGATGGGCGACCATGATTTGCGCTTTTTCCAAACCATCCTGAATTGCCCCGCGCAGTGCCTCTTCCCGAAACTTTTTCTCTTTCGATGAGCTCAGGCGGGTTGAATGAATCTGGGCAACCCCGGCATCGATGATCGATCGGATAAGTTTGTCGTAGCGGCTAAGATCTCGCAGCGTTACTTCAACTGTTCTTGATACTTCTGTGCCGGCATATATCTGTGCACTGTTGTTCCAGTTGTAATGGGGGGTGATCTGCAGCTGAGCTGAGCTGATATCCTCTTTTGCTATACCGAGAGCTTCAAGAGAAGTGAGCAGTTTTTTCGATCTTGTTTCTATACTGCCCTGGGCCTGAGCCACCTCGAAACCGGTTTCTGCTATACTCAGTGAAAGAGTTACAATATCCGGCACTGCGCGTATCTCATATTCGCCGGATACCACAATGTGTGGAACATCCGGCAGGGAGTCGGCAAAAGCCGAAAGGGCAAAAAAATAAACTAAAAAAAATGGGACAAGGTAATATCTCATTGGACCTCCATGCATTTTTGCTGTTGATTGAGGAGGGGACACAAAAAATCCCGTGCAATATAGATAGGTTTTGAGCGTTCCGTCAAATTATTTTTTCCATATCAACTTCCTGGTGGGCGATTTAATATTATTGAAGAACGGCCAGATTCCTGGTATCAATGACTTCGTACGGAGGAGTGCCGGAGCGGCCGAACGGGACGGTCTCGAAAACCGTTGTGGAGGAAACTCCACCCAGGGTTCGAATCCCTGCTCCTCCGCCATAATACGACCTGATAGCATATCATAGAGTCCGAATGACCCGATTTCCAGTAGTGGAAAGCGGGTTTTTTATTGTCCGGTGAAGTCTGTTACATCTTGTTGCTATCCAGCCTCTTTTGTTGGGGTCTCACCGGTTTCAGTAACATCAATACCCCCAGGAGGGTCATTGAACCCCCAACAATTATTTTCCACCCCAGGGTATCTCCGAAAACCAATACACCCAGAATTGTGGCAATAATAGGAGTCGGTAAAAGGAGCGGTGTTACGATGGAAACCGGATACCTGCCAAGCAGATAGTAGACAATTCCATGACCTACGATGGAAGCGCCAACGGCAGAGTAAAGAGGGCTCCAGAAATCAATGATACGTACCTCTCGCAGAATTTGGGCTTGACCGGATTCAAAAATCGCTGACAATAACAGTAATGACGGGAAGGCAACCACTGCAATCCATGCCTGAAGCCTTAATACCCCGAGAGTCGGGCATTGCCGCATCAGGATTGTCGCAGTTGCCATTACAAATGCTGCCCCTGCCACCCATAAAATTGCATCGAGGTGATTAAAAACAATTGGATCAAAGCCAATTACCATCACTCCACCAAAGGCCACAGCTATCGAAAAAACCGACAGTAAAGATATCTTTTCTTTTAAGAAGATGGAGGCAAAAATTGCTGAAAATGGAACATAGAGCTGTGTCGTGATGGCTATCGAGGCAATATTTCCGCCAGCATGCAGACCGGTAAAAATCATCCCGAAATGGAGCACACCTAAAAGGAAAGCCACCCGTAAGAGTGGTTTCATATACCCTGGCGCGGGTTTCAGCCAGGGGAGCATTAAAAGCAGGAGGAAAAGAAAACGTATAGCGGTAAATAAGAGCGGTTGAAATACTTCGGCACCAATTTTTCCCGCAATGAAATTAACTCCCCATGCGGAATTTGCCAACACAATCATCAGGAGATGGCGTGCACTCATGGTAGTTATTGTATCCTGTCGAGGATTATTGTCATTTTCTTTTCACGCCCTGTCTTGGGCGAAAGCAAGTGCTGTCAATCCGACTCGCTCTACCACTTACCAATTTTTCAGGTGTCTGTCAGATCTGATTCATTTTCTCCTATTCCAAACAGATTTCTTCATGGGTCATGACTTCGTAAGAAATCTCTTTTCCGAGAATAGGCAAATTTTTCGCGGGATTAAATTGATCTCCTGATAATCTTTCCGATTATTTTGCATAAAATTTGACTTCTAATTTCCACCAATGATACCATCAATTTATCTCGTTAGTTTCCTGCTTCAGATTTCATACCCATGATTGGTTTAATTCTTACAGGAATTGATGATCCTGCACCAATACGTGGTCGAGCATTTAAGCTAAGAATATTGATGATGAAATTTTTATAATAACTCTGAAACGGTCGATTAGTGCAATGCAAAAATACTGTTTTACAATGCCACCCCTGGTCCAAAAGCGATGGAGTCAGTAATGAAGAGTGCCGGTAAGAAATACCTTGCTGCAGGGGCTCTGTGCCTGTGCTTTACTCTGGTTCAGAGAGAAGGGAATGCCACCAGTGAAGCAGGCAATGAATTTCTGGATATGGACCTCTCCCAGCTGATGAATATAACCATCACCTCCGTGTCGAAAAAGGAGCAGCGCCTGGCCGATGCGGCTGCGGCAGTTTTTGTCATAACCCAGGAGGATATCCGGCGCTCCGGAGTGACCAGTATTCCCGATGTGCTGGCCATGGCACCCGGTCTTCAGGTGGCGAAAATAAGTGCGAGTAAATGGTCGGTTTCCTCTCGCGGCTTTGCCGGCTATACCTCCAATAAATTGCTGGTTTTGATTGATGGCCGGAGTGTCTATTCCCCTAATTACAGTGGCACTTGGTGGGATATGCAGAACACGCTGCTGGAGGACATTGATAGAATAGAAGTCATTCGCGGACCGGGCGGAACACTCTGGGGTGCAAATGCAGTAAATGGGGTTATCAATATTATCACGAAGAAATCCAGTGATACGCTTGGTGGACTTGTGCGCGTTGGCGCAGGCGATCAGGAAAGGGGTCAGGGAGGTGTCCGTTACGGTGCAAAATTGAATGGGTCTACAGATGGTCGTATTTATCTGACCTACAATGATCGCGACAACAATACACTTGCTAATGGAGGTGATGATGCCAACGATAGCTGGCAGAGTTTTCAGGGTGGTTTTCGCCTGGACGGCCAACCACGTGCCAGCTCCGAGTGGACCTTGCAAGGGGATATGTACCGGAATCGTGCAGATCAAATCCTCTATCCCTTTTGGATTGCGACCCCGCCTTATCTTACCTCAAAAGATAGTCAGGCTGATTTGAATGGTGCCAATATTCTTGGCCGTTACCGGCGGGAATTTTCCGGTGGTGATGCAATTACAGTCCAGGCTTACTACGACTACAATCAGCGGGAAGAGGATTATTATTATCAGCAGACATTTAAAACAGTAGATCTGGATATTCAGTATGAAACAAAGTTTGGTGACCATAACAGCATCACCCTTGGGGGAGGGTATAGACGGGTCGATGGAGAGTATGGAAATAGTTATCAGGTTCAATTATCTGATACGGATACTGGTGATGACATCTACAGCAGCTTTGTACAGGATGAGATAAAACTGATCGACAACAAGCTATGGCTTACCTTGGGAGCAAAATGGGAGCATAATGATTATACTGGTTCCGAGTGGCAACCCAGCAGCCGTCTTCTCTGGAAACCAGTGGCCAATCATTCTCTCTGGGCCTCAGTTGCCCGTGCCGTCCGTACTCCTTCAATCGTTGAACGAAAAGGCAGTATCCTTGCCGCCTCCTACCCTCTCCCTCCCCCCTATAATGCTATCACCGGAACTTCCTATATCAGGGGAAATAAAGATTTCGATTCGGAGGTGGTTGTTGCCTATGAGACAGGCTATCGCTGGCAGGCAAACACTAAGCTCTCGTTTGATGTTGCGGCCTTCTATAATGATTATACGAAATTGTATGAACTTGAACCAGTAGCAACCCGTACCGGTTTGGATGTTACCTTTGTCAATGGAGCGGAAGGGCACAGTTATGGTTTGGAGCTTGCGGCTGATTGGAAACCGGCTTCCTGGTTGTCTTTTATTTTCACTTATTCCTATCTGGACATGGAATTATCGAGTAAAAATCCACTGACAGGACAGGAACTTTCCGAGAGTACTATAGCAATAGCCAGTCCCAAACATCAGGCTTCGGTGCGAACCTCTATTGACTTTGCCGAAAAATGGCAGACAAATCTCTGGCTGCGATATACCGATGAAATTATCGCCCGCGACAGCGCTGACGTACTCTCGAGCAAAATTCCGTTGGATGATTATTTCCTCTTTGACGCCAATCTGATTTGGACGCCAACAAAACATCTTGAAATCATGCTGGCTGGTCAGAATTTACTCAACAATAGTCAATTGGAATATATTTCTGAGCTCATCACCCCAGCCACCGAAATTGAACGAAGTGTATATCTTAAGCTGACCTATCATTTTTAAACTACAGCATAACAGAATATGACACCGTACAAGTTTTTAATATCTGTTCTGCTGACAATGCTGGCGCTTCTTTATGGAGTGGCCGCAATAGCGGCAAATAGTGATAGTGAGGACCTGGAATATAAGCTGAAGGCGGCTTTTTTACTTAATTTTTCAAAATTCACGACCTGGCCCAAAGAAGCGTTTACTGAGGCTTCGCAGACTTTTGATTTTTGTATTATCGGCCAGGATCCTTTTGGTAAGGCATTTGATGGGCTGGAATCCAAGAAGGTTGGCGGCAGAAACGTGCGCCTGCATCATGCCGGATCAATTGCTGAAGCAAAGACCTGCCATGTCATATTCATAAGCAAATCGGAACAAAGTCATCTCGCGCAGTTGCTTCAGGCTGTTGTCGGACGACCGGTTCTCACGGTCAGTGATATAGAGGACTTCAGTCGGCAGGGTGGAATTTTTGAATTCGTCACAAAAGATGGACGATTATCCTTCATTGCCAATAACCGACAGGCGATTGACAGCGGGCTGCAGATAAATGCCTCTTTGCTGAATCTGGCTGTTGAGGTGTATTAGAATAGCTATGAAGAACTGGTTTCAACAACTTGCCATTCGCTATAAATTCTATGTTATCGTTCTGCTCGCCTGTTTTGTGGCCCTGCTGCTGACCACTTCTATTTCTCTTATCAGTCAGCGATATCTTATCCGCGAGCAGCTCTCAGGGGAGTTGCAGACCCTGTCCACGGTTATCGCCGAGAATTGCAGGGCTGGTATAGCCTTTAAAGATAAAAAAGCGCTCAGCACTATTCTGCATTCCCTTGCAGCCAAACAGGCAATTATTACCGGACGCGTCACCGATGCGAGTGGCGAGTTATATGCCGAGTACAGCAATCCGTCACTGGCGGGCTCTTTGCCTGGAGCACCAAATGCCAGCGATTTTCAAGGTAGGCGAATAATTTTTAAATCCGATTATATCGATATAGTTGAGCCGGTTATCCTGGACGGGGAAACCATCGGCCATGTCCAGATGCTGGTGAGTCTGAATGATTTAAAGCGCAGCCAGATGATTATCGCCGCGCTGATGGTTTGCTCGCTTCTTTTTGGCCTGCTTATTGCCATGTCGCTTTCCGGCCGTTTACTGCAGGTGGTTGTTGAGCCGATGCTCAGTTTATTGGCGACTATGCAACAGATTGCCCGGGAGAAGCAATATGATGTCCGCACTCCGGTGAAGGCCAGGGACGAGCTGGGTCAATTGGCTATGGGATTTAATGATATGCTGACAACGATCCAGCTGCGTGATGACCACCTCGAAGAGCAGGTGGAGGAACGAACCCGGGATTTACTGGCGGCTAAAGAGATAGCCGAAGCTGCCAATAAGGCCAAGAGCGAGTTCTTGGCCAATATGAGTCATGAGATCCGTACCCCTATGAATGGCGTACTGGGCATGAATGAACTTTTGTGCGACACGGAACTGACAGATGAGCAACGGCATTTTGCCGGAATTATTCAGGGCTCGGGTGAATCACTTTTGGCAATCATCAATGATATCCTGGATTTTTCAAAGATTGAAGCAGGAAAATTAGAGCTGGAAACGATCCCTTTTAATCTGCGAGAGTTGATCGAAAATGTTGCTCAGCTCCTTGCCGCCCGAGCCCATGCCAAAGGACTTGAACTCGCTGTTCTGATCCCTTCCGACAGCTGTTGTTGTCTGCAGGGAGATCCAACGCGCCTGCGACAGGTTCTCACCAACCTTATTGCCAATGCGATCAAATTCACTGAAAAAGGCGAGGTTATAGTTCGGGCGACAACGAGCAGGCAGGAGGGTGGCAGTGTCTTACTGCAGCTATCGGTTGTTGACACAGGCATCGGGATAAGTCGGAAAATGCACCATCTTCTTTTCAAGCCTTTTTCCCAGGCCGATAGTTCTACAACGCGTCAATATGGCGGAACCGGTCTCGGTCTTGCGATCTCCAGTGAACTGGTATCATATATGGGAGGTGTGCTGGCCTGCGAAAGTGAGCCGGGCAAGGGGGCACATTTCTTTTTTGATGTGCAGCTTGAACCGGCGCAGGAAGAGGTAAGAGAACAATGTCCATCTGACTCGGATGGTTTACGGGGAATCCGGGTGCTTATTATTGATGACAATGCGACCAATCGGGAAATTCTTGAACGTCAGG
>JBBRDD010000191.1:0-9401 GCA_038204235.1 Desulfobulbales bacterium
ATTCTGTAAGTTCAAAGCATTTGCCACGTTATTTGGCTGAATTTTGTTTCCGGTTTAATAACCGATTTCACATAGGCGCAATGATAGGAAATTTGATTAAGCATGCTGCAAATACAAAGCCTAGACCTCTGCGCCTCTTGAAGCTTGCTGAGCAAGAGGGGTAATCAGATAAAAATATCTGAACTCGTCAAGGGAATAACGAGAAACCTCTCAACCTTGCTATAATAGTTGCTAGTCTTGGGCATAATGTGCAACTACTGTATTGTAGTTTACGATTTCTAACGTTGATCAAAGTAGGTGAGGTGAGGTGATGGTGATAAGTAGTCGCTTTCTAAGGTAGCATTAAAAAACCGGCTTCCTGATCGAAGGTGCTTCAATTAGATTGTCTCTAATGTCCTTTCCAAGCCCCGATCGCGCAAGATTTTCATCGTTCGTCAGAGACCTCCTGTCAGGCACTCCTTCATCCAGGTTCACCACTGACGTACGCTGACTCTACCAGGCGAAAACCGAAACCTAAACTAAACAACCACCGACAGGAAGTCTAGCGACTGAGGTGGACTGAAAATGTGGATATTAAACTTCAATTTTCTATCTTTTTTGTGAAAAACTTTTTTCTCAGAAACGAACTCGATATCAGATCATGAGATTGATATTGCCACATCGAAGGTTTGGAATTGCGATTCAGAGCAAAACAAAAGGTTACTACTGATCTCAAATCTGGGTATCTCAGGCGTTTATTTCCAATCTCCTGCTTGGAAGTTTAGAACATCAGAAGGTCAACCTGTGCATTGTGTTTTCCAACCGAGGCTTGCCAAAGGACACCTTTCTATGCTGAAATACTGATTGAGCCAAAATTTACAGGAGACGCCTTGCAAATATACATCGCATCCAAAATATTTCTGGGTAATCGGTGCTTCTACCCGGAGAGGTAGAAGCAATGGCTTTTCCAAAACAGTTCATCGCCGCTGCGTCTCAACAAACCACTTGCGTAGATAGTCAGCACCAAAGATCAGGACGATCCCCAGCCAGGCAAGACCATAAACTCCGGCACTCACCGGGCCGGTATTCAGGACATTCTGCACTGGTGGCCAGTAAAGGGTGGCCCAGGAGAAGAACACCTGGATGATGATGCCCAGCAGGATAAGCCGATTAGTGAAGAGACCACGGTTCAGACCCGACTGCCGGTGATATCTGCGTCCGATGAGATTACCAATCTGCATAAGCAGAATGGTCGCGAGCGTAATACCGGTCGCCGAACGGTACAGCTGGGAATCGACAGGCAACTCCACGCCATACTGCCAGCCGCCCTGAACCAGAACATAAAAGAATAGAAAGAGTGACCAAACACCTTCCAGCATGCCCAAAAAAAGGTAACTGTGGATGAGCAGCCTCGGCGTCAGCAGGCCTTGAGATATATCCCGGGGTGTTCTTTCCATCACCTCTGATGAAGGCGGTTCCTGGCCGAGCCCCATTGAGGGGATGATATCGGTGCCCAGATCGATGGAGAGGATCTGGATGACATTTAAGGCGAGCGGTACCGGAAAGAGGATATAGAGCAGATACGGCAGTATCTCGGGGCCGTTGCTCACCAGGACATAGTTGGTGAATTTTTTAATGTTGTCAAAGATGGTCCTGCCTTCTTCGATGCCCGCCACGATGGAGGCAAAGTTATCATCAAGCAGGATTATCTGGGCCGACTCCCTTGCCACGTCAGTCCCCTGCCGCCCCATAGCAATCCCCACGTCAGCAGCCTTCAGTGCCGGTGCATCATTGACCCCGTCGCCGGTCATGGCCACCACCTTTCCCATCTTCTGCAGCGCCGTGACAATCTTCATCTTCTGCTCCGGCGAGGTCCTGGCAAAGACCCGCACCCCCTGTTCCAGTTTCTCAGTCAATTGCGTTATGGACAGCTGTTTGAGAATGTCGCCGGTGAGGCAGGCGATGCCATCATCCTCAGCCTGAACAATAGCAATTTCGCGAGCCACGGACATGGCCGTATCAGGATGGTCGCCAGTTATGAGAATGATATCAATTCCGGCCTTGCGGCACTTCGCGACGGCCTCTGGAACCTCCGGTCTTACCGGATCTTCAATACCGACAAATCCAATCAGCGTGAGATCACGTTCCAGCGCATCCTGATCCAGGTTTTCCTGGGCCGATAGGCCGGAAATTTCCTCCGGCGTGAGTTTCCGCGAGGCCACGGCGATAACCCGTAAGCCCTTTGAAGCCATGCGGTGCATCACCGACTCGGCCTGAGCAGCCACATCGCCGGCGCCCCCAGGAGCCAGCATCGGCTGGATAGCCTCAAAGGCGCCTTTGACCACGAACACCTGACTTTCTTTGGTCTCCAACACACCTGCAGAGCGCCTTTTTTCAACATCAAAGGCAAACGCGTAACGGGTTGCCGTCTGAATTTCGCGGATATCAAGACCGCATTCCAGGCATTTTACCGCCACCGCCACATCCAGTGCGTCACCGAATAACCCCGCCTCTGTTTCCCGTATCTCCGAAGCCGCCAGAGCTTGCCGCAGTAGTTCATGTTGCTGTAGGTCCGGGAGGTTCTCGCCGGAAACAGAATCGAGAAGGCGAGTGATGGTCAATCGATTCAGGGTCAGGGTCCCGGTCTTGTCGGAGCAAATGACGTGCACGGCCCCAAGGGATTCAACAGCATTGAGACTCTTGACCAGTACGTTCTTTTTGGCCATACGCAGGCTGCCGATAGCCAGCGACAAGGTAAAAGTCGGCAGCAACCCTTCCGGAACATTGGCCACGATGATGCCCATCATGAATACCAGGTTCATCCATAGCGGTTTGCCGGAAAGCATGCCGTACAAGAAAAAGGTAAAGCCCATGGTGCAGGCAATGATGCTCAGGATTCTGACCATATGCGCGGTCTCACGCTCCAGAGGAGAACTCGCCCGTTCAATAGTCTGGGAGAGATGTGCCACCTTGCCGAATTCTGTTCGGATTCCCGTGGCAAAAACCACACCTATCCCCGATCCCCGCACTACGGTGCAGCCGGCGAAGGCTATGTTCTCGATCTCAGCCTGCTCCGGCACATTCTCCCTGGACGTGAGAGTGCAGGGTATTGCCTCTCCGGTAAGTGGCGAATTATTGACCTGCATTCCCTTGGTCTCAACCATTCGCAGGTCGGCCGGAATTTTGTCGCCCTCCGCCAGTAAAACAATATCTCCAGGTACTATCCCGTCAGCGTTTTCCCGGGTTACCAAATCTTCCCGGCGGACCACGACCATCTGTGGCAGAAAGTTTTTCAGGGCTTCCATTGCTTTTTCCGCCCTATATTCCTGGATGAAGCTAAAAATACCGTTTAATAGCGCTACCCCAAGCAAAGCCCAGCCCAGGATATCCATACTCTCTCCTGGAGTTACCCATTGAGCAATAAAGCAGATAGCTGCGGCAACGAACAACAGGATAGTAAAAAAATGAGTGAACTGCCGGCAGAAACTGCGAACGGTTTTCCACCTGTCAGGGCGATCAAAACGATTCGGCCCCAAATGGGCCAGACGCTCCTGCACTTCAGCTGGCAAAAGCCCGGACAAACGGCTGTGCAGATGTTGCAAGACCCTGTCTGGGGGCAGCCGGGAAATACGCAGATGACGATTGCTCATACTTTCCTGTAGATGCCTACGTCACAAGGTGTGTTACGTAGGATCTGCTCAATTTTATTCCCGTAGTAAAACCGCGATTGGAAAAACCGGTCGCTTGCCCCGAGGAGAATTAACCCGGTATTGACCTTACCTGCCTGGATGAGGATCTCCTTGGCCCAGTCGTCGGAAATGAGCACATGGTCATCAAGGCGGAAGCTGAATTGACTGCTTTGCTCAGTAATCTCCTGCATGACCTCCCTGACATAGATTGTCCCTTCACGCAGTATTTTTCTGGCCTTCCCGGCCGAAAGGTAACGAAAGAAGATCGTGTTGACAGTCATAATCCTGAGCAAAGTGAGCTTTTCAATGCAAGATGCTAGCATCAATAGAAAAGGCATTGCGGCCCGAAATTTCCGAGGATGACCGCCAAGGGGAAACATCACATTGACGGGACAGCCCAGAAGTCCAGGGTTGACCACCCGGAGTGCCAGGGTGTTGAACCGCCGGGTGCGCAAAAGCGCCTGAGAGACAGTTCCGGCAAGAAACCCCTTCCCTCTCGACGTTGCCCTGGCACCGCAGATACAATAGACATTACTTCCGTTCGGAATTGTCGCAAGAAGTGTGGAGAACACATTGCCCTGTAGCGGTACAGATTGCACCTCAAGCTCAATCTCCAGTGCCTGGCATTCGTGTGCTATATCCTCCAATTTGGCTCTGAGTCGCTCGGCGGGAATGGTTTCGTCGTCAATATGCAAGAGGGTGAGTTGCCTGGTCGGAGTGTTGCCGGTCAACCTGATTGCGTATCGTGCAACCCAGTCTGCATTGATCGAGCCATCGTATGCCAGGTATATTGCCGGATCCATACAGCCTCCAGGGAAGAAACAGTATGCCTGCAGAGGAAAACAAGCCGATCTATGCTCTCTTATTGCCTCGAAAATAGGTCAGGAACACAAAACCTCCGCCCTGAAAGAGGCAACGTGTATTAATAGCTGAAGCTATCTTTACAGAACCGTTTTCGCAAGAAGTTTTTTCTGCTCCATTGACTTCACAAGTCCAGAATCACCTTCGCAATGAATTTCCACGTCATTTCAAGGCAAAAACCATGTATTTCGGAAACAGTTCTTAGTCCCAGGGTATCACATTACCTGTATATCGTTAGCCAGTTCCTTACAACTCGGCAGGTGTACGCATCGCATGGGTGGGAAACAGGGCAGATTGTGAAAATTGGTGTTAAAGCAGCTAGAATTGTGGCGGATCTTCAGTACATCTCAATTGTAGGGTTGGATATGAAAATTTAAAAAGCTGGACTAGCTTTGGCGGAAATTGGTATGCCTGTTCAACTATTGGTGGGTTATGAGGTAGGTCGTCAGCAGTGGAAACCAAGCCTCGCTTCCATTTTTTCTCTAAAAGATACTTTTGAAGGAAACTGATTCCAGTTTAAGTTGTTTGGTTAATATTACCACATCGAAGGTGCTGTTTTACTGCCAATTCTTAAAATAAAGATATCTACTGTTCAGGCAAAGCAGGTGCTCAGGAAGAACCTGAATATTCATATCAAAGACAAGCGTTAACTTTGCCGATGGCTTTCTAAATACATATAGTGGATGAGATCAAGGTCCGAATAGCACCTTGTTAGCAGCTAATACGCCGACGGAATAGGACAGCCACCGATGTAAGAAGGATCATCTAGTTTAGAGACAAAAGGTTGACAACGATGTCTGAATATCGAGCCACAAGTTGTCCGGGTAACGGTGTACTTGAGTACATCGACAGTATCTTCGAAAAAGCCCAAGCAGAAGAAGGTGAGCCAGGAGAAACGTAAGGTAACCGCCTAAAGAACCCCATCTTCCTCTAGTTCTCATAATATGTTCCATTTGCTTCCAAAACACAGGAGGCATTTATGGAAACCCGAATCACTTCTCGTAGCAACGTCAAAAAAGCCTATTGGCAGCAGCAGATTCGCAACTGGAAGACCAGTGGTCTCAGCCAAAAACAGTTTTGCCTGCGGCAATCACTTGCACTCTCGACTTTTTCTTACTGGAAGCGCAGGATCGAAACGTCCGAATCAGAAAAAATAAAATTTTATCCGCTTGCAATCCCTGCCCAGATCTCGCAACCAACAGATTCCGGTTTGCTGCTCCTTATTAACCAAAAAAGATTTGCCATCGAGATCAAGGAGGAATTTTCTCCGCCTGCGCTTAAAAAACTCATATCGGCGCTGGAGCAGCTATGATCCATGATTTTCCCGGACATGCGCATGTCTTCCTTGCCATCGGTGCCACCGATATGCGCAAGTCAATAAATGGATTGTCTTTGCTCGTCGAGCAGCAATTTACGCTCGATCTCTTTTCAGGCAGCTATTTTGCTTTCTGTAATAGAAAGCGTGATATCGTCAAAATCCTGTACTGGGCTGAAAACGGTTTCTGCATTTATGCCGAATTCGGCATAAATGCAGTTATGCCGATGTTCTGATTATGCCGAGTAGTAACAGGAATTTCTATAGAATAACAAGGTATTCACAGTTCCATACCTCGGCATAATTTGTTACCATTAACTTTGCCATAGGTTCAGAGTGCCTTCAAGAATTCCATCAATTTGTCATCAGGTTTAAAGATCATCGGTTTGGCACTGATAGGGAGTGTTTTTTCGAGAACCTTAATCTTTTGTGTCAGATCCGAACTCATATAGGCTTGAGTGCTCTCAAGTGATTCATGCCCCAGCCAAAGTGCAATGACAGATAAATCCACTCCGGCCTGGAGAAGATGTACAGCAGCGGTATGTCGAAGCACGTGGGGGCTTACACGTTTTTTCAAGAGTGATGAACAATTCTGTTCAGCCAAGGATACATATTTACCGAGAGTGTATGCAACTGTGTCCCGGCTGATTTTTTTCCCTTGCCGGGTTGGAAATAGCGGAACTGTGGGGTTAGCGTCCAACTCATCGAGCCAATGCTCAATGACTTCCGATACTGTTTTTCCCAAAGGCATTGAGCGTTCTTTTCGCCCTTTTCCAGTGCAGTGAACATAAGCACCTTTACCTAAAATGACGTCGCTGCAACGGAGATTGATGAGTTCCGAGACTCTCAACCCTGTATGTATTGCTAATGAAATGAGGGCGTGATCCCTCCGGCCGATCCAGGAGGACCTGTCAATAGCAGCCAATATTGCATCGACTTCATCGACAGTCAGGAAGTCGATCTCACGCTTTTGGTATCGCTTGGTTGGAATCGCCAAGACACGCTGAATATGACCGGATAGCTGTGGTTCCTGAAAGGATGCATAATTGAAAAAAGAACGGATAGCTGCAAGACGATGGTTACGCGTCCGAGGAGTGTTATGGCGCTCCTCTTCCAAGTGATTGAGGAATTTACAGATGAGTGAAGCGTCCAAGTCCTCGAGCAATAACTTTGATGGGGTTTTCCCAAGTTCACGTTGAGCGTATTCGAGTAGCAGGCGGAATGTATCCCGATAAGCTAAAATAGTTTCCTTGCTGACCCGTTTTTGGTTCATCAGCCTTTCAATAAAGAATCCTTCCAAGTTGTAGGCCAGAGCAGAAGATGAGTTTTTCATAGATTACCTCGCTTTTCCTCAAGACGGTTGCGAGCCAGCTCCAGGAGTTCGGGAACGGCTGAAAAGTACCAATAAGTAGAGGAAGGACCGACGTGGCCCATATAGATCGAGAGGGCGTACACCGCCTGCTCTATATTGTTACCCCTTTTATAGATGTCGATCAGGCTCTTCACGGCGAAGCTGTGGCGCATATCATGAATTCGTGGTTTTTTACCTTGGAGGGGATCCCGAATGCCGATCTTGGTGGATAATTGTCTGAAAGTCAGTTGGGCTATTGCGGTGGTTGGCCGGTTACCGATGGTGCTCAGGAAAAATGACGGAGACTGAACATCAGGAAAGATTTGATCACGGCTGCGAGCATAATACGTCAGGGCATTTGAGGTAGAGACATGCACAGGGATCAGACGAGATTTACCGAATTTGGCATTACGAATTGTAATCAACTGGTTGGTGCAGTCCACGTCTTCTCTGTCGAGGGCTAAGGCCTCAGAAATACGAAGACCTGTCACCCATATCAGACTGAATAAGGTGAGGTAAGTCAATCCCCTGAGCCCCTTACGACAGGGCAGCGCTTTTGCGGCAGCAATTAAACGTGAGATCTCTTCTTCCGAGTAGATATAAGGTGTTGGTCTTCTGTGGCTATAGGGTAGCAACGTCAATGGGGGGACCTCCGTGGTATGGTCTCGACCTCGCACATAAATGGCAAAATGATGAACCATGCGCAGCTTGTAAGCCCACCATTTGGGATGTGCACCATCCGGCTTAATTGCCCAGGCCAGTGCTAACTGTGTGGTTATGGTCGACGCCTTTTTCTCTAAGGCGAATTGCACGAATTTTTGGAGAGAAGATCGATGAGTGCGCAGCTTGTAACCCAATGCCTGCCGCAATTCCAAGTATCCTTGAAGGTAATCTTGTAGATTGCTCATTGATCTCCTCCTTCTGGCCATGGACGAGCCATGGGGCGTAGTCGGCCAAGATCAACCTTGGCATAAATGGCCGTCGTATCTGCTTTTTGATGTCGAAGGATTTGTCCTATCTCGGTTAAAGACGCTCCACTCTGGAGCAGCATCGTTGCGAAACTACGCCTCAGCAGGTGAGTACCTTTCCCCGGTGGATTCAAATTTGCGCGTCGCAATGCATTGCGGACTACATTGGCAACGGAGCGTGAATTCGAAAAGGGTTCAAAAGAAGCTATTGCTCGCACAAAGACATATCGAGTTGAGCACTGAGGACGACCGTGGCAAAGATAAGTGCTTATGGCTTCTCCAACATCTTGAAGCAGAGGGAGCCGATCCCGTTTGCCACTTTTCCCAAGAATATTGAGGAATCCGGCATCCCAGTCAATATCGTCTAAGGTTAATCGGCAAATCTCAATAGCTCGTAATCCCAGGCGGATAAGCAGTAAAAGTATCGCTTTATTTCGTTGTCCTCGGGGCGTCTCACACTCGCAGTTTTGAATCAGTAAATTAATCTCGTCAGTGGTAAGGAATTCCGGGATAGTCGTGTGTCGCCAGGAAGGTATCGTGGGTACGTTATCTGCCAGGTGCACAGAGATGTCACCACGGAACTGCAGGAAACGGAGAAAGCATCGGAGAGCAGACGCTTCTGTCTTAAGCGTGGTGGTGTTGCAGTGGTGCGATCGATTGAGAAAATATTGTTCAATGTGACGAGGCAGTAGATCTGCAAACTCAAGACTGTTTTCTCCGAATTGAAGTGAGAGGAAATTTCGAGCAACCCGAATGCGCACACGCATAGTTTCTTTTTCCAAACCTTGATTTCTTACCATGTGCTCTTGATACTTGGCGATGCATTGGTCGGGAGGCGTTTCCACAGGTTTCTGTGTTCCGACAATTCCAGCTTGCTGCAAGTAGTTGAGCAGATGTTGGTAGGGCCATTTTTTTACCTGAAGTTGATTGTTCTGATAGCGGAAACACAAATAAGTCCTGATAGTTTCTTCGCTTAATTCGGCAATACCGACTTCTTGCCGGGCTAGCCAACGGCTCAGGTGGCCTGCTTCTCGAACATACCGCTGGCCAGTTGCATACGAGTAGTCCCGTTTTGCGAGAAACTCAGAAAACGGAGTAAGGTGTGGTGCAATTGGACCTATGGAATAACGATTGAGAATCCATGGCCTTGTGTAGTAGGAATTTTCGCTCATACTGTCTTCCCTCCTAGTTTGGGTGAATGGATGTGAGGAGATGAAAACAGAATTATGCCGAATTGA
>JBBRDD010000192.1:0-9316 GCA_038204235.1 Desulfobulbales bacterium
GGCTGATGAAGATGATGAACCAATGCTTGTTATCGTCAGCCAACTGAATGAAGATTCTGTTGTGCTTGATGGCAACCCACCGCTGGCCGGCGAGACTCTGACCTTCGAGATTGAGCTGCTGGCTATCAGCTAAACTGAAAATTCTTATAATTTTGAAAGGGGTGAACCTATGGCTTAGCCCCTTTTTCTCAACACTAAGCAATCTCCCCGGGTGTCAGGGAAGGTTCCGCATGATCTGAAATCCAGACCCAATCTGATGCACTCCATGTCTAAGTCTCGATCCTGTCTGATACTGACAACCTGTGCTTTCCTCCAACATTCTGTGCAACATCTGGGGCTTGGGCATGGGTGGAAAAGCGGCTGAGCAAATCCTCAAAATCTGCACGATTCTGCCGTGCTATAAGGGCAGGATGGTGGATTCACTAACGAGACCAAACACGAAAAAATTGCTCAGGGGCCATATCAAAATTGCCATCAAGGTAACCCTGATAATCGGAGAAAAAAGTTCTCCTTGAAGATTATTTTCCTGGTTTCCTTTTTTTATAACTTGTAAGCTTAAATGAAAGTGTCACTCAGTGATACTGGCTGTAATAGATGCCACTTCATGTGATAGTTATCACAACCACGCCTCTGCCACCAGGCTCTGCTATTTGAATCCCACGCACTTCTGCTGAGAAAAAAAGTTTGAGAACATTGGAATGTACGCATGGCATATTAGCCGTCAGGTGAATCAACTGTCAGTGGTTCTCTTTGTCCACTATCAGGGGAAAAGTACATATTGAATAATATCAAAAGGTAACGTTAATTTTCTACGTAGTGTATGCGTAATACTTTCTGGTTAAACACAAAATTGAGTTGTTAGAGGCTCCTGCATCATGAAAATAACAATCAGTCAACGATTAAGCCTTGGATTTGCCTTCCTTGTTTTATTGACAGTTATCCTTGGCCTGTGGTCGGTCACAAAAATTAACAGTATCTCCCAGGCCACGACTGATCTGTACCTCCACCCCTTGGTGGTCAGTAATGCCGTCAGGGATATCCGAGCTGATATCTTCGCCATGGAAAACGGCATGAAAGGGATTGCCTTTGCTGACAGCGACCACGACATTCAAGTGGCTTCCGGAAAAGTTGCCCAATTCGAACAAGATGTGCTGCAACAATTCGATGTGGTTTCTGAGCAGTTTCTCGGCGATAAAAACAGGGTTGAAGCCTTTCAGAAACGTTTTCTTGCCTGGAAAATCTCTCGTGAAAAGGTGATTGCTGCGGCCTTGCAAGGGGATCATAAACTCGCCGCTCAAATCAATAAGGAGAATAGGGTTGAGTATGTGGACGCCATGAGCGAGGATATTCGCTATATGGTCAACTTTGCCAATGAAAAAGCCAAGTCTTTTTACGGCAATGCCGAGGGAGCAGCAAAACAGGCTGAGAAGGTTACCTATAGCCTGCTGGTTATCATTTCCCTCATCAGTGCTGTTGTCTCTTTGTTGATAGTGAAAAATATTACAACTCCACTTGCGGCAATGGTCGCAAACCTGAAAAAAATCACCGCAGGGAACCTGGAGGATGTCGGTGATGTCAACCGAAGTGACGAAATCGGCGAGGTCGCAGCTTCCATTGGAGAACTGAGAAATACGCTGAAGAATACCGCCAGACGGGCGAATGTGATTGCCGCAGGCGATTATTCCGCCGAAGTGGCTCCGCGGTCAGAATTTGACGAACTCGGCACAGCAATGCAGACAATGACCCGGAGCCTGCGGGAAATGTCACTGGCAAGTATAACAAAAGACTGGCTGGATAATGGCCAAGTGGAGCTGAATAAGCAATTGCGCGGTGAGCTTCCCCTTGAAGAGATCTGCTCCCGGATTATCAATTTTCTGGTCAAATATATCGATGCCCAGATCGGTGCCTTGTACGTCAGAAGGGACGGCAAGGTACTGCATCTTCAATCAAGCTATGCGTATTCCTCGCGGAAAAAAATATCAAACTCATATTCTTTTGGGCAAGGATTGGTGGGACAAGCTGCTCTTGAGAAGAATCATATTCTTATCTCTCCCTGTCCGGCAGATTACATCCACATCGAATCGGGTCTTGGCGAGGCCGTTCCGACCAATATCCTCGTGTACCCGGTGGTGATGAACAATGAGGTTAAAGGGGTGATTGAATTAGGGTCCTTTAAAGCATTTTCTGAAAGGGATCTGTTGCTGTTGAGTCAGGTTCAGGAAGGTATTGCCATTACCTTAAATTCAGTCGAATCCCGTGCCCGGCAGGACGAGCTCCTTCACCAGACCCAACAGCAGGCCGAAGAGTTGCGAGCGCAGGAAGAAGAACTGAAGCAGACCAATGAGGAGTTGAGGGAACAGTCCGAGACCCTGAAAGAATCGGAACAAAAGCTCCAGATACAGCAAGAAGAGCTGAGAGCCTCCAACGAAGAATTGGCACAACAGGCTGAAGAACTCCGGGTCAGCAACGAGGAACTGGGAGAGAAATCAGAGATCCTGGAAAAACAACGCGCAGACCTTCACCGGGCGAAGAATGAGATAGAGGAAAAAGCCAAGGCTGTCGAATTGGCAAGCAAATATAAGTCGGAATTCCTGGCCAACATGAGCCATGAACTGCGCAGTCCGTTGAACAGTCTGTTGATTCTCGCTAAATCCCTGGCCGGCAATGAAGATGGTAACCTCAGTGAAGAGCAGGTTGAGGCAGCCACGATTATTCATAGTGGCGGCCTTGATCTGCTCAATCTGATCAATGATATTCTCGACCTCTCCAAAGCTGAGGCGGGCCGTCTGGATATTAATCCCGGAGAGGTGCGTTTTCCCCCTCTGCTCTACGATTTGAAAAACCAATTCAAGGCGCTGGCCCAGGAAAAGGGATTGGATTTCAGCATCGAACTGGCTCCCGAGCTGCCGGAGGCCATGTTCACCGACGAACAGCGGCTAAAGCAGATCCTGAAAAATTTGCTGTCGAACGCCATTAAATTCACCAGTCAAGGCTCGGTGCACCTGAAAATCAAGCAACTGATCAACGATTTCAAGGGATCAGGACAAGAGCATGAAGCAAGCGAGGTTATCAGTTTTTCCGTGACGGATACCGGTATAGGTATTCCACTTGACAAGCAAAAGGCCATCTTCGAGGCCTTTCAGCAGGCCGATGGCAGCACCAGCAGGCGCTTTGGTGGAACCGGCCTTGGGCTGACCATCTCCCGCCGACTTGCCAAGCTGCTTGGTGGTGAGATCGCCATTGCCAGTACTGAGAGAATAGGTGCTGCCTTTACGCTTTTGCTCCCTGTAGGCAGCCCTTCGACAGATCAAATTTCCTTTGAAACAGCGGCCGGGGGAGACGTCATTTACACCCACCTGACGACAACAGATCTGACAATGGTTCTGGAAACAGGTTTCTCTGCGACAAGCCACCCGCAGGAGTTTATCCCGGATGATCGGGAGCAGGCCAAGGATGGTGATAAATCTGTCCTGATAATAGAGGATGATAAAGAGTTCGCTAAAATACTTGTCAAGATGGCGAGAGAGAAGGGGTATAAAGCGCTTGCCGCGGGCGACGGTCGTAGCGGCATGTTCATGGCCCATACCTACCGGCCAAAGGCAATCATCCTCGACCTCGGCCTGCCTGATGTCGCAGGTGGGACCGTGCTGGAGCACATCAAGGGCCATCTGTCCACCAGACACATCCCCATCCATGTCATCTCAGCCAATAATTGCCCTCCGGATATTCGCCAGAAAGGTGCCTTGGGTTTTTTGAGCAAACCGGTCTCTGCTGAAGACTTGTCCCGAGTCTTCAGCCAATTCGATACCTTCTTTGTCGAAGGAGGGAAAAAACTGCTGGTCGTTGAAGATGATCCGATCAGCTGCAGGCACATTATAAAAATACTGAACCACCCAGGAATAAAAATCGTTACGGCCTCCACCGGTCAGGAGGCTATGGACATACTCTCCTCACAAGTCTTTGATTGCGTTGTTCTCGATCTGACCCTGCCGGATATGACCGGCTTTGAGATGCTGCGCCGGCTTGAGCAAACCGACCATTTCAACCGGGAGATGCCGGTGATCATTTATACCGGCCGGGAGATGACCTCGGATGAGAATGATCTTTTGCAACTATACGCGCGCACTGTTGTCGTCAAGGGGGTGGAATCCACGGAGCGCCTGGTGGACGAGGTCTCACTCTTCCTGCATAGCGTTACCTCGACCTTGCCCCAGGAACAACAGAAAATCATCCACATGATCCATGACAAGGATGAAGTTCTGCGTAGCAAGAAAATCCTCCTGGTCGATGACGATATGCGCAACGTCTTTGCCTTGTCGGGTATCATGACAAAAAACGGCATGCAGGTGGTTATGGCCGCCAATGGGGAGCAGGCCCTGGAAAAACTGAAGACAGAAAAGGACGTTGATCTGATTCTGATGGACATCATGATGCCGGTCATGGATGGCTATGAGGCTATGCGTAAGATCCGTGAACAGGCGGTTTTTCGTAACCTGCCGATTATCGCCTTGACCGCAAAAGCCATGCCGGAAGATCGGATACTCTGCATGGATGCAGGAGCCAGTGATTACCTCACCAAACCCGTTGAGCAGGACAGGCTCTTCTCGGTCATGCGGGTGTGGCTTTTCAAATAGGAACAAACCGTGATGGAAAGTACACAAACAGAACAGTATGAGATCGATCTCCTCCTGGAGGCTATTTACCGGGAGAAGGGATATGATTTTCGCCAATATGCCCGCGCTTCGCTGGTCAGGCGTCTTAACCTGCAGCTCAAACGGCATGGTCTTACTCATTACTCCGAGCTTATCCCGCTCCTGCTCCATACTGATATTGCCTTCGAATCTTTCCTGAAAGAGATGTCGATCACGGTGACTGATATGTTCCGGGATCCGCTTTTTTATAAACAATTTCGAGAACTGGTTGTTCCAAAACTGAAGTCCTGGCCGTTTGTAAAGATCTGGTGTGCGGGCTGCGCCACCGGGGAAGAAGTTTACTCTCTGGCTATTGTCCTCAAAGAAGAAAACTTTTATGACCGTTGTCAAATTTATGCCACCGACTACAACAACAACTCACTGCATATCGCAAAGGAGGGGATCTACCCTCTGGCCAAACTCAAACAGTATAGTGAAAACTATAATAAATCTGGTGCCCGGTCATCCTTTGCCGACTATTACCACGCCAATTATAATGGTGCCAAAATCACTGAGAGCTTGAAGAAGAAGATTGTTTTTTCCCATCACAATTTGGTGAGAGACTCAATCTTTGGTGAAATGAATGTGGTTTTTTGTCGTAACGTAATGATATATTTTAATAAAGACTTGCAAAACCGTGTTCTCTCCCTCTTCACTGAAAGTCTCTGCCATGGCGGATTTCTGTGTTTAGGCACCAAGGAGACGCTTCAGTTCTCCTGTGTCGCCAAGGCGTTCGAGGTCGTAGCCGACCAGGAGAAAATCTTCAAAAAGGCATATCGCACGGAGGCCTGGCGGTGAGAAACAGGGCGGTGGTCATTGGTGGCTCAGCTGGCGGAATGCAGGCGCTGTCGGTCATCCTCCCGGCCCTGCCCGCTGACTTCGCTCTGCCTGTCGCTATAGTTATCCATGTTCAGGAGGGTTCCTCAGGATATCTGGCCACATATCTCAATGATCGATGTTCGCTGTTGGTCAAGGAGCCCTTCGATAAAGAACCCTTAACATCAGGGACAATTTATATTGCGCCAGCCGGCTATCACCTCCTGATCGATAGTGAGAAGACGAGGATACTCGCACTCTCGGTCGATGCGCCAGTCTATTTTGCCAGACCGTCGATCGATGTATTATTCGAAAGCGCGGCTGATACATACGGCAATGAGCTAATCGGAGTCGTTCTTACAGGCGCCAACAGTGACGGCAGTCGAGGACTTAAACGCATTAAGGAACGGGGGGGCTTGACCATTGTTCAGGACCCCGCCACTGCCGAGTCACCTTTCATGCCCCAGGCGGCCATAGATACAACGGCTGTTGACCATATCCTGCTACTTGCTGAAATCGGGCCTTTCCTGACGCGGATTGGCTCGCTGTTGGATTAAAACATGAAATCGGGTGCAGCTAAACCCCTTTAACGCCTTACAGGTTATTTTCGTTCATAAACAAAAGACCAGTCCACTTTCCCCATGCGATATTGTGTACCAAAGATACTTATCATAGACGATTCACATCAAACCCCAAAATTATGAAACCACTAACCTGTCTTCCCAAAATACTTATCGTCGATGACCGTCCGGCCAACTTGGTAGCGATGAAAAAGATGCTCTCGGCGGTGGAGGCAGAACTCATCTGCGCCGGTTCCGGCAATGATGCCCTGGCTCTCACCCTGCAGCACAAGTTTGCCCTCTGTCTGCTCGATGTGATGATGCCGGATATGAATGGTTTTGAGACGGCTGATCTCATGCGCCAAAATGATGCAACTATGAGCATGCCGATCATCTTTGTTACGGCCATGGATCAAAGTGAACAGCATATCTTCCAAGGCTATGCAAGCGGTGCCGTTGACTATCTCTACAAACCGGTGATCAAGGAAATTCTTCTGGCCAAGGTGCGAGTCTTTCTTGAGCTTGAATGCCGCCAGCGAGAACTGCACGATGCAAACGAGTTCATTGCCGAACAGAACAGACAGTTAGAGATCAAGGCCAGCAAAGATGGACTCACCGGGCTTGATAATCACGCACACTTCCAGAAGCGCTGTAAACGTGAGTTTAATCTGGCCGTACGGCACCATAGTGACTTGACTGTTTTGCTATGTGATGTTGATTATTTTAAAAATGTCAATGATACCTACGGCCATCAGGTGGGTGATGTTGTTTTACGGGACTTTTCCGGCCTGCTGACAGATTTGATTCGTGATACCGATCTGTTGGCCCGCTATGGCGGGGAGGAGTTTATCCTGGCCCTCCCCGCTACCGATCTGGCTGGTGGCTGTATAGTGGCGGAAAAAATTCGTTCCATGGCGGAAAAAAATATTTATCGTCATGGCAGTATCTCTCTCCAGGCCACGGTGAGTATTGGTGTCGCCACCCGGAATACGAGCCATGCGCATCCGCATGATCTCATAGAACAGGCCGATTCCGCTCTGTATCAGGCGAAGGCCTCAGGCCGCAACCGGGTGGTCAGCTATCAAGCGTATCAAGATGGTACTAAGGTCGAGCAAAGAGATGGCGGTTTCGAGGATATTCGAGCCCCATTGAAGGCCGCCCTCGAGAAGAACAAGGCAGCAGCCCTTGCCTCCTTTGAGGCCCTGGCACACACCCGCTTGAAGGACTTCGCCGGTTTAAAGGAGCGTAACAACAAGGCGTTGAAGTTGGTCAACCTGATCGGTAAACGACTGAATCTGCCCCAGGAGATGATGCTGTCCTATCGCCGTTCTTTCAAGCTCCATGATCTCTTCCGCGTCTATCTCACCGATTCTGCCCTGGATAATGATCAACCCCTCAGCCAGGGTGAGCAGCAGGCTATATTCAATCAACCTCTCTTGATGAAAGAGCTGACAGATCTCTTTGATTTTTTTGCCCATGAACGGCAGATCCTGCTCTATCACCATGAGCATTATGACGGCAACGGTTACCCCGAGGGTCTGGAAGGCGAGGAAGTTCCCTTTGGTTCACGTCTTTTCGCTCTGGTTGATACCATCATCGCTATGTCCCTGCCCACATATCCTCGGGTCCCTGTGACCGGCGAAAAACTTATTGCCGAGATACGAGAACAGGCTGGCAAACAATTTGATCCGTTTCTGGTGGATCTGGTGGTCGGGATTTTGGAGGAGGATTTATGATCATGCCCATTACAGATAAAGAACAGCTCGCCAATCGGCTTCTCAGCCGGGTCAAAGACTTCCCGCCTCTGCCTGGCTTTATTGGTAAAATCATAGAGCTCAATGCCGACCCCGAAAGTTCCCTGAAAGATATCGGCAGGGTGGTGGAAGCTGAGGTGTCTTTGGCCGCATCTGTCATTAAGTTGGTCAATTCGCCATTCTACGGTCTAAGTCCTCATGTCCATTCAATTTCGCATGCCGTTTCATTGCTTGGGAGAAATGAGCTGCTGAATCTCGTTCTGGCCAATTCCATGTTTCAGACCTGTAAGGGCTTTAAACAGAAGAAACATGATATCGCCGCACTTCGATTGCATTGCTTTAAATGCGCTATTGCCGCCCGTTATCTGGCCGAAAAAATGGGCCATAAGGGTGGTGCTTTTTTTCTGGCCGGCCTGATGCATGATCTCGGCAAGATCATTATCTATCTGGCCTTTTCTAAGGAAACTCTGGCACAGGTTTACCGTGACTCGCCCTTGACGCATGATGATATCGGCGATGAAGAAGAGCATCTTGGTATCGGACATGCCTCACTTGGAGCCACCCTGCTTGCTTCCTGGCGTTTTCCTGCACCGTTGCAGGTAGCGGTGAAGTATCATCACCAACCGGACAGGGCATTGGAACATGCCATCTATCCCCTCGTCATTCATACTGCCGACATCCTGGTGCGCATTCTGGATGCCAGACAGGGTGTCGGTCAAGATTCGTTGGAACTCTGCCAGAGATTGTTTGCCAAAACTATCAATCAACTCTTAGCTGATGCCGGGATAATATTAACTGCTGAAAATATGGAGGAGCTGCTCGAAGAGGTGAGGATGCAATTAGCCCAGGAAGGCGATATCGCAGAGATGTTTTCTTGATAGAAAGATAATACTATGAATACGACCCCCAAATACATTCCCAAGATACTCATTGTCGATGACCGCCCAGCCAACCTTGTGGCTATGAAACAGATGCTGAAGCATCTGGAGGCAGAGCTTGTCTGCGCCGGTTCCGGTAATGAGGCCCTCACCCTGGCCTTAACCGGCGAACACTTTGCCCTCTGTCTGCTCGATGTGATGATGCCGGTGATGGACGGCTTTGAGACCGCCGAACTTCTTCGCCAGAACGAGACTACCTCAATTAACTGCAGGGCTATTATTTTAGTAAACCCCTCGATACCGCTGCTACTGAGGCATTACTGAAAAAGCGGCAAAGTTGGGACCTTTTAGTCCTGACTGTTTGAACCCAGAAGTGGCTTGGGAAAAATGAACACGCCTCCGGATACACAGCTGGGCGAGAGAGCAGTTGGGGTGTTGAGCCGTGCTGACAATAATAGGAAAGAATCAATCTAGGGTAGCTGAAACTGGCCAATGGCGTCCTTTCCGGTCCCCTTGATGGCAAACAGAGCTTGATCGGCAGCCGCGATCAAGCCATGCATATCGGTGGCATGCTGGGGAAAGGTTGCAATACCGAAGCTCGCTGTCAGCCTGACCGC
>JBBRDD010000193.1:0-9150 GCA_038204235.1 Desulfobulbales bacterium
GATCTTATGCTTGCGCATGATTGCTGCCACTTTTTCGAGGGTATCAGAGGGGGCCAGGGTGATGGGAGATCGGGTCATGAATGTGTCTACTCGCACCTGATTGGCCAGAGCTCTTGAGGTCTCATTAAGGCTTGCATCAACGGCAGATGGAAGTGCTTTTTTCAGATCCTCTTTACTGATAATGCCCAGAAGTTTGTTTTCCTGGTCGATCACAGGAATTCTTCTAATGCGGTGCTTATCCATCAGGCTGCAGGCATTTGCAATCGTTTCATCGGGGGCAACAGTTATAACTTCTTTGCGCATCCATAGTTGTACAAACATTATTTTTTCCCTTCGGTGTATGGGGTGGCAACGATGTGTCCCGTCCGTTTGTCGATATAAAAACGAATGGCAGACGTATCTTCTTCCAGTGTCGTGCTGGTATTGCCAATGCGAATTTTGGTCCCGGAAATGATTCGGCCCTGTATGGCAACATTCGCCGAGCAGTAATTATGGTTTGGGTCCTGTCTTGAGTAGAGCGGGCTGTCAGGTATCAGATTGAGTTTTTTAAGATGATTTACCCGTTTTTGCAGGGCTGCTTCTTTGTTTTTATATACTGTTGTTTTGATATACTCGTGTCCGTTCATTTGGATGAGATTTTCCAATTCGTGTTCCTGATCACGAATACTTAGCCGAAGCTTATCGCGCTGATGAAGTCGCTCAGCGTCTACACCCGCTGCGATCATGGTCGACGCAGCATTGTCTGAGCCAATTATACCACCGATAAAGTCGAGACCGGAACAGAGCTTTCCGCCAACTATTTTAGAATCGGGTCGGAACATGAGGAGTTTTTTTGAGCTGACGCGCGCGTAGTAGGCTCCTTTGCTGATAACGACGGTGCCACCGCTGGCGATATTTCCCCGTTCAACAAACGATATTTCCACATCGCCGTCTGTGATAAGCGCAGACTGTTCGCCAATAAGACCACTGCCAATTTTACTGTTACCTTTGGCTTTTACAGTTGCGCCATGGATATTGCCTCTGATGGAAAGATCTCCCCTGCAACTGACGGCGAAACCAGATTTAACATCCCCTGTTATTTCAAGACCGTCATTTGACTCAATATTACCAACAGAAAAATCAACATCGCCATTAATTGTCTGCTTTGCGCTTACTTTAACATCGGTCTCGTTGACGACAGAGAGCACTCCGGAGTTGGTTGCAAGTACTTGTCCGCTTTCTTCTATATATTGTACATCACCTGTGACTTTGACTTTAATGTCCCTGCCCGGCTTCTGGGAACTAGCTAAACCTTGTACATCTACTCCTGCAGTACCAGGGGTGAGGGGAATTTTGGTGGCAATGAGTTCGTTTTTATCGATTCCGACAAAGATCTTTCTTTCACGCCAGTCTATGGAGCCGTCCTGGAGGATTTTTCCTGGCAACGGTCCAACATCAACCGCAAAACGGAGGAACGCATCGCACCCGGCAACTGCAAGCAAGCCTCTTGCAATGGGAATTCCATACTGCGGTTGTCCCAGTTGCTCAAGCTGTCCAATGGTCTCCTGGATCGTTAATTCATCGATTCCGCAATTTATCTCTCGTTCCTTGCAAAATGCGAGGATGTCACTGAGCTCAAGAGATGGTGTCCCTGAAATACCTGGATAGAGGGTCATCGTTGCCAGCATCTTATCATCTGCTATATCGATTATGGGGGTAATTTCAACACTGACGGTGGTGTTATTTTTATCTGTTACCTGGCTTAATGTAGGGTAGCCGGCGATTTCAGCAGTAATTGTATTTTTATCGTCGGAAAGGCGACAATGCTTTCCTGTGGCAAGAATTGTTGCGGGATTGGTCTCGCTTGAGGTAAGAGAGACAAGAACCTGGTTTTGCCTTACCAATTCTGGGATGGCTATCTCTCTTGAGACATCGTCTGCCGTGGTAGTGATGGTATGAGTTTGGAAGTGAGTGCTGAAAGCCTCATTCATAATATTAAAAGACCGGGTAGAGGGACGGATTCATACTGAAATTATATATGTCTATTCTTATTCTAGTACCATTCTGACCTTCACTGCCAGGTCATTTTTTGAGAAGGGTTTCTGGATAAACTGAATTTCCTTATCCAGTATGCCTTGTTGGGCGATAATATCAGATGTATATCCTGACATGTAGAGGCATTTGATATGAGGGCGGAGTGACGACAAATTTTTAGCCAGATCCCGGCCGTTCATCTCGGGCATGACAACATCGGTTACCAGCAGATGAATTTCACTGGCGAACTCACCAGCCAGGTGGAGAGCTTCACCCGGAGTAGCTGCTGCAATAACAGTGTAGCCTAGACGTTGGAGCATCGTTGTGGTCATTTTCAGGATCGTCCGTTCGTCCTCGACTAGCAGGATGGTTTCACGGCCACCCGCTCCAGGTTCCCCCACCTTTTCTGTCGGCATATCACCTGCCGAGTCCACATGTCGAGGCAGGTAAATTGTAAAAGTCGTTCCCTGTCCCGGTTCGCTCTGAGCACTAATGAAGCCTTTATTCTGCGTAATGTCACCATAGGCCGTGGCCAGTCCGAGGCCGGTTCCCTTGCCGACACCTTTGGTGGTGAAGAACGGTTCGAAAATGTGAGCCAGTGTCTCTTCGTCCATACCACAGCCGTTATCGCTTACAGACATCCGCACAAATTCTCCGGCCACAAAGCCGGGGTGAGTGCGGCAGTAATCTTCGTCCAGGGTGTCATTTCCCGTCTCGACGGTCATTTTTTCCAACACCGGCAATAGCGTCCCTGGCATTGATGCAGAGATTGGCCATGATCTGGTCGATCTGCGACGGGTCAACCTTGACCGGCCACAAGCCAGGTCCGGGCAGCCAAATGAGCTTGATGCCCTCACCGATGAGCCGCTGCAGCATTTTCAGGATCCTTTCGATGGATTGATTCAGGTCGAGCACCTTGGGGGCGACGGTTTGTTTGCGGGCAAAGGCCAGCAGTTGTCGGGTAATATCGGCCGAGCGAATGCCGGCCTTATGGATTTCTTTCAGGTCTGCAAACAGCGGGTGATCCTGGTCAATTTTGTCCATTCCCATCTCTGTATGTCCGAGGATTACCCCAAGCATGTTGTTGAAATCGTGCGCTACACCACCGGCAAGCTGACCAACTGCTTCCATTTTTTCTGCCCGTTTAAGGCTGGTTTGCAGATTCAGGTTTTCTTTGTTGGTTTTCTCGTTTTTTAACATTTCCCGTTTGAGTTGCTCATTGCTGCTCATCAGGTCTTTAGTTCGTTCTTTTACATGTTTTTCCAGTGTGTCCTTATATTGATGCAATTCCAATTCGATCCGTTTGTGTTCTTTAATTTCATACTTCAGGGTTTTGGTCAAATCACTGATTTTCCCCATCCCACAGGTGATTAGCAATGTAACAGTATAGGAGGGAATACCGCTTGAAATCAATTCATTCATGCCACTTCCAACTGCACGGGCAAGCGTCATAAGAAGCACAGAATGTAAAAACCAGAAGAGCAGTCCTAAACGCAGCCCCAATAACCATCCTGCCAAAATGGGAAAGGCACTTGAAAAAATAAATGCCCCGTTTTTTGTAATTGCATGGAGTGGCAAGAATGTGGATCCAAAGAGTATTAGCAGGCATGAGATAATTACAAACGGCCTGAAATATCTATGTCTTGACCACAAAACAGCGAGATTTTCCATTTTGCTTATACCCCGTTATTTGTGCCAAAGTGGAATTTTAATAAACATTGCATATTCCGGTGAAAAAGGCCAGTCGAACCGACACAAAAGTGGCCACCGTCTCGAGCAATGCGGGCAGTGTGACGAGAGATCGTCAGGGGGCGAGTATGATTCTCCAACTCTGGCACATTTTCGGTTTTCAGGTCAAACTTTGATTGGTCCAACAGTAATTATGTGGACACAAGATAAAGCGAGTGTGGCATGATCTCCCCTCAATGAGGGAGGCACTCAGTTAAGGATGCGTCAATACGTCTCAGCTCAATTTGCATTTGAACATCATATGCACAGGATCAGGGCATAAAGGTCAGGTTCCTTTTTAGCATTCCTGTCTTATTGTACAGCCAGCTATTGTGGTATCGGTTCCCCAGAGGTGCCTCTTTAGATGATTATCCGGCCTTGCTTTTTCCCATAACCTATACTAATTGAAAACATACTCGAGTTACTCTGCGGTGAGCAGGAGAGTGACACGGGGGGACAGAAACTCCCCCATTGGATCCAACCCGCCATTTGCGATAATAAAACAGGTGATGCAGTGCAGGAATTGAAATATTTACAGGGATATCCTGGCCACCTTACAGATAAGGTCCAGTGCTTGATAGTCGAGAAGAAATTACAAACGTTCCTTCTTGAGAAATATCCTGCACCGCATGAGATTCGTACAGACAAAGCTCTCTACGGGTATGTGATGGCAATAAAAAACAGTTTCATGCAGCAATCACAGCCCCTGAGCAAGGTACTCTTCGACGCAAAAATAAAGATTCGAAACCAGGCCCTTGGCGTGCATAAATTTATATCACGGGTGCAGGGTGGCAAACTGAAAGCTAAAAATGAGATCCGCATCGCCTCCACTTTCAGAATCGCACCGGAACCTCTTCTCCGGATGATTATCGTCCATGAACTTGCGCATCTCAAGGAAAAGGATCACAACAAGGCGTTTTATAAACTCTGCAAGCATATGGTGCCTGAATACTATCAGCTGGAATTCGATATGCGTCTCTACCTGACACAACTCGATCTTTCAGGACCGTTGTATGGGAAGGAATAAGGGTATGACCACAGCTCCATACTTGGTTACTTCTCTCCACGCCTTGAGGAAGATGGTTGCGTTGCGCTGGCATGCACCACAATTCTGTCTGCACCAACAGGGCTAGAGTTTCTGAATTGTCCGATAGAATTGATCGACAGGTGGACTTTCGTTATCTTCAACGATGGCCGCAAACAACTTTGCATACTCCTCATCATTGTCCATTTCGGCATCTATTCTCTCGTAGGCAGCCAGCGAAGGGTAGCGTGTCTGAATCGTTGCCCACCCCCTCTCTCCTGCCAGGTTGTACATGAGGTCAACCGAAACCTCAGGATGTTTTTGTTCCAGATATGCCTTGGCCTTAACAAGTGCCTCAAAAAAAATCGCGTAATCCTTAGCATATCCGATCTCTCTCTGATGTATGATCATTTTGTCCCCCTGTTGGCAGTTCTCTATTAATGGCGGCAAAACACATAAGCCTGTTCTTCATACCTTGCAACTCAGGAACAGGCGGTGCCACGACGTGGTGCTTTAAAGGTAATGGGCGATTATGACTTGTCAAGAGGCTCAGGGGGACACAAACACCGTCGGAAATCGATAAATCGACAAGTGAATTGATGGTATGGTTTTGCCCGTGGATACATGCAGTAAACGAATTTAATTCAGAGTGTTAGATATCTGCTGTTGCTCTGGTTTTTGACCATCCACACGGCTGTATTCGGTGTGAACAGCAGCCGGAGTTCATGTCTCTCCTCTCTTGCTGAACAATTGAAGCGATTCAGGAACATCGCAACTATTGTAGTATCGTCCTGAAAAGAGGTTGGCAGAGCAGATCTTTCATGATTCAATGGGAGTGGCATCTGCAAACGTATGTTTCGGAAAAACGGTGACAAAGTGACAGGGCTCTAAAAGTGTGAGCAAAAAATAATAAAGAGGACTCCATGATGGTCAGTCGTGTGATCTTTAATAAAAAAGGTGGCGTCGGAAAAACTACCATAACCTGCAACCTTGCTGCCATCAGTGCATCATCCGGCAAAAAAACCATCGTGATAGACCTCGATCCCCAGGCCAATGCCAGTCAGTACTTGTTGAGTGACAGATACAATGAAATTAAGGAAGAAGGTCTGACCATTTATGACTTTTTTAAAGCATCACTGGACGGCGGCAGTATTTTCGAATTCAATCCATTTTTCTCCCATTTAAACAGCCCCCGGCCTGACCCGGAGTCCTTTATTCACAAAACAAAATTCGATAATCTTTATGTCATCCCATCTCATTCCGGCTTGGCGGACATTGAGGCTCAGCTCGTCAATAAACACAAAATCTATAAGCTGAAAGAAATGATAGAAAAATTTTCCGCTTTTGAAGCTGTGTTTATCGATACCCCGCCCGCGATGAACTTTTTCAGCCAGTCAGCCTTGATCGCCGCCTCCCGGTGTTTGATTCCCTTCGACTGCGATGCATTTTCAAAAGATGCAATATTTGATGTCGGAAAGCACATCGGTGATATCCAGAGAGACCATAACCACTCCCTTATAGTTGAAGGAATTATCGTTAATCAGTACATGGCCCGGGCAAGTTATCCGAAAAAAATAGTCGACGAACTGAAAGCCGATGGCCTGCCGATTCTTTCAACGAAAATTTCTTCTTCAGTTAAAATTCGAGAATCTCACCATGAATCCACCCCCATGATTTTTCTGAGTCCGGGACATAAACTGACGCAGGAATACCAGGCTCTGTATGATGAGATCAGCAGGAAAGGGCAGCAAAAAAATGCTAACGGATGATTAAGGACTTTCTTTTTAGAAACTTTCTCTCGTCCCGCTCACTATTAGCTGGGAATCTCCCTATCTTGTTGAGCCTTTATCAACAGCCTCGAAACCCTGTTATTGGCGGAACAGGTATTCCTGGTTAAAGATGCAGCCCTTTGATTGTTCAAAGTGCTTCAGGTAGAGATGCAACAAAATCCCGAATCTCATCTCTTACCCTCCGGTAGTGGGCGATCTTTTCTTCTTCAGTTGTTGCCTCTAAAGCAAGTTGTGGCGGATCGTCAAACCCATGATGGACCTTCTTCCCCGGGAAATATGGGCAGCTTTCGTTCGCGTGACCACAGAGGGTAATGACCCAATGAAATTCTTGCACTGGCAGTTCGTCGATAATCTTCGAATATTGCGAGGAGATATCGACCCCAGCTGCTGCCATTACTTTGACTGCCAATGGATTCAGTCCATGTTTTTCAATACCAGCAGAATAGGCTTCAATCTGATTTTCTTTCAGCTTTCTGGCCCACCCCTCAGCCATCTGGCTGCGACAGGAGTTGCCGGTGCAGAGAAACAATATTTTTATTTTTTCTGAGTTAGTTTGACGCATAAGGCACAGCCTGTTGGCATTTTGGCAAGAGGTTATATCTGCTATCGACAACCACACCCGCCCATTATAGTGGGTGGCCGCTCTGATAATCTCGTGCTTTCCGCGATAATTGCATCTTTCACGAGCTGTAACTCATCGTAACCGATTTCAGTAGATTCAGTCTTTTCTATGCCCAAATCTGCCAGAGACAGGTGAAACTCAAGATCGCAATCGAGTGCTTCAAGTTGTTTTCTGCCGCAGTGTTGCTCACATCCATCCACGACAATAAAGGGGGGAGCATCAGTTGTCCTCCAGCTCATTTCCGGTAAATTTGAGCCACGGCCACATTCAACCCACTCACCTTTGTCTTCCAGTACCAATTCTTGGACTGCATGCATGGTCAGTTGTCCAACCTTGGATGCACCAGCGCAGGGGAGCATGAGAATTTTGCTTTTCGCCGGGCCGGTTCGATTTATTTCGGGAACTCCTGATGGAGACTGTTTGACCTCAAATATTGATGTCATTCCTGTACACGTACATGACAAACACCGGCCAGCGTCTTTTTTTCATAAGGAAAATACTTTTGTTTAAAGTGGAGAGCGACACGCACCAGGGCAATCAAAACCGGAACTTCAACCAGGGGGCCGATAACGGCAGCAAATGCTTCTCCGGAGTTAATGCCAAATACGGCAATAGCCACAGCAATAGCCAGCTCGAAGTTATTCGAAGCGGCAGTGAAGCTGAGTGTCGTGGTTTGTTCATAGGTAGCCCCCGCTTTCAGCGACAGGAAAAATGAAACAAGGAACATCACAAGAAAGTAAATAGTCAATGGTATGGCTATGCGGATGACATCGAAAGGCAATTGTACAATGTATTCACCTTTTAAAGCAAACATCACCAAAATGGTAAAAAGAAGAAAAATCAAGGTAAGGGGACTGATCTTCGGTATGAAGACTTCCTCATACCATTGTTTTCCTTTCATTTTAATACCGACAAATCTGGTAATCATTCCACCTAGGAAAGGAATACCCAGATAGATAAAAACCGATTTTGCTATCTGGCCAATGGAAACATCAACGACGGCTCCTTCAAGGCCAAACCATCCCGGAACAACGGTGATAAAAATCCAGGCATAAAACGAAAAGAAAAAGACCTGAAAGATGGAGTTGAAGGCGACCAGACCGGCACAATATTCTGTATCCCCGTCGGCAAGTTCATTCCAGACAATGACCATGGCTATACAGCGGGCAAGGCCGATGAGGATAAGGCCGACCATATATTCGTGGTGTCCGGACAAAAAGGTGATGGCCAGCAAAAACATCAGGATCGGACCGATTATCCAGTTTTGTACGAGTGATAAGGCCAGTATTCTGGTGTTTACGAAGACCTGTCCTAATTCCTCGTATTTTACTTTTGCCAGTGGCGGATACATCATCATAATCAAGCCGACTGCAATGGGGATGTTGGTTGTGCCAATCTGGAAAGAATTGATGATATCTTTCACCGGAGGATACAAATAGCCCGTCATTACACCGACGAACATCGCCAGGAAAATCCAAAGGGTCAGGAAACGATCGAGAAAGGAGAGTTTTTTGGGTGCAGGTTTCATCTTTTGCTCTTTTTCATATTAATGGCCCATCCTGATTACTTGCAGGATTGGTTATCTTTTTTTTCCAAGTGGCAGACAAGTTTCTGACGATCAGTTCGGATCTCAGGCAGACCTGCAAGGTATTGAATAATCAGGTAATGTGCTGAGTCGTTAGGGATGCTTGCGTCAAGCTGGTAATACATCCATTTGCCACGCCTCGTGCCGCATACCAATTTTGAATTCTTTAAGTATGCGAGGTGCCTTGATGCGGTAGATTGAGGTAATTTCAGAACGTCCATTATGTCGCAAACACACAGTTCGCCATGATTCAAGAGCCCTAATATCCGCAACCGGGTTTCGTCACCAAGCGCCTTGAACATCTGCACGTTTTCCAGCAAACTGGTATCTTGGCTGGATGCGCGTTTCAATATCTTATTGTCCATATTAATCATTTAGTTTCAGGCTG